>DASZMZ010000037.1:0-22091 GCA_035551455.1 Candidatus Sulfopaludibacter sp.
AAAACCACTGGAAGATCCACTCGCTCACCTGCCGTGCTCGAGCATCGTCGAGTATCGCAAGGGTCAAATCATCTACAACCAGGACCAGCCTTCCAATAGCATTCACCTGGTAATCGACGGGAAGGTGAAAGTCTCCCGATTGGCCGACGATGGACACCAGGTTGTGGTGGACATCTATCAGCCCGATGAATTCTTCGGTGAATCGGCATTCCTGAACCTGCCGCACCGGTCGGAACAGGCCACGGCGCTGGAAAACACCAAGCTGATGACTTGGACCACCGCCGAAATTGAAGACATTGTGATGAAGCGGCCGCGCTTGGCCGTCGCTCTCTTACAGATCCTGGTGCAGCGGACCATCGATTTCACGCACCGGATCGAAAGCTTCTCCGTTGACAACATTGCGCGCCGTCTGGCCCGCTCGTTGATCCGCTTTTCCGAACGGCTGGGAACCATCGAAGAAGACGGGTCGGTCCGCATGGTGCCGTTCACGCACGAACTGCTGTCGCAATACGTGGGCACGTCGCGCGAA
The DNA here is from genome assembly GCA_035551455.1 of Candidatus Sulfopaludibacter sp. Lineage (GTDB taxonomy): Bacteria > Acidobacteriota > Terriglobia > Bryobacterales > Bryobacteraceae > Sulfopaludibacter. The sequence goes on from DASZMZ010000037.1 coordinate 530, forward strand.
ATTGTCACCCACTACATGAATCAGTTCCGCCGCCAGGGCTATCTGCGCTATTCGCGAAAGGGCATCATCCTGTATCGCGATGCATTCCGCGAGTGGCTCCGCCAAAACGCATAAGCAAGTAGGACAGACGGTCGCTTTTTGCCGTCTGTCCCTCGCTCATTCCTGCCTCAGCGACTCCATGGGATCCGTCCGTGCGGCGCGCCTCGCGGGGAAATAGCAGGCCAGCAGACCAACCACCGAGAGAGTCACAATCACCACGCCGTAGGTTTCCGGATCGGCCGGCGAGATGCCGAAAAGGAGGCTGCCGAACGCCTTCGCAGCGGCGGCGCTGAGCGCCATTCCCACCAGGACTCCACCAGAGGTTAGCACCAGCCCTTCCCGCAGAACGGAGCTCAGGACCTGCGCCGGAGTAGCCCCCAAGGCCGCCCGAATTCCCAATTCGCGGCGACGGCGCGCCGTGTAGAAGGCCACCACCGCATACAATCCCAACGACGAAAGCAGCAGCGCACCCAGAGCCGCAATGGCGATGAAGTTGACGAACATCCGCACGGGCCTGGTGAAGTCCTCGAACTCGTGCTGCAGCGTGCGGACTGAGAAGACCGGCACCCGCGCATCCACCTGGGACAAGGCGGCGCGCAGATTCGGGGGCGCACCGGCATACCGCACGTCGAACGTGTAGGAGCCGGGCGATCCGGCAAGAGCCTCGGACAGGAAGACGTAATTGCGCCGGTCCTGCGGCGTCAGTCCGGAGAACTCGCCGCTCGTCCCCACGCCATTAAAGGCGGCGTTCGGCACCACGCCGATCACCTGAATGGCAAACGCGTCGCCGTGCAGCGTGATGGTGCGGCCTACGGCGGACTCTCCCGGCCACAAAGCCCTGGCCAGCTTCTGGTTGATCACGGCAACCGCGCCTCCCGCGCCCAGGTCGGCCGGTGAGAAATCGCGGCCTTCGAGGATAGGCACGCCGAGCGTGTGCAGGTAGTCGGGTCCGGCAGCCGTGCCATCGGAGACCACCTGATTGACCGGCACACCCATCCAGCCATGACTATGCGGAGGCGGCGCCACGGACCACGATGCCGCCACTACTCCCGGCACGGTGAGCAGCCGTTCGCGCATGTTTTCCAGCAGCACCAGATTGGCGGCCCGATTCGGCGCCGCCGTGCGCGTATCGACGCCCGCCAGCAGGACGTGGTCGCGGGAGAAGCCGAGATCGGCGCCTTCCATGGCCTGAACGGAGCGCCACGCCAGGCCGCCGCTGGTAAGCAGCAGAACTCCCAGCGCCAGTTGCGCCACCACCAGCAGACTCGCCGTGCGCGAGCGTCCGCCGGCAACGTTCTGTTCACCGGAGCGGAGCCACGGCAGCAGGTCCTGACCCCACGAGCGGACGGCGGGAGCCAGCGTGAAGGCCAGCGTGCTCACCACTGCGAGAGCCACGGAGTACAGAGCGACGCGCCAGTCCGGGGAGAAGTCGACGATGAAGCGGCCGCCGGATTCCAGAGGCGGAGCGATCCGCGAAACGGCACTGCAAGCCCACGCCGCAAAGGCCAATGCTGCCGCGGCGGCAACCAGCGAGAGCACCAGCCCTTCGGCAATCTGGATTCGCAGGATGCGCCACCGCGACGCGCCGATCGACTGGCGCACCGCCATCTCCCTCTGCCGCACCACGGCGCGCGACAGCATCAGATTGGCGACGTTGGCGCACACCATCAGCAATCCGAGAATCGAGATGCCCATCAGAATGGCCATGAAGAGCCGATTCTGCGCTCCCTGGATGGGTCCGAATTGGGTGTGCGTGTAGGGCTCCAGCAGCATGGTCCGGTCATGGTATTCGGTGGGCCATTCCCGGGCCAGACGCGCGGAGAGGATGGCGAATTCGGCGCGGGCGTCGGCCAGCGATGCGCCGGGTGCGAGCCGGCCCAACATCGCGATACCAACTCCACTGCGATCAGCCAGATCGGACATTCGGGCAACCCGCGCGTAGGCCTCAATCGGCACGCAGACTTCGAAATTGGGCGCGAACCAGACCCCTACAAAATCGGGCTCCGTGACGCCGACCACGGTGGCGGTGTGTCCGCTCAAGGTGATGGTGCGGCCGATGATGTCGGTGGCGCCGTGAAACTGGTCCTGCCAGATGTGCCAGGCGATGATGGCGGGCAGCGGCGCTGTGCCCCGCGCCTCCTCCGCGCTGAATTCGCGGCCTCTCGCCATGTGTACCTCGAGAGCACGCAGGAAGTTCTCCGACGCCAGGACGCCGCGCATTTCGTAAACCCCATCGCTCACCGCGGCGGTGAAGCGCATACCGCGAAAAGCGATGAGTTGGCTCATGGTGCGAGTCTGCGCGGCATAGTCGAGATAGGTGGGATAACTGTTCTCGCCGGGATCCATGGCGCGGTGCTCGAAGGCCGGAGCCAGAGAGACCAGTCCGCTGGCGTGGACTCCGGGGGCGGGCTTGCTGAGGATGCTGTGAATCAGCGAGTAGACCGTCGTATTGCCGCCGATACCGAGCGCGATCAGAGCGATGGCGGCGGCGCTGAAGCCGGGCGATTTAGTGAGGATGCGCGAGCCGTAGCGCAGGTCGGCGAAACTCTGTTCCACGAACAGGCGGAGATTGAAAGGTTCGCGCGGCACAGGCTCGACGTACTGTGCGAACTGATCTTCCGGCGCGAACACGGCGTCGGGACGCAGGTCCAGCGCGTGGATATCGGTGGGCGGCAATTCTTCGAACTGGAGTTGCTGTGCCGGAGACGCAGCGAATTGGCTGGCGCGGCGGCGCGCCCACAGCGCGGCCGACAGCAGAATCGCAAGCAGCACGGCAAAGCGAGTCGCACCCTGCATGGCCCAGAATTCCAGATGCACGCCTTGCGAGGCCACGAACAGGAACCCGATTCCCCACGTGCCCAGACGAACATTCAGATTCGCCTTGCCGGGCAGATAGGAACAGGCGAAGGGAATCTTGCGGAAGCGGTGCAGCGAAAGTTCCACCATCAGCACGGCGATAACGGCCATGAATGCCGCGTGCTGTGCCGCGCCGCGCGCGGGCCAGATAGTGAACAGGATGGCGGCGGAAGCCAGACACACCGGCGCGGCGGCAACCAGGTAGAGCGCTTTGCGCACCGCCTGGAAGTAGACCGAGGGACTGTGCACACTCGTGACCCGGAAAACCCAATTGGCGCGCAACGCAATCGGCATGGCGAAGACGGCGCGCATGCCGATCACAGCGAAGAAGAGCGCGATCAACGTGGCTGCCAGGAACGATCCGTTGGGCTGGTTCCACGGGGCGTCCACCTGCCGGGCCTCGAACGAAGACGGTCCGTACACCAGGTCGCGCGCGTAAGCCAGTCCGATGGCGAGGGCGATTCCGAAGTAGGCGGCCAGAATCAGGCGGTGCTGGCGGCTGCGTGCGATGCTGCGCGCCGTGAACAGTACCAGTGCCCGCTCAATGGGCGTGGGCAGAAACTGCGTCGCCAGCCACCCGCAAATCCGCGCGGCGGGGCGGGTACGATCGGCGGGCGCGATATCGGGCTGTTCCACGATGCTGCGCAGATTGCGCCGGTACGCCAGGGCGAACGACGCGGCGCCAATTCCGCAGGCAATGGGCAGGCTCCACAAAGCGCGCGCGGCCAGCGGCGCGAAGTCTGCTGTCCCGGTACCGTTCAATTGCTGATACAGGCCGAAGAACCAGAAGGACGGCATCCAGCCCAGCCACGGGTGGGCGGCCAGCGCCGTAAAGGGCGGCTTCAGAAACCAGACTCCGAGAATTGTGAAGAAACAGGCCAGTTGCAGAAAACTGGAGAGCCGCAGAAAGAAGCGGTAGGAGAAGACTTGCGCGGCTACAGCCTGCACGGCCAACAGCGCGCTGCTCACGAACAGTGCGGCCAGAATCTGAGTCAGCCAGTAAACGGCCAGCGTGCGGAAGCCGCCCCAGAGAAAGGGGAAGCTGAGTCCGGTGAAACTATTGAGCGCGGCCACACTGACGCCCAGAGCGGTGCCGATGGCCGCCACTTTCGCCAGGAAAATGGTCCGCACCTGCACCGGCAGCAGGCCCAGCACCAGACAATCGCGGCGGTCGGGCAGCACTGCATTCCAGGCCAGGACGGAGAACAGTCCGGCCACCGCCATGGTGCTGGCGATGAGAAATTCCTGCTCGCTCCGCGCCGCCACCAGCAATTCCCGCAAGGGCAGGGTCGATTTCACGTAATTCGGCACGACCGCTACTGTGTAGGTGAAACTGGCGGCGGCCAGCATGGCGGCGAATTGGACCAGCAGTTTCCCCACATCGCCGCCCGAGGAGAGAATCTCCAGGTCAACCAGGCGCGTCAGGAAATCGCGATACAGGATGCGGAACTGGCGGCGGGAATCCGGCATTTCAGGCCTCCATCAGGTGGACGATATCGCGCGTGATGGCCGCGGTGTCCTGTTCCAGAGCCAGTTGGGAGAAGATGCCTTCGAGCGTCGGCAGGGACATGAGGGCGCGCAGTTGGGCGATGGAGTCGTTGGCGGCGACGCGGCCTTTGTGCAGGATGACGACGTGTGAGCAGACGCGCTCCACGGTTTCCAACTCGTGAGAGCTGAAGAGGACGACCTTGCCGCGCGCCGCCAGGGAACTGATCAGGTCGCGGAGCACGAGGGCGGAATTGACGTCGAGCCCGGAGAACGGCTCGTCCAGCAGGACCAGGTCGGGATTGTGCAGCAGGGCGGCCGCCAGCAGCACTTTCTGACGCATTCCTTTGGAATAGGAAGAGATCGGGACGTAGCGGTCGCCATGCAGTCCGAGGAGCCGGAGGAAGCCATCGACTTTTTCGGCCAGCAGGCGATCGGGCAGGCCGCGCAGTTGGCCCACCATCTCCAGGTATTCGGCGCCGGTCAGGTGCGGGTAGAGTTGCGGCTCTTCGGGAACGTAGCCCAGGCGCTGCCGCCAGGTGATGCGGTTCTTCTCGATGCGTTCGCCGCGGAACAGGATCTCCCCTTCGCTCGGCTCGATCAGGCCGGTGATCATCTTCAGCGTGGTCGATTTCCCGGACCCGTTCGGCCCCAGGTACCCGGTGACTTCCCCGGCCCGGGCGATGAAGCTGACATCCTTGACAGCCGGTATGCCGGAATACAGTTTGCAGACGCCGCGCAGTTCAAGCATGAAGCTTGGACTGTTTCCGACCGGCGGAAGTTCCCTCAATCGCCTCCGGTCTAATAGGTGATGTCGATTACCTGTCGCGACCGGAAGCGTGTCACGGAGTGACAGAAAGTGGCGGAGGAGCCTTGCAGCGCGTCGGCCGTGACTGCGGCCAGTTCGGCGCCCGTATAGGCGCGCCGAAAGGAGACCAGACCGTCGGACACCACAACCGGCGAAGAAAACGGCGCCACCAGCAGGCGGAACAGCGCCAACGGCAGCGGATGGCGGACGATGTCGAGCAGGATGAAACGCCGGGACGAGCGGCCCACATTGCGGATCAGTCCGGCCAGGTCGGTATCGGAGAGGTGATGGGCCAGGTACAACGCGAATGCCACATCCACCCGGGGCAGTTCCTCACGAATCGCATCGAGTTTGAGAATGGACGGGTCGCGCGGGGCAAGGTCGACGCCGATCGCCTCCACCGCCAGTTCTTTGACAATATCCCGGAGCACGCCACCGGCCGCGCATCCGATATCCAGGACGCGGTGGACCGGCAGCGGGTCGCGGCGCAGTGCGTCGATCAGAAAGCCCGTATTCCCCAGGCGCCGGTGAAACTGCGTGAGTTCGCGGTAGGCCTGCTGGGCCAACGCATCCGGCACCTCGGGATCATCCAGAATCTCCAGTTCGTCGGATCGCAGCCTCACTTCAAAGACTCTACCAGCACCTTGATGGGCCGGTAGGCGGCGAGGCGGACGTCGGGCAGGGGTGGCGCTCCGGCGGCCGGGCGGCGCGGATTTTGCGAGAGGCGCGTGATGTCGGCGTTCAATTTCGCCAGCCATTCGGCGCGGGCTTTGAGGGCCGCCTGATGCGCCGCCTCTTCGGCCTTTTTGGCTTTGCCGCTGAGTTTCTTCGGCTTGGTTCCCGACGGTGGAGCCGCCGGCGGAGTCAGGTCGTCCAGCAGTTTGATCCCGGCATCGCCCAATGCCGCAAGGTCCTTCGAAAGCGGCGAAACTTCGGCCAGCAGTTTGTTGTTCTGCGCCAGCGGTTGGAAAAGGGCGTCGTTGGCGACCCAGCCTTCGAAATTCCGGCGCAGCAGCGCCCTGTCCGCGGTGTCCGTGCCCGGACGCGCCACGAAGCGTTTGGCCGCCAGTTCCAGCGCCATCGCCAGTTCGCTCTCCGGCTGGCAGGCGTCCACGAAACGATTGAGCGGCATGGTGTTGGTGGGGCGTCCCGTGCGTCCGGTGCCAAAGCCCATCGCCTCGGTGACGTCCGCCAGAAGGCGCACCGGCGCCACCGGTTGACTGCCGGCGATCCGGTCGATACTGGTCTGGTAATAGGCGCGATGCTGGATGCCGGTGAATTCCAGATTGCGGCTGACGGTCTCCAGGCGCGAGTACATCGAATCCACGTCCGTGGTTTCTTTGGTGGACCACAGGCGCTCGGCGATGGCGGCGGTGCGCGGCCAGACGCGGGAATCCACGGTCTCCGGTCCCACCATTTCGGCCCACATGCAGGCCTCGCCGCCCATCACGTGCGACGCCTGGTCGGCGGAAAGGCCGGCGGCATCGGGCCCGCCCAGCGGATCCACGGCATAGTGGAACGATGCGGGACTCAGGTGATCCAGATAGTAGCCCCACGACAGAATTCCGCGATACCCCTTGGTAGCCGCTTCGGCCAGCGATTTCTGGCCGCGCCACGATTGAATCACCGCGTCGGTGGGCAGGCCCGGCACCAGAATCTCGTCCCAGCCCACCATGATCTTGCCGTATTTCTGAACGATCTTGAGCAGCCGCTGATTGAAGTAGACCTGAATGGCGGCTGCGTCCTTGAGGCCGTGGTCCTTGGCGAACGACTGAATGGTCGCCGCCTGATTCCATTCGCGCGGATTCACCTCATCGCCGCCGATGTGGTAGTACGGGTCGGGAAATAGCTGCGACATTTCGCCGATGAAGCCATCCAGCATGGAGTAAGTTGTCTCCTTCGTCGGGTCCATCGCCGAGGGATTGCCGCGGCCGCCCAGCGTAAACGGTCCGGCCACCGGGGCCAGTTCGGGATAGCCGGGGAACCAGGAGCCGCTGTGTCCGGGCACGTCGAATTCCGGCACCACGCGGATGCCGCGATCGCGCGCGTAGTTCACCACGTCGCGCACCTGGTCTTGCCTGTAGTAGTCGCCGTTGGAGCCCAGTTGCTGCAGTCGCGGATAGCGCTTGCTCTCTACGCGGAAGCCCTGGTCTTCGGAAAGGTGCCAGTGCAGCACGTTCAGTTTCACCGCCCACATGGCGTCGAGATTGCGCTTGACCACTTCGATGGGCATCCAGTGGCGGCAGACGTCGAGCATCAGTCCGCGCCACGGGAATCGCGGCCGGTCCTCGATGTGGACGCCGGCCACCTGGTAGCCTTCCGCGCCCGGCTGAATCAGTTGGGCGAACGTGGCCAGACCGTGAATGGCGCCGTCGGCAGTGGCGGCCTTGATGCGTGCCTCGGAGCCGGAAACATCCAGCGTATAGGATTCATCTTCGCCGAGCGCGGGGTAGCCGGCGCCACCCGCGCACTCGATCACCAGGCGGCGCGCATCGGCGGCCGCGGGAGGCACGGGGGCATACAGCAGGCCGGTCTGCCGGGCCACTCGCGACAGGAAGGCTGCGACGGCCGGAGCCAGCCGCGCATCGGCGCCGCCCACGGTTTCCACTACAAAATTCGCATTGACTGCAAACGTTCCCTGCCCGGCCTGGACCTTGACGGGAAGCGGCATGAGCGCCGGTTCGGCAGCCATCATTGCCGCACAGCATCCGGCCAGCAGGCATAACATCGTCGTGACACGCATTTTTCTAACGTAGCAAGGTGCGCCGGTTTGCGCAGTGGTATCCTTCGTTTCATGGCAGTCTCTGAGAATCTCTTCGGCACCACCTCACTCAGCCCCGCGCGGGCTGAAGCCATCAAGAAGACCTACATGCTGTTGGGCCTGAGCGTCGCCGGCGCTTTGTGCGGCGGCTATGTGGGCGCTCAATCGGACACGCTGGCGAATCTCTTCACCGGCTGGCTGGGCTGGATCATGGCGATGCTGCTGCTCAACCTGATTCCGCGCGTGGCCATGGCGGCGCGTCACGATCCGGTTTGGGGCGTCACCGCGCTCATGGCCAACGGCCTGATCTCCGGCATCGTGTTGGCGCCCATCCTGCGCGTAGCCAGCCTCTACGCGCCGGGCACGATCCAAATCGCCATGCTGATGACGGTGGTCGTCTTCGGAACGGTGACGCTGGTGGTGATGTCGTCCAACCGCACTTTCTCGGCGCCGCGCGGACTGATGACCGGCATCCTGGTAAGCGTTGTGGCCGCCATGGTGATCAATGCCTTCCTGAATATCGGCGTCCTCGGCATTCTGATTGCGGCGGGCATCGGCATCTTCGGCGTTTGCATTCTGGTCTACGCCACCAGCCAGGTGCTGCACACGCCGGATGCGGACAGTCCCATCCCCGGAGCTTTGATGCTGTTCGCCGGGCTGTTCAACGTGTTTGTGGCGATTTTGAATATTCTGCTGCGGGTGAGCCGGCGCAGGTAGCACCACTGTACCGTTGTGCTCTGACTCGCGCTACACTCTGGATGGGAGAAACTTATGTCAGAGAACGGCCATGGAGAAGTCCGCCCGCGCACGGCGATATTGACACGGGGCTTTGACCCGCACCTTTCCTGTGGATCCGCCCGTCCCGCGGTGTTCCGCAGTTCCACTTACGTCTTTGAGAGTCCCGAAGCCGCCGAGCACGCCTTCGCCATCATCACCGGAAAAATCAAACCGGCCGAAGGCGAGCGGGCCGACCTGATCTACGCGCGATTCTCCCATCCGAACGCCGAGATTCTGGAAGATCAGATTGTGCCGCTGGAGGCCGGAGCCTCCCACGCCGCCATTTTCAATTCGGGCATGGCGGCTATCATGACCGCCTGCTTCACGTTCGCGCGGCCCAACACTTCCATTGTCTATACCACCCCGCTCTACGGCGGCACCACGGGACTGATCCACAGCTTCCTGGAGCCGTTCGGCGTGCGCGGCATTCCCGTCCGCGGCGGCGATGCCGAGGCTTTGGACGCAGCCATCGCGTCGAGCGGCGATTGCTGCATCGTGCTGCTGGAAACTCCCGCCAATCCGACCATGATGATGACGGATATCGAGCGCGCGGCCACGGCGGCGGCGAAGCATCCCTCCAAGCCCGTGGTGATGGTGGACAACACGTTTCTGGGTCCGGTCTTCCAGCATCCCCTGCAACTCGGCGCGGACCTGATTCTCTACTCGGCCACCAAGTATCTGGGCGGTTTCAGCGATCTACTGGCCGGAGTCGTGCTGTCCAAGACCAACGACATGATTCAGAAGATTCGCAGCCGCCGCAACATGTTCGGAAACATCCTGCCTCCCGACGAGTGCTGGATGCTGGACAGCCGGCTGCCCACCGTTTCCCTGCGTATGAACCGGCAGAGCAAGAACGCCCAGCGCCTGGCCGAAGCCCTGCACGGACACAAACAACTGAGCGCCGTCTATTACCCCACGCTCTTCACCGACCCGGAGCAGAAGCGCATCTTTGAAAAGCAGTGCGACTATCCCGGCGGGATCTTCTCGGTGGAATTCCGGGGAGGCAAAGCGGCGTCCTTCGAGTTCCTGCGAAAGCTGCGCATCGCCAAAAATGCGGTGTCTCTCGGCGGTGTGGAGACCCTGGTCTGTCACCCCAAGAGCACCACGCATTCCGGTATGAGCGCGGCGGAACTGGCCGAATCCGCGGTCACCGACGGACTGGTGCGCATCTCGGTGGGGATCGAAGATTGGCGCGACTTGCTCGCCGATTTCGAGCAGGCGCTGGCGGATTAGCCTTTGAAGGCCGTCGCTTCTACTCTCGTCCTGACCGCCGCCCTGGCATGCCTGGGACAGACTCCGCTGGCCTTCCGCTCCAGTGTCGAATTGGTGACGGTTCCCTGTGCGGTGGTGGACGGGCAGGGCGCCCCGGTACGAGGACTCACTCGCGAAGACTTCCGCGTCTTCGACAACGGGACCCGGCGCGTGGTGGAGCATCTCTGGGTGGATGCGGACCAGCCGCTGACCCTGGCGGTGCTGATCGACGCGAGCGAAAGCCAGCGGGAGAAACTGGCCGAGCATCGCCAGACCGCCTCGAATCTTTGGGAGAGGCTGCGGAAGGCGGGCGACCGGACGTTCACGGTTTCGATTGGCGACCTGGGCACTAGTCCGTTGTGGGACGGGATCTACGGCGTGGCTCACACCGACCTGCAGCCGGCCGCCGGGAACAAGGCGCTGCTGATCCTGACCGATGGCTTCGACGTGGGCAGCGCGCACTCGTGGAAGCAGGCGGCGGACGCTGCCCATCAGGCCGGCGCCGCGGTCTACGCCATTCAATATCCGAGTTCACTGGGCGGGAGCTACGCACCGGATCTGTACCGGCTGGTCGAAGAGGCAGGGGGCGTGACGTTCCGTCCGCCGCGCGGGAATCTCGACGAAATTGTCTCGCGTCTCGAGACTGACCTCCGCAACCGCTACGTATTGGGGTTCCGCCCGGAAAAGCTGAGCGGGAAGCAGCGCCACGAAGTCCGAGTGGAAGTGACTCGTCCCGAACTCAGCGTCCGCGCCCGCAAGACATACTTTGAGTAGCTCCGGAGCGCCTTAAACCGACGGCAAACCGCAAGCCTTCCAGGCGTCGAAACCGCCGATCACATTGGCCACGTTCTCAAAGCCTTCGCGCTTCAGCAAGCTGGTGGCGATGGAGCTCCGGTAGCCCGATTTGCAGTGGACCGCCACGGGCCGGCTACGATCCAGATCCGCGAGCATCGCCGTCAGCTTCGGCAGCGGCTTCAGCATCGCCTTCTCCACGTGGCCCTGCTCCCATTCACCCGGCTGGCGGACATCGACAATCTGCAGGTGTTCCATTTCGCGATGCACGTCCTGCACCGTCACCTGAGGTACCTCCGCGGCGGCGAGCCCCTCGCGGAACCATGCCGCCATCCCGTCGTCCAGGTAGCCGGCGACATTTTCCATGCCCACGCGAGCCAATCGGGTGCGGGCTTCCAGGGCGGCGTCCCGATCCTCGGCCACGATCACGATTCTCTGGTCCAGCCCAATCACGCGACCGGCCCACGAGGCGAACTGGCCGGTCATCCCAATCTGGATTGCGCCCGGAATGTGGCCCGCGCCGAATTCGCCGGAGGGCCGCGTGTCCAGCACCACTCCGCCCGCTCGCTGCACTTCCAGCACGGCTTGCGGCGAGAGGCCATCGGGCACCGGCAGGTCGGCGAGGGGCGTGGGACCGGAGCGATTCATCTCGGCGTCGGCGGCGAAATAGCCGGGCCGTTCGGGAAGGTCGGCGGTCAGCAGGGTGACGAACTCGTCCCGGTTCTTGGCCTTCAGGGCGAAATTCTCCGCCCGCTGCTGGCCGATGGTGGAACTGCGCTCCGAACTCATCTGGCGTCCGCACAACGATCCCGCGCCGTGCGCCGGGTAGACCAGGACGGAATCGGGCAGCGAGAGCAGTTTGGTCTGGAGGCTGTCGTAGAGCAGGCCGGCCAGTTGCTGCGGGGTGTGGCCGGGCGCCAGGTCGGGCCGCCCGACGTCGCCGATAAATAGGGTATCTCCCGTCAAGACGGCATAGGGTTCGGGTGAGCTGGCAGTGTCGGTGACCACGATCGAGATGCTCTCCAGGGTATGGCCGGGGGTCTCGAGGAAGCGCAGCAGGCAGTCGCCGAAGGTCAGTTCGTCGCCGTCGTGCACCGGGACGTGGGGAAACGCCGCACCGGCCTGTGCACCCAGGTAGATTTTCGCGCCGGTAAAGGCCGCTAGTTCCTGATGGCCCGAGATGAAGTCGGCATGGAGGTGGGTCTCAATGACGTAACGGATCTCCAGACCCTGGCGGACGGCGTCTTCAATATAGATGCCGACGTCGCGTTGCGGGTCCACCACTGCGGCGATACCCCCGGACCCGATCAGATACGAAGCATGAGACAGGCACCCCAGGTAGAACTGTTGAAAATACATGATTCTCCTCGCAGCAAGACGAATATACCAAAGGCGGGGCTTTCGTTTCGTGGCTAAAGAGTACACCTCATCCTGCCGATCTGATGAGTGAGCGGGAAGGAAGGAGAACGGTGTGCAGATCGGTATCGACGAATCCGGCCACATATTACGTCTGGCGGGGAGTCTGGAAATTCGCGAGGTGGATGAACTCCACCGGGCACTTCGCGATTTTTTGAGCGGCGAATCAAAGCCCGTGATCGACCTCTCGGCTGTAGAGAGTTGCGACACGGCGGGGCTCCAGCTGCTTGTTTCGGCGCGCAAGACGGCGGAAAGGGCGGGCAAGCCGTTCCGTCTCACCGGAATTCCAGTTGCAGTGAGCGATGCCGCGGCGTCCCTGGGTGTGAGCTTGTCAGAGGCCGGGCCGAGTCCGGTACAATCGAATTTAGCCCAACCTAGTAAGGATTCTCCGTGACAGGCCACGAAACCAGACAGCTTTTTCTCGACTTTTTTGCCGCCCGCGGCCACCGCGTGGTGCGCAGTTCTTCGCTGGTCCCGGCGAACGACCCCACCCTGCTGTTCACTAACGCAGGAATGAATCAGTTTAAGGACACGTTTCTCGGAATTGAGAAGCGTGACTACCTGCGCGCCGCCAGTTCGCAGAAATGCGTGCGTGCCGGGGGCAAGCACAACGATCTGGAAAACGTGGGCTACACCCGCCGCCATCACACGTTTTTCGAGATGCTGGGGAATTTCTCCTTCGGCGACTACTTCAAAGCCGAGGCCATCGACTTCGCCTGGGACCTGATCACCAACCATTACGGTCTGCCCAAAGACAAGCTCTACGTCACCGTCTTCCGTGAGGATGACGAGGCCGAGGTGCTCTGGCAGAAGGTGGCCGGCGTGCCCAAGAGCCGCATTTTCCGGCTCGATGAAAAGGACAACTTCTGGCAGATGGGGGACACCGGCCCCTGCGGCCCCTGCTCGGAGATTCACTACGATCTGGGCCCGGAGGCGGCCGAGCCGGGCCGCGAGCACGAGCAGTTTCCCGACGACGCCGGCGGCCGCTTCGTGGAAATCTGGAACCTCGTGTTCATGCAGTTCGACCGCGACCGCGCCGGCCATTTCTCGCCCCTGCCGCGACCTTCCATCGATACCGGCATGGGTCTGGAGCGCATCGCCGCCATCATGCAGGGCAAGTTCTCCAACTACGATACCGACCTGATTTACCCCATCATTGAGCGCGCCGCCAACCTGTTTGGCGTGAGTCCCGGCGCCGACGCGCGCGTGGATACGGCCCTCCGCATTGCCGCCGATCATGCCCGCGCGTCCGCCTTCCTCATCCACGATGGGGTCCTGCCCTCTAACGAGGGCCGGGGCTACGTGCTGCGCAAGATCATGCGGCGTGCCATGCGCAATGTGCGGCTGATCGGCGTGGAAGATCAGTTCCTGTATAAGCTGACGGGTTTCGTGGCCGAGCTCATGCAGCCCGCGTATCCGGAGATGATCGAGAGCGTGCAGCGGGTCGCGCGCGTGGTGAAAGACGAAGAGCATCGCTACGCCACCACCTTCCTCGAAGCCGAAAAGGTCTTCAACGACGAAGTGAAGAAACTGGCCAGCCATGCCATCCCCGGGTCGATCTCCTTCAAGCTGTACGATACCTACGGGTTGGCCCTGGATGAGCAGGAAGAAATGGCGCGCGAAAAGGGGCTGACCCTGGATCGCGAGGCTTTCGAGCGCGAGATGGATCAGCAGCGCGAGCGGGCCCGCGCCAGTTGGAAGGGCGCGGAAAAGGGTGTGGTCGTGCCCGCCTACCAGAAACTGCTGGAGCGGGGCCGCACGAAATTTCTGGGTTACAGCGATCTCGAAGCCACGTCGCGCGTGATTGGCCTGCTGGTCGACAAGCAGGCCGTGCAGGAGATCGCGGCAGGCGCGAAAGCTGAACTGGTCTTCGACCAGACCCCGTTCTACGCCGAAGCCGGTGGACAGGTGGGCGATCGCGGCTCGCTGTATTCGGCCGAAGGCGAAAAAGTCGCCGATGTCGAGACGGTGTTTCCGGGCCTGCCCGGTCTCAGCGTCCACCGCATCACCGCTCATGCCGCTATCCGGGTGGACGAGGTGCTGCGGGCCGAGGTCGCCACGCCTTTGCGCGACTCTACGCGGCGCAACCACACTGCCACGCATCTGCTTCACGCCTCGCTGCGGCAGGTGTTGGGCACGCATGTGAAGCAGGCGGGCAGCGTGGTGGAGCCGGGCCGTCTGCGCTTCGACTTCACTCACTATGCCGCCCTCGATAGCGCGGAGCTCGAAGAAGTCGAGCGTCTGATGAACGAACAGGTGCTGCGCAATACCCCGGTCGAGACCACCGTGATGCCGCTGGATCAAGCTCTCTCGACGGGCGCCATGGCGCTCTTCGGGGAGAAGTATGGCGATCAGGTCCGCGTGGTGACAGTCCCGGATTTCAGCCGCGAGTTGTGCGGGGGTACGCATGTGCACCGCACCGGCGACATCGGCGTCTGCAAGATCGTTTACGAGGGGAGTATCTCCGCGGGCGTGCGGCGCATTGAGGCCATCACGGGCGATGCCGCGCTCCGTCAGTATCAGGAATCGACGGCGTCGTTGAAGCGCATCGCCGCCATGATTCGCGCCTCCGAGCCCGAGTTGGTCGAGCACGTCGAAAAATTGCTGGCGGCCGAGCATGGGCTCAAGCGCCAGGTGGATCAACTCAAGGAGAAATTGGCGCAGGCCGCGTCGGGCGGCCTCGAAGCGCAGGCGCGCACCGTGAAGGATGTCAAAGTCCTGGCCGCGCGGGTGGATGGCATGGATCGCCAGCAGATGCGGTCTTTGGCCGATTCACTGCGAAACAAATGGAAGAGTGCCGTGATTCTGCTCGCCGCGGTCGACGAGAGCGGCATCGCCATCGTCAGCGCCGTCACCAAGGACCTGACGGGTAAGGTGCATGCGGGCAAACTGGCCGGCGCGGTGGCCCAAGCGGTGGGCGGCAAGGGCGGCGGACGTCCCGATATGGCCGAGGCCGGCGGCAAAGACGTGGCGGCGCTCCAGGGCGCGCTCGACGCGGCCTACCAGGACATTGAGAGCAAACTGTGAGCGAGGCGTTTGACGCGCTGGTGGTGGGGGCCGGACCCACCGGGCTTGCCTGCGGCATCGAACTGCAGAGCCGCGGCGTGAAGACGGTGCTGATTGAGAAGGGCTGCGTGGTGAACTCGATATACCACTACCCCACCAACATGACCTTCTTCACGACGCCGGAGTTGCTGGAGATCGGCAATATTCCGATGACCAGCCTCAACGATAAGCCCAATCGCACGGAGGCGCTGAAGTATTACCGCAAGGTGGCCGACCATTTCAAACTCGACGTGCGCCAGTACGAAAACGTCGACCGCATTTCCGGCGAGGATGATCGCTTCGAGGTTGCCACTACCGATCGTCTGGGGGTGAGCCGCGTCTACAGCGTCCGCAAGATCGTGCTCGCCACCGGATATTACGATGTCGCCAATCGCCTCGACGTTCCCGGCGAGGAACTGGAAAAGTGTCTCCACTATTACAAGGAGGCCCACCCGTATTACAACCAGGACGTGGCGGTGATCGGCGCCAAGAATTCGGCGGCCATCGCGGCGCTGGAGTTGTACTGGACCGGCGCGCGAGTCACGTTGATCCATCGGGGTGCTGGAATTTCCAACAAGGTCAAGTACTGGATCAAGCCGAATATCGAAAATCGCATCAAGAACGGAGAGATCCCCGGCTACTTCCATTCCAACGTGCTGGAGATTCTCCCGGACGCCATCCGCATTTCCACGCCCGAAGGCGAGCGAACATTTAAGAACGACTTTGTTTTTGCCTTAATCGGGTACCAGCCGGACTTGAAATTCCTGAACGCCACTGGAATCAGTCTGGAGCCGCAAACCCAACGGCCACGGACAGATCCGAAGACTCTGGAGAGCGACAGAGCGGGCGTTTATCTCGCCGGAGTGATTGTCGCCGGCATGCACACTAACGAGATATTTATCGAAAACGGCCGATTTCACGGCGCCATGATTGCGGAATCGATCGCATCGAAACTGTAGCCAGTCGCACACGGGCCCCAACTTAGTTGCTGCAACTTAGTGCAGCTTTGATGTATCTAAGTAAGGAGAAGGGGGCATCGACATGTTACAGTCCCTGGTAAATTCGTTGTTTGGTTGCGCGCACCGCCGGACAACATTCCCACAAACTCCGGCGCGACAAAGCGCTGGCTCGGCGACTGCCGCTATCAACAGAACCGGAAACGGAACGTATGTTGTCTGTTTGGACTGCGGCAAGGAATTCGCATACAACTGGACAGAGATGCGGGTCGGCCGGCAAGTCCCGGTCGAAAAAGCGGGCGCTTCGGTTCTTCGCTCGGTGTAGCCTTACCGCGTGATGCTGCCGAGAACTCGCGGCCCTCGCGCCCCGGTGGCCGAAGGCAGGTTTGACGGCCGCTGTCGCCAGGTTTCGTGTGCCAGCACGGCGAAGGCGATGGCTTCTTTGGCGTCCGCGTCGATTCCATGGTCCGTTGACGTAGAGATGGCGATTTCGGGGAGAAATCCGGCGAGGTGCGCCATAATCTCCGGGTTGTGAACACCGCCTCCGGAAACAATCAGGTCCGTGGATGTATCGGCGCGTCCGATGCCGATTGCGATGGTCGCGGCGGTCAGAACTGTCGCGGTGGCCATCAAGTCTGCCGGTGAGGCGCCGGATTTCTTCAAGCGATCCACGAACTCCGCGCCGTACTGTTCGCGGCCGGCGCTCTTCGGCGACGGGCGGCGATAGTAAGGATCGCGCAGTAACTCATCCAAGAGTTTCGTCTGCACCGCGCCCGACGCCGCGATCTTTCCGCCGCGATCGTAATTCAACTTACCGCCGGTGTATTCCCGCGCCAGCGCATCCATGACCATGTTGCCCGGACCCGTGTCGAACGCGATCACGTCCTCCGGCGCAGCCCCGGCCGGAATCACCGTGATATTGGCGATGCCCCCGATATTCAGCGCGATCCGGCGCCGCCGCGCGTGGCGAAACAGCAGGTAATCCACGAAGGGCACCAGCGGCGCGCCCTGTCCGCCCGCCGCGATATCGCGCGCGCGAAAATTGGAGACCACCGGAATTCCGGTCCGCTCCACCAGCACCGCGGGCTCGCCCAATTGCAGCGTGTTCTTGCGGCCCTCGTGGTAAACGGTCTGCCCGTGACAGCCAATCAGTTCCACGCCGCCGAACTTGGCAACCGCGCGCTGCACCGCCTTGGCGTACAGTTCGGGAAGCTGGAAATTCAATCGCGAGATGGCCGCTGTGGTGGTCTGCGTGTTGGACACCGCCAGAATCGCGGCGCGCACCGCGGCGGGGTACGGTGTGGATTGAAACCCGACGGTCTCCACGGCGCGTCCGCGGATTTCTACGATCGCCACGTCGATTCCGTCCAGCGAAGTGCCGCTCATGATGCCGGCCACTCTCATTGCTTTTTCAACTCCTGCTGCAGATCGGCCAGCAATTGCAGCGCTTCGATCGGCCGAAGATTGTCCAGGTTCAAACTGCGGATCCGCTCCGCCAGACCGTAGCCCACGGGCTCAAAGAGCTGGATCTGCACGGGACCGGAATCCTCGCTATGCACCAGTTCCTCCGTCACCACGTGCCCGGTGCGCTCGTGCAGTTTCAGCACCTCGCGCGCCCGCTCAATCACGCTCAACGGCAGCCCCGCCAGCCGCGCCACCTCAATGCCGTAGCTGCGGTCGGCCTTCCCCGGCTCCACTTTGCGCAGAAAGATAATGTGATCGCCGGCTTCTTTCACCGACACCATCAAATTGCGCACGCCGCTCAACTGGCCCGCCAACTCGGTCAACTCGTGATAGTGCGTCGCGAACAGCGTCTTGGCGCGCGTCCGCTGATGGACATGCTCCACCACGGCCCACGCCAGGGCGAGCCCGTCATAGGTCGCGGTGCCGCGGCCGATTTCGTCGAGCACGATGAAGCTGCGCTCGGTCGCGGTATTTAGAATCACGGCAGTCTCGGTCATCTCCACCATGAAGGTGGAGCGGCCGCGCGCCAGATTATCGCTCGCGCCGATGCGCGTGAAGATGCGGTCGATCACCGGCAGCACGGCCGACTCGGCCGGCACGTACGACCCCATCTGCGCCAGTATCGCGATCAGCGCCGCCTGCCGCAGGTAGGTCGATTTGCCGCCCATATTCGGCCCGGTGATGAGCGCAATCAGGTCGGTGGAATCGTTCAGAAACAGGTCGTTGGGAATGAACCGGCCGGATTCCTGCTCGTTCAAACGCTCGATGACGGGATGGCGGCCGGCCAGGATGCGCATCTCGCCGGTATCGGAAAATGCCGGCCGTTGATACCGATTCTCGGCGGCCACCTGCGCCAGCGCGGCGGTCACATCCAATTCGGCCACCGCCGCCGCTGTGGCGCGGATTCGCTGCGCCTCGCCCGCCGCGCGCTGCCGCACCGCCGCGAAGAGTTCCTTTTCGAGCGCCAGAATCTTCTCTTCGGCGTCCAGCACCTTGCGCTCGTAATCCTTCAACTCGGGTGTCGTGAAGCGCTCGGCGTTGGCCAGAGTCTGCTTGCGCTCGTAGTCCGGGGGCGCCGCGGCCAGATTGGACCGCGTGATTTCGATGTAGTAGCCGAAGACGTTGTTGAACCGCACCTTCAGCGACCCGATGCCGGTGCGCTGCCGCTCGCGCGCCTCAATCTGCGCGATGTACTGCTTGCCGTTCTGACTCAGGTCGCGAAGTTCGTCGAGTTCGGCGTGATGGCCGGCGCGGATCGTGCCGCCATCCACCAGGTTCAAAGGTGGATCGTCGGAGATCGCGTCCAGAATCAGGCGCACGACGTCCGGTAGTTCGTCCAAGCGCTCATGCAGCGACCGCAAACGGGCCGCCTGCTGTGTGTCGAAACATCGCTTCAGGCCCGGAATCTTTTCCAGTGACCGGCCCAGCGCCAACAGTTCCCGCGGACCGGCCGAGCCCAGCGTGACCTTGGCCAGCAGCCTTTCCAGATCCTGTATGCCGCCCAGTTGCTTGCGCAATTCGGCGCGTAGAATGGTCTGCTGCAGCAGTTCGCCCACCGCGTCCAACCGCTGTTCGATTTCCTCGCGATGCATGGAAGGCCGCAGCAATCGCTGGCGCAGCAGACGCCCGCCCATTCCCGTGAGGCTCTGGTCAAGTACGGCCAATACGGTGGCCTGATTTTGCGAGCTGCCGGCATCGGCTGCGAAGATCGGCTCCAGCAATTCCAGGTTGCGGACGGTCACGCCGTCCAGCACCATCGAATCGGCGCGATTGTAGTACGCGGGACGGTCCAGGTGATCCAGCGCGGCGCGCTGCGTATCGCGCAAGTAGTGCAGGATGGCCCCGGCGGCGCCCACAGCGGCTGCATGGCCTGCCAGTCCGCAGCCGTCCAGCGACAGCAGCTTGAAGTGGTCGCGCAGGGTGCGGTCGGCGTAGTCGTAGGTGAAGATCCAGTCTTCCAGTTCGGTGCGCACGAAACTCGGACCGGAGCGCTCCTCGCCGCGCAAGAGCGGGAGATCCGTGGGGAAGAGAACTTCGCGCGCGCCCAGGTGCTCCAGTGCGCCGGCCACTTCGGACGTCTCCAGTTCCGTGACTTTAAATTCGCCCGTGGAGACGTCCACGTGCGCCACGGCGGAGCGGCCATCGCGCCCCGACACCGCCGCCAGAAAATTGTTCTCTCGCGACCGCACCAGGTTGGGATCAATCGCCGTCCCCGGTGTGACCACTCGCGTGATTTCGCGCTTCACCAGTTTCTTGGCGAGGCGCGGATCCTCCATCTGTTCGCAAATGGCCACGCGATGGCCCTTCTGAATCAGCCGGGAAATGTAGCCTTCGGCCGCGTGATAAGGGACGCCGCACATGGGAATGGCGGCGCCCTTCTCCTTATTGCGCGCGGTGAGCGTGATCTCCAGATCGCGCGCGGCCACCACCGCGTCCTCAAAGAACAACTCGTAGAAATCGCCCAGGCGGAACATCAATAACGCATGGGGAACCTGTTCCTTGAGGCTGTTGTACTGCCGCATCAGCGGCGTCGAGGCTTCAGCAGACATCCGAATTCATTTCACCGCCGGGACGCCGGGAAAAAACGGCGGTTAGGCGTAAATTCCCCGCAGTTTGATGGCGAAGGCCACGCGATCGAGCGCCACCATATAAGCGGCGGTCCGATTGTTCACTTCATGTTTTTGCGCGTATCCCACGATGGCGTCGAAGCTCTCGTCCATGATCTCCTTCAGGCGTTCATTCACCAAAGCCTCGTTCCAGAAGAAACCCTGCCGGTCCTGCACCCATTCGAAGTAAGAGACCGTGACGCCGCCCGCATTGGCCAGGATATCGGGAATCACGAAGACCTTCTTCTCGGCCAGTACCTCGTCAGCCAGAGGAGTCGTCGGGCCGTTGGCGCCCTCGCAGAGAATTTTGCATCGCACCTTGTCGACATTGCCGGAGTGGATCACATTCTCCGTCGCCGCCGGAATCAGTACGTCGCATTCCAGGAACATGGCCTCGCTGCGATCCATATCCTCGCCGCCCGAGAAACCCGTGATCGACCCGGTCTCCTTACGATGCTTCTGCAGCGCGGCAATATCCAACCCGTGCGGATTGTAAACCGCACCATCGTATTCCACGATGGCGACTATTTTGAATCCCTCGGCGCTCATCAGGCGCGCCGCCATGCCGCCCACATTGCCGAAACCCTGAATCACCACGCGCGAAGTCTCGGGCTTCAGCCCAAGCTGCGTCAGTGCTTTCAAGGTGACCATCATGCAGCCGCGCCCGGTGGCTTCCGGCCTGCCCTTCGACCCGCCCAACGCCATCGGCTTGCCGGTCACTACGGCCGTCACGGTGTGGCGCGAATGCATGGAGTAGGTGTCCATGATCCAGGCCATCGTCTGATCGTTGGTATTGACGTCCGGCGCCGGCACATCACGTTCCGGTCCGATATAGTCGATAATCTCCGCGGTATAGCGCCGCGTGATCTTTTCCAGCTCGCTTTGCGAGAGCACGTTCGGGTCGCAGATGACGCCGCCCTTGGCCCCGCCGAACGGAATATTCACGACCGCGCACTTCCATGTCATCCACGAGGCCAGCGCGCGAACCTCATCCAAACTCACGTCCGGCGCGAAGCGGATCCCGCCCTTGCCCGGACCCCGCGCCACCGAGTGCTGCACCCGATAACCGGTGAAGACTTCGATTCGACCATCGTCAAGCTGTACGGGAATGTGGACCGTAATCTCCCGGGCGGGCGTGCGCAGAATCTTGCGCATCCCATCATCCAAATTGAGGCGCGACGCGGCCTCGTCAAAACGCGCGGCCGCAGCCAACCACGGGTTCTTCTCGTTCTCTAGTGAAATGGAAACTGGTGATGTCAACGTGGCCACTCTTAGCCCCCACCCTATTATGGCAGTAATGGTCTAT
>DASZMZ010000038.1:0-3796 GCA_035551455.1 Candidatus Sulfopaludibacter sp.
ATAAGGATCTCCGGCCACCGCGTCGTCTGGCGCAGCACAAGACTACTCCTGTCGCCGCCAATTTTCATCTACGTGGGTGGCCGGGCGGCCATGCTTGGTTGACAACCGAATCGTCCTAAAGCCCAAACTCCGCAGTGGGACAGACGATCGCCTTTCGTCGTCTGTCTCCGTGTCTCCTGCCTCCTGCCCCCCCTCCTACTCGTCCCGCAGAGCGATCGCCGGATCCACGCGGGTAGCCCGGAGAGCCGGCAGCCAGCAGGCGAAGATTGCGATCAGTGTCAGGATCGACGGCACCAGAATGAACGTCATCGCGTCCCGCGCGCCGGCGACAAATAGCAGACTATTCACCGCGCGCGAGCCCGCTAGTGCCGCCATCGTTCCCACCACCACGCCGATCGCCACCAGACGGATGCCCTCCCGCACCACCATCCTCTGTATGTCCGCCGATGTCGCGCCCAGCGCCTGCCGGATGCCCATCTCACGCGTCCGCTGTTGGACTGAATACGAGATGACCCCGTACAGTCCGATCGTCGCCAGCAGCAAAGCGATCAGGCCGAACACCGCCAGCAGGTCCGCCAGCAGGCGTTGGGCCCATAGCGATTGGCTGATCGTGCTCGACGCGGCCTCGCCATCCAGCACCAGGTTCGGATCCAACCGCCGCAACTGCTGCCGCGCAGCCGAAATCACCGCGTCCGGATTGCCGCGCGTGTGCAGGTAGACCGCGCCGTACGGGAAGTAATACTGCACCAGCGAAAGGTACACCATGGCCTGCGGAGCCTCGCCCAGCGAGAGATAGTTGGCGTTGCGCGCCACCCCGATGACGGTCACCGGCAGATTCTCAGGGTAGAAGGAAATCGTCTGGCCCACGGCGTCGCGCCCCGGCCAGAAATACTCCGCCGCCGTCTGATTGACGATCGCCACCCGCGCCGTTTCCTTCGTATCCTGCAGGTTGAAATCGCGGCCTCGCAGCAGGCCGATGCCCGCCGACCGGAAATAGCCGGGGTACGTGACCGAGGTCAAAGTCAGCCGGCCCTGCGTATTGTCCTGACCCTCGAGCACCAGCGTGCGGGCGCTCCCCACGCTGAACGGCACGTCCTTGGCAATCGAAACGGAGTCCACGCCGGGAACCGCGGCGGCCCGCTCCAGCGCCATCCGGTGAAAGATGCGGCCGCGCGCCTCGTTATAGCCCTGGTCGCTGAGGTTGAAGGAAATCACCGCCAGATGGGCGGCGTCGAAACCGGCGTCCACCACCCCGGCGTTTCGCAGACTGCGCGTGAACAAACCGGCGCCCACCAGCGCCACCAGGGAAAGGGCCACCTGCAACATCACCAGCACCGAACGGGGATGCCAGCCACCCGTCGATGCCGATTGTCCGCTCCGCTCCTTCAGGTCGCGGGCCAAATCGGTGCGGGTCGCGCGAAAGCCGGGGATCAGTCCAAACAGGATCCCCGTGGCCAACGACACAACCAGTGTATAGAGGAAGACATGCCAGTCCAGATCGAGATTGAACCCGGCCCGCCGCAAAATCGGCGGCCGCACAGACCAGAGAATGTCTCGCGTCCAGCGCGCGATCACCATGCCGGCGACCGCGCCGCCAGTCGCCAGCACGGCGCTTTCCACCAGCAATTGCCGGATCAGTTGCCAGCGGGAGGCCCCGAGCGCCAGACGGACCGTGATCTCGCGGCTTCGTCGCGCCGCCCGCGACAGTTGCAGATTGGCCACATTGGCGCACGCAATCAGCAGCACCAGGCACGAGACGATGAGCAGCACCACGCCGGACTTCCGCAAAAAATCGCGCGTCTTACCCGGCACCGCGGCCTCGTTCAGCGAAGTCAGCTTCACCCGGCGCCCCCGATTTTCGGCCGGATACTCCTTCTCCAGTTCCCGCGCGACGGTCTGCAGGCTGGCTTCCGCCTGCGCGATTCCAATCCCCGGCTTCAACCGTCCGCCCACGGAGAACAGCAGCGCCCGCCGCTGATTGACCCATGCCGGGTTCGGATAGATCTGGTCGTACATCATGAACGGCACCCAGACCTCCGCCGCGAACATGCTGTTGATTCCCTGGAACCCCTGCGGAGCGACGCCGACGATCTGATAATTCCGGCCGTTCAGTTTCACCGTGCGACCCGTAATCTCCCGGTCGCCCCCATACATGCGCTGCCAGAATCCGTAGCTGATCACGGCCATCGGCCGCGCCCCCGGACTCACGTCCTCTTCCGGCAGGAAGGCGCGCCCCAGCACCGGATTCACGCCGAGAGCCTGGAAATAGTTGCCGCTGACAATCTGGCCCATGATCGTCCGCGGGTCGCCATGTTCGGTCAGATTGATCAGGATGGGCGAGTAGAGGAGCAGGGAAGAGAAGACCTGGTTGCGGTCGCGGTAATCCTTGTAATTCAAATACGAACAGAGCAGGTTGCCCGGATTGCCGGCGTCCAGCGTATTCACGGCCACCATGCGATCCGGCTCGGCCACCGGCACGGACCGCAGGAGCAGCGCATTCAATAAGGTGAAGACTGTGGTGTTGGCGCCGACTCCCAATGCCAGGGACAGAACGGCCACGAAGGTGAAACTTCGATTTTTGGCCAACGCGCGTGCAGCGAGTCGCAGGTCTTCGAGAAGGCCATTACTCATTGATGACTGCTCAGTATATAACGCCGCTCGGAATCTGTGTTTGTAACGGGGAATTATGCAGATAATGTGCGCTGGTGAAGTAATGGATTATTAAAACTATGTAATGCATTAATAAAACACAATTTATCATTCAAGATCGGTTGTTTTTCAGAGTTTTGATGCAACGCAGCCAGCAGTGGTGGTTTTCAGCCACTTGAATGGCGTGGCAAAACTTCGTAAATAATTGATTTAACAGAGAAATTGCAATTGGCGGCCAGCGTGCATGAAGAGGCGGCGTAGTATGGGAGGCTCGGTTATGGTACGCAATCATGTTCGGCTGTTCGTGTTGGCGGGAGTGGCGCTGTTTAGCGTTGCGGCCCTTCGTCCGGCGCGCGCGCAGGATCCGGACGATCAGAAGCGTGGCGTAGCTCGCATCAGTTTGATGAATGGGGAAGTCTCGGTGCGCCGCGGCGATTCTGGAGAGTGGGTTGCCGGTGTGATCAATGCGCCGCTGCTGACCGATGACCGGATTTCCACCGGACCTAACTCCAGAGCCGAGATTCAATTCGACGCTTCCAATGTATTACGGATCGGTGGCAACGCCGAAGTTCGCCTCGCCGACCTGGAATACAACCGGTTCCAAATCGAAGTAGCCAAGGGAACCGCCACCTACCGCGTGTTTCGCCCGACCGGAGCTAATGTTGAAGTAGATACTCCATCTGTCTCCGTAAGGCCACAGAAAGCAGGGGTTTATCGGATAGCAGTGAGCGAGGGCGGGGAAACCGAAGTGATGGCCCGTCAAGGAGACGTTGAAGTATTCACTCCTCGCGGTTCGCAGTGGATCAGCGCCAATCAGATGATGGTCGCTCGCGGTACTCAGGCCGATCCTGAGTTTCAAATCGTCGGAGCCCGGCCGTTGGACGATTGGGACCGCTGGAATCAGGAGCGCGACCAGCCCTTCATGCAATCGCAGAGCTATCAGTACGTAGATCCTTCTAATTCCGGCATTTATGGAACAGAGGACCTGGATGCGAACGGCACCTGGACCGACGTTCCTCAGTATGGCGAAGTCTGGCATCCCCGAGTGGCGGCCGACTGGGCGCCGTACCGCTCCGGCCGTTGGGTTTGGGAAGACTGGTATGGCTGGACTTGGGTAAGCTACGATTCCTGGGGTTGGGCTCCGTAC
>DASZMZ010000039.1:0-27902 GCA_035551455.1 Candidatus Sulfopaludibacter sp.
CTTGTACTGACATATGAACAGGTTACCTTTACCAAGAGGTTTCCGGCTGCTGCAAATTGTCGTTGCCGCCTTTTTGCTGTCCGGATTGGCCCTCAGCGCAGCCACAACGCCCAGGAAACGCAGGCACACGGTCCCGGCTCGCAAACCGGCCGTGGTCAGCCACGCGGTAGCTAGCGGAACCACTTCCTCCGTCCATAAAGTGGCTCTCCAGAAACCGGCAGTGGCAGCCCCGATCATCGCGGGCGGCCCCTGGACGGAACCGACTTATGCCGACTCCACCGCGGGCGACACGGTGGATGGAGACGATCTGGTGATTCGCCGCGCTGCGGTTGAAGCGCTGGGCAATTACAACGGCTCGGTGCTGGTGGCCGACCCGCAAACCGGCCGCGTCCTGACTATCGTCAATCAGAAACTTGCGCTGAGCGCTGGATTTCAGCCGTGTTCGACGATTAAAGTCTCGGTGGCCTTGGCGGGACTCAGCGAAAAAGCCATCCAATCCGACACCAAATACCGCCTGACCGGACTCGGCAAAATGGACCTCACCTATGCCCTGGCCCACTCCAATAACTACTATTTCGCCACGCTGGGCCAGAAATTGGGTTTTGAAAAGGTCAGCTATTATTCCCACCTGTTCGGGTATGGCGAAAAGGCCGGACTGAATATACCCGGGGAACAGCCGGGCCGGTATCCCGCTGCGCCTCCGCGCAATGGCGGAGTCGGCATGCTCACCAGTTTCGGGGAAGAAGTTCAGCAGACGCCGCTGCAACTCGCCGCTCTCATGAGCGCGGTAGCCAACGGCGGCACACTTTACTATCTCCAATACCCGAAAACCGCCGCTGACATCCACGCTTTGGTGCCGCGGATTAAGCGCCGGCTGGACATCGGGCCTCTGATTCCCGTGATCAAGCCGGGCATGCGCGGCGCCGTGGAGTTCGGCACTGCCCATCGTGCCCGCGAGGACGGACCCATCGCCGGCAAGACCGGCACCTGCACGGAGAACCACACTCACCTGGGCTGGTTCGGATCTTTCAATGACGTGGGCGACCGGAAACTGGTGGTGGTGGTGCTGCTCACTGGCGGACGACCCACGATTGGACCGCTGGCCGCTGGAATCGCCGGTGACGTTTACCGCCGCCTGAGCGAGCAGAAGTACTTCGCTGCTTCGGTGCAGCCGCTCACGCCGGCTTCGCTGGTTTCCAGTCAGATCTGCTGCAGGTAGTCCGCACTACTCCAGACAGGCGAAGACTTCCCGATAGAATTCCGGGTGCGACCGCCACGTCTGGCCCGTGATCAAGCGGCCGTCGCGGACCGCCGGCTTATTGTTGTAGATGCCGCCCGCGCGTTCCACTTCGATCCGCACGTGGGAGTGGCACGTCACCGTCCGCCCTTTGATCAATCCCGCCGCGATCAGCACCTGAATGCCGTGGCCGATCGCGCACAAGCACTTTTTGTGTGCTTCGAATTCGCAGACCAGCGACAGCAGACTGGCATCGTTACGCAGATACTCTGGAGCCCGACCGCCCAAAACGAGAACGCCGACGAAATCCTTTGCCGCCACGGCCGTAATCGCTACATCCGCTTCGATGGAGTATCCGGGCCGCTCCACATACGTTTCCCAGCCGGGCTCCAGATCGTGCAGCACCATGTGCAGGCGCTTGCGCGAAGGCGCGGCCACCACCGGTTCCCAGCGCGCTTCCAAAAATCGATGATAAGCGTAAAGGGCTTCGTAGCTATCGCCACCATCGCCCGTGACAATCAATATCTTCCTGCTCATGGCAGACTCCGCATCCGCCAGCATATCAATTACGTACGGTCCGCTGCCGCCCCTGGACACTCTGCCACGGGTGCGCGACATGGAAGGGGGACGTTTGGCGAAATGGCGGCCAATCGAAGAAATCCTAGCGTAGCGTTGGAATTGGGTTCACTTTGGTGCCGCGCCCCACTCTGCCACAATGAGACGGTGGACGTAGTTGTGATTGGCGCCGGCGCGGCGGGACTGATGTGCGCCATCGAAGCAGGAAAGCGCGGGCGGCGGGTGACCGTCCTCGAACATAGCCCCGAGGTAGGCCGCAAAATTCTGATCTCGGGCGGTGGACGCTGCAACTTCACCAATCTCCACACGCGCGCCGACCATTTCCTGTCGGACAATCCCCACTTCGCGAAATCGGCCCTCGCGCGTTACCGTCCAGCCGACTTCATCGGTCTGCTCGAGCGCTACGCCATCCCGTATCACGAGAAAACACTCGGCCAGCTCTTCTGCGATCGCTCCGCGCGCGACGTCGTGGCCCTGCTCCAAGAGGAGTGCGCCGCAGCCGGCGTGCGCATCGTCACCGCCTGCACGGTCCAATCCATCTGCCGCGACCAAGATTACCAACTCGAAACTTCGGCCGGCCCGTTCTCCTGCGCCAGTCTCGTGATCGCCACCGGAGGACTCTCGATTCCCAAAATTGGCGCCACGCCTTTCGGGTATGCCATTGCCCGGCAGTTCGGACTGCGCATTGTGGAATGCCGCCCCGCCCTGACGCCGCTCCTGTTCAATCGGCAGGACGCCGCCCGTTTCGACGGACTGGCCGGAGTCTCCACGACTGTCGACGCGACCAGTGGAGGCCGCACCTTTCGCGAGAAGATGCTGTTCACCCACCGCGGCTTGTCCGGTCCCGCCATCCTGCAAGTCTCGTCCTACTGGCGTCCCGGAGAACCCGTAATCATCGACCTCCTGCCCGGCCTCGACCTGATCCGCCCGGAAGGCGAGCGCATCGAAATCCGCACCCTCGCCAGCCGCTTGCTTCCCAAACGCCTGGCCGACCGCTGGTTCGAATTGCACGGCGGCTCCAAGCCACTGACACAGGTGAGCGATCGGGAACTCGACGATATCTCTGCTGCACTCCACAACTGGTGCTTCGTCCCGCAAGCCACCGAAGGCTATGAAAAGGCCGAAGTGACCGCCGGCGGCGTGGATACCGCGGAGCTATCCTCTAAGACCTTCGAGGCCAAGAAGGCGCCGGGCCTCTACTTCATCGGCGAAGTGGTGGACGTCACCGGCCACCTCGGCGGCTTTAATTTCCAATGGGCTTGGGCGTCGGGCTACTCGGCGGGACAGTACGTGTAGGCTCCAGCTTTTTCATGATGGAATCCACATAGTCCCGCGTCTCCGAGATATCGGGGATGGCCCCCGCCTGGTCCACCGCCGCCGGACCGGCATTGTACGCCCCTAACGCCTTGGCCAAATCACCATATTTATCCAATAGTTGCCGTAGGAACTGAGACCCGGCGTCGATATTCTGGCGTGGATCGAACGCGTCCTGCAAGCCGAGTTCTTGCGCCGTTCCCGGCATGATCTGCATCAGCCCCTGCGCTCCTTTCGGCGACACCGCGCAGGCATGAAAGCCGGATTCCTTTTCGATCACCGCGCGAATCAGCTTCGTCTCGAGCTTCTGCTTTTTGGCCGCTGCCTCAACAAGAGGAGCCAACTCCGCCTCCGCGATGGGATCGCAGTCGGCATCCAACACCGGAGCCGATGCCCACGGAGCGGTGCGCACTCCCGCCGTCTGCGCCTGCTGGCGGACCACCTGCTGCTGTTTGACTATGGATGCTTTCTGCTTCTCCAGCGCCTCGCGCATGGAAGCCTGGGGAGACTGTACCGCGGGGACACTGGCGGGAGGACTAGGAGGAGAACTCGAAGTCTGCGCGAGCGCGCCGGAAGCAAGCAGAATCCAAACAAAAGTCATTACCACAACTATCGGCGGCGCGACCCAGAACTTTAGCCCCAAACTGCGTACAATACCCAAATGCGTTTCCTCTGCCTGTTCGCGCTTCTCTCCACCGCCGCGGCCGCCGCAGACCCGGTGCTGGACCGCGTGTCCGCCCACGTCGAGCGATTCGGCGCCATCTCCCGCCAAATCTGGGAAACTCCCGAAATGGGTTTTCACGAGACCAAGTCCGCCGCGCTCCTGCGCGACGAATTACGCGCCAATGGCTTTACCATCGCCGACGGCGTGGCCGGCATGCCCACCGGCTTCACCGCTACCTGGGGCAGCGGCAAGCCGGTCATCGGCATTCTCGGCGAGTTCGACGCTCTCCCCGGACTCTCGCAGAAGGACGTCCCGACGCTCGACCCGGTCACCGCCGGTGCGCCCGGCCACGGCTGCGGCCACAACCTCCTCGGCAGTGGCGCCGCACTTGCCGCGGTCGCCGCTAAAGAAGAGATACAGGCGCGCGGACTCAAAGGCACCATCCGCTTCTACGGCACGCCCGCCGAAGAGGGCGGAGGCGGCAAGATCTACATGATCCACGCCGGCCTATTCCGCGACGTCGATGCCGTCCTCACCTGGCATCCCGCGGACCGCAACAGCGTCAACCTGCGCTCCAACCTTGCAAACAACGGCGCCAAATTCAGGTTCTACGGCATCGCGTCCCACGCCGCCGCCGCGCCCGAAAAAGGCCGTTCCGCCCTTGACGGCGCCCTCCTCATGCTGCATGCCATCGAGATGCTCCGCGAGCACGTGCCGCAGGAAACCCGCATGCACTACATCATTTCGAATGGCGGCAGCGCCGCCAACATCGTCCCGGCCTTCGCCGAAGTGACCCTGGTGGCCCGGCATCCCAATATGACCACGCTCGACGGTATCTGGCAGCGCGTGCTGAAATGCGCGCAGGCCGGCGCGCTCGCCACCGAGACGCGAGTCGAAATCGAGCAGGGCACCAACTACGCCAACACCCTGCCCAACGACGCGCTCAACGACGTTGTGGGTCGCGCCATGCGGAAGGCCGGAGGCTACCAGTACACCCCCGCCGAGCGCGCGTTCGCCGAGCAGATCCAGAAGAGTTTCGCCGCGCCCCCGAACGGCGTGCCTGGCCCGGACACGGTCCAGACGGACGCCTCCGAGGGGTCCGGCATGGCCTCCAGCGACGTCGGCGACGTGAGTTGGGTGGTCCCCACGCTGAGCTTCACCGCGGCCACTTACACACCGGGGACCGCCGCGCACTCCTGGCAGGCCGCTGCGCAGGCCGGGACCAGTATCGGCCGCAAAGGCATGGAAGTGGCCGCGCGTACGTTGGCCCTCTCCATCATGGACCTTGTCGAAAATCCCACCGCCATCGACGCCGTCAAGACTTCGTTCGAAAAGCGACGTGCCGGCCGTACGTGGACTACTCACATTGCGCCCGGCGCCGCTCCGCCGCTCGACTATTGGAAGACTGAAGTGCATTAAAGGACTGTGCCGCCGGCGGGCCTTCGCTAAGATGAGACCGGGTCCCTCGCGATGCTTGCAGCGCTGCTCCTCAGTTGTTTTTCATTACCTTCTTTTTCTCACACACTACCTCCGGGTCCGGCCGCGTTCATCGCCGCCTGCGCGCCCGATTCGCCCGGCGGCGGCGATGGCGATCCGGTCCGCGCCGTCCCCATCGCTCCTTCCCGGTCGCCGGGCGCCGGCTCCGCCATTCAATGGGGCCGTCTCAGTTCGGATTCCATTCGCTTTCTTGCCATCATGCATGGCTTCCGCTGGGCTACCGAGGCCGGCACCCGGGCGGGCGGATTCGGTTACGGCAGCGGCTACCAGCGCTCCGTGGAGAATTTGCATGGCTGGGCCGATGGCGACCCTTTCTACGTAAACTACGTGGGTCATCCCATGCAGGGCGCCGTCGCGGGACGCCTCTTCCTGCTCAACGACCGGCGTTACGGCGCCACTGAATTCGGCAGCGGCAGCGACTATTGGAAAGGCAAACTGCGCGCCGCCGCCTTCGCCTGGGCCTTCAGCGAGCAATTCGAAATCGGGCCGCTGAGCGAGGCCTCCATCGGCCACATCCAGAAGGATTTTCCGCAACAGGGCTTCGTCGATCACGTCATCACTCCCTCCGTGGGACTCGGCTGGATGATCGCTGAAGACGCCCTGGATCGCTACGTTGTGCTGCCCGTGGAAAACGCGACTACGAATAAATATGTGCGGCTGCTGGTTCGTGCGGGACTCAATCCGGCCCGCACCTTCGCCAATGTTGTGGACGGCAAAGCGCCCTGGTATCGCGCCTCGCGCGCCGGCGTTCTCGCCTACCGCGCCGCGCCCGCCCGTACATTCTCGGCCGACCGCGCCGCGCCGCCGGAGCCGCTGAAACCGGCGCCGTTCGAATTCACCGTCGCGCCCGATTTTCGACAGTTCGGCGGCGGCTCCTGCGTGGGCGGCGGCGCTGAAGCGGCCTACCGGGTGGCTGCCGAGTTGCAAATGGTGCTCGATGTCAACGGCTGCAAACTCACGGGTCTTCAGAAAAATCTCAGCGGCGACGCGCTGTTCTATCAGGTGGGACCGCGCTGGACTCCCCTGCCGACCAGCAAATGGTCGCCCTACGCCCACGTCCTGTTCGGGGGCGTCAAGATCACCCACGAGACCATGTATCCCGACAAGAAGACCATCGTCGAGGCAGCCAATAAAAATCTGGATCCGTCGCTCGCGTACACCTTGCACGACCAGTACACCAGCCGTGAAGAAACCAGCGGTGTGGCTTTCACCGCAGGCACGGGTGTCGACTACAAGCTCAACGACGCCCTCGCCATTCGCGTTGCCAACATCGAGTATCTGCACACCAGCGCCGCTAGTCTCGGTGGACTCTCCTATTCGAGCGGTCTGCGGGTCACCACCGGGTTGGTCCTGCGTCTCGGCACGTGGTGATCGCCTGTGGCAAGCTGAGTTCATGCGACTCCTTGCCCTCTGCTGCCTGGTTCTGCCGCTGGCCTGCGCCCAGCAGACGCGCCGCGAAGTGACCAACTCCGCCGGAGCGTCCGATGCCAACGCCAAGAACGATGCGGTCCCGGATGTCTACGCGGTAGCCACCCAGTTCGAACGCGTGCTGATCTTCCGCTTCAAGTATGAAACCGATCTGCTGGCCGGGTTGGAACAGATGGTGGCGCAGAACAAAATCAAGAACGCGGTGATCCTCTCTGGCGCTGGATCTGTCCGCGGCTATCAGGTGCACCAGGTCAGCAACCGCACCTTCCCCTCGAAGAACATGTTCGTAAAGGACCCCACCGCGCCCGCCGACATGATCAGCATGAACGGCTATATCATGGGCGGCAAAATTCACGCGCACGTCACGCTGGCCAATCCGGAAAAGGCCTTCGGCGGCCACCTGGAACCCGGCACCACCGTCTTCACCTTCGCCATCGTCACGGTCGGAGTCCTGCCCGACAATTTGGATTTAAGCAAACTCGACGACAAGTCTTACCGGTAGCGAGCGCCGTGACCCCCATTCACGCTGAGCCAGAGCGGCACGCCGCGGCGCCATGAGAAAATCAAAGTATGCGTTACCGTGTCTCGGCGCTTCTACTGGCGATCTGCATGACGGCCGCCGCGCAGACCATGTCCGTCGAAAAGCTCTCCTCCTTCCTGAAAAACGCCACCGCCGATTCGCAGCACAAAAGCAGCGATACCGAGCTGGCCGCCTTCCTCTCCAAAGTCAAACTGACCGACCGCCTGGACGACCGCGCCATCGAATCGCTGCAGAGCGACCTTCGCCTCGGCGCCAAAACCACGGCCGCCCTCCGCAAACTCCGCGACCTTTCGCAGGGTCTCGCCGCGCCTGCTCCGACCTCTCCCGTGGAGGCCCTTCGGCCCATCCCCGTTCCGTCTGCCGAAGAGCAGGGCAAAGTCCTGCAGGACGTCCGCGCCTACGCCCTCAGTTACAGCCAGAATCTGCCCGACTTCATCTGCACGGAGCGCGAGAAACGCTTTGGAGCCCCGCCCGTGCACGCCGGCTCTCCCGATTGGCGTCAACTCGACGAACTCACGAAACGCCTCTCCTACTTCGAGCAGAAGGAAGATTATAAGCTGATCATGCGGAACAACGCCCTGGTCTCCAATCAGGACGTGAAGAGCGCCGGCGGCTCTCAGTCTTTCGGCGATTTCGGCAGCATGATGCGCCAGGTTTTCGACCCCGCCTCCGAGGCCAAATTCGAGTGGAAGGCCTGGCAGACTCTGCGCGGCCAGCGCGTGATGGCCTTCGATTACCACATCAGCCTGGACCGCTCCCGCTATCACATCACCTTTGACCGGGATCGCGATATCGTCACCGCCTACCACGGTTGGATCGACGTGGACCCCGCCACACACGCCGTCATGCGCATTGCCGTCGTGGCCGAAAACATCCCGGCGGACTTCCCCGTGAAGAGCGCCTCGGACATTCTCGATTACGATTATCAGGATCTTTCGGGGCAGAACTATCTGCTCCCCAGTCATGCCGAAATCGACATGAGCACCGGCGACTATCTCACTCGGAATCGTAAGGATTTCGACATTTACCGCAAGTACTCGGCGGACGCCCTCATTAAATATGATGGCGACCTGGGCGGTGCGACCACCTCGCCCGCCCCCATCAAGCACTAACGCCGCTCATGAGAAGATGGAGTTATATGCGTTTTCGTTTTCTGGCTGTATTTTTCGCGGTCTCCCTCGTCGCGATGGGCCAGACCATGTCGGTCGACAAGCTGATTCTCTTCCTCAAGAACGCCTACACCGATCGCGATCATAAATATACCGACCAGGAGATTGCCCGCTTCCTGACTAAGGTCAAACTCACGGATAAGTTGGAAGACCGGCAGATCGAAGATCTCCAGGGCCAGTTCCGCATGGGTGCCCAGACGCTCGCCAAACTACAGGCGCTCCGCGACCAGTCGCATGCGCTCACGGACGCCAAAATCACGGTGGCGGAAAAGCCCAAGCCGATCCCGCCGCCGTCCTCCGAAGAGCAGGCCGCGGTGCTGGACGATGCTCGTAAGTGGGCACTCTCCTACAGCAAGAATCTGCCCGACTTCATTTGTACCGAAGTCACGCGCCGATACGGCGCGCTGCCGCCCGGCACTCGTGGATGGGGCGCCGCCGGAGAGGATCCGCGCTGGCAGGCCATCGACACGCTCACCAAGCGCCTCAGTTTTTTCGACCAGAAGGAAGAGTACAAAACCATCCTGCACAACTCTACGCCCATGTCCGACCAGAACAAGAATGTGGGCGGCGCCGAATCGTTTGGCGATTTCGGCAGCATGCTGCGAGAGCTCTTCGAACCGAATACCGAAGCCCGCTTCGAGTGGGACCACTGGGGCACGCTGCGTGGAGAGCGCGTCATGGAATTCTCGTTCAAAGTGCGCCAGGAGCGGTCGCAATACAGCATCGTGGTGGATGGTAACCGCCGCATCATTGCCGCCTATCACGGCACTATAGCGGTGGATCCCACGACGCATGTGGTGATGCGCTTCATCGTGGAGGCCGAAAACATTCCGCCCGACTTTCCCGTGAAGGCCGCCAAGGAAACTCTGGACTACGAATACCAGGACATCTCAGGCCAGACCTTCCTGCTGCCGCTGAAGGCTACCATGACCGGCAATATGGGCGACTACCTCTCCAAGAACGATAAGGAATTCCGCATCTACCGCAAGTACTCCGCCGACGCCGTGATCAAGTACGACGGCAACGTGGAGACCCCCGCGCCGCTAGACACGAATCAGCCGGTCAAGAAGAAGTAACGGAGGCGGAACGGGTTGCGCTACGCTTCCTTAGTTTGCGCGGCGAAGGTGGCGGAGATTTCTCCAGCCGTCTCACGCACCTGTTGGCTGATCGCATCGTAACGTTCTTTGGGGAAGCGCAACAGGGGCGCCGAAATGCCGATGGATCCGATGATCATGCCGCTGTGGGCGCGAATGGGAGAGGCCACGCAGCGGACGCCTTCCTGAAACTCACCGTCGTCTGAGGCAAAGCCCTGCGCCCGAATCTGCGCGCAGGTTTCGGCAAGCTGCGTCACGGAGCGGACGGTCTGCTTGGTGTGAGTTTGCAGGGGGGCGGTGCCGAACAGACTGCGCAGTTCCTTCAGTTCGAGATCGGCGAGCAGCGCCTTTCCATGGGCGGTGCAGTAGAGGGGCACCATTTCGCCGGTCTGGCCGGAGACCGCGATCACGTGATTGACCGCGGCATGGTCCACGAACAGGGCGTGTTTTCCCTCGCGAATGGCCAGGTGCGCGGTCTCATTGGTGCGGGCTGCCAGTTTCTTCAACGGGTCGCGCGAAATCTTGACGAGCATGTTGCCCCAGTCGTACTGATGTGCGAGCCGCCAGAGGGCGGAGCCCAGAATGTAGTCTTTACGACCGGTAGGGTAGGCTAGAAAACCTCTCCGCTTGAGAGTATTCGCCAGGCGAAAGACGCTGCTGCGGTCGATTCCCAGGAGTTCCGTCAACTCGGCGAGCGAGACGGGCTCGCTGGATTTGGAAACTGCTTCCATGATGATGAGACCGCGATCGAGGCTTTGGATGGGGGGCGTCTCTTTACTGGGGCCGCTCTTACGCATACTTGTATTGTATTATACGCAACCGGTTCGCGGCCTTTCCTAATCGTGTTTGGCGAGTAGAGACTGGCGGCGCCGATCGACTTCGAGGCGGGTGACGTCGGGCCGGGAGTAGTGACCGGCTACATCGAAGTTTTGGCGCTCTTCGAGGATGCGGCGGAAGTCCAGGGTGGCGGTGTACAGCTTCTCTTCGGCCGGAGCGGGCGGCAGGATCCATTCGCCATCCGGTCCGGCGAGGCAGGATCCGCCGTTGGCCAGGATATCGGGTGCTGCCGCCGAAACAGCCTCGCGCCAGGCGGAGCCCGAGCCGATGTCTTCGCGACGCATCAAGCCCGAGACGGACGCGACATAGGATCGCGATTCCAAAGCGATGAATTTCGTGATGTCCTGCGTATTGCGGGCGTTGCCGGGCCAAACGGCGACGTGGAGGTCCTCGCCCTGCGCGTAGAGAGCGGTTCGCGAGAGGGGCATCCAGTTCTCCCAACAGTTGAGTCCGCCGACGCGGAACGGGTCAAGGGCATGCGTGCGCAAGCCGTGGCCATCGCCGGGCGACCAGACGAGCCGCTCCTCATGCGTGGGCATCAGCTTGCGGTGAATGGAGCCGATAGCGCCATCAGGCGCGATGTAAACCAGAGAGCAGTAGAGGCTGTGGCCGCCGCGATCTACAGCGCGCTCGATGGTGCCGAGATAGACGGCGATGCGGTGGCGGGCGGCCGCCTCGCAGACTGTGTCCAGATGTCCCGCCTCGGGTTGGATGGCCTGCTCGGCATATTCGGCGTAGATGGATTTCTGTAGCGCGGAATTGAAGCGGGCGCCGTCCGTGAGTTCCACCCAGAAGGGGTAGCCGGGGACGAGGGCTTCGCCAAAGGCTACGAGTTCGCAATGGTGCGCGGCGGCTTCTTCGATGAATGCCACTACCTTTCGCAGCGTGGCTGCGCGGTTCAGCCAGACTGGGGCGATTTGTGCCAGGCCGATGGTGAGACTGCTCTGATGGGTTTTCATTTGCCGAACTACTGAGTGTATCGGGTGGACGGTCTCAGTGTCCGGCGGGGGGCTTCCCAGCGGGCGTGAAATGGCGAATGAAGAGCAGCAGCGGAATCGTGGCGAGCGTGATCCAGGCGATGGCGCGAAAGCAATCCATGAAGGCCAGCAGAGTCACCTGGTGCTGCAACTGTTGGAACAGGCCGTTCTGCGCGGCCGCGGCGGCGTCGGGCCCGGTCATTCCTTTGCCGACGAAGTAGTTGGTGAGGGCGGCGGCGCGTTCCGCCAGTCCTTGTGACGTGGCGCCGATTGCCGAGCCGATATTCGACTGGTGGAATTCATGGCGGCGATCGGCGAGAGTGGTGATCATCGCAATGCCGAAGCTGCCACCCCAATTGCGAAAGAAGTTGGTGAGACTGGAGGCGCGATTGTTCTGGTCGGGCCGGAGTTGCGAATACGCAATGATGTTTACGGGCACGAAGAAGAAGCCATAGCCCAGACCCTGGTAGGCGCGCGCCAGTGCATAGTGGCGATAATCCGTGGCGAGGTTGA
Source organism: Candidatus Sulfopaludibacter sp. (assembly GCA_035551455.1). GTDB lineage: Bacteria > Acidobacteriota > Terriglobia > Bryobacterales > Bryobacteraceae > Sulfopaludibacter. The sequence goes on from DASZMZ010000039.1 coordinate 11,848, forward strand.
ACGTGCTGTAGTGCCACATCGCGGCGGCCACGATGGAAAGGCTGACGGTGATCAGAATGCGCGGGTGTACGATCCGCCTCTGGATGAGTTGAGCGCCGATGGGGGCGAGAAGGGTGATCACAAAAGCGCCGGGTCCGAGGACCAGACCGGCGTCGATGGCGCGGTAGCCGTAGAGCGATTGGAGGAGCTGCGGAATGAGCGTGGTGCTGCCGAACAGTCCCAGTCCGAAGACGAAGAACAGCACGCTGGAGATGGCGAAGTTGCGATTCCCGAGGAGGCGAAAATCGATCACCGGGTCCGCCGCGCGCATCTCCCAGAGTACGGTGGCGATCCAGCCGAGCACGGCAAGAGCGAGCATCCAGCAGATGAAGGGGCTGCCGAACCAATCCTCGATCTGGCCCCGGTCCAGAGCGACCTCCAGCGCGGCGGAGGCCAGCGCGATCAGCGTAATTCCCAGACCGTCCACCGTGAGTCTACCGCCGGGGCGGACGGCGGCGCGTTCCTGCTCGAAAGCCGGCGGGTCCTGAATGAGGCGGCTGCTCAGGATGAGCGCCACAATGCCGATGGGAATGTTGATAAAGAAGATCCAGCGCCAACTGTAGTTGTCCGTGATCCAGCCGCCGAGTACAGGTCCGATCGCGGGCGCGGTGACGATCACGATGGTGTACAACGCGAAAGCGGAAGCGCGTTTGGCGGCGGGGAACGTGTCCACGAGAATAGCCTGTGCGACGGGCGCCAAGCCGCCTCCTGCGATGCCTTGCAAGACACGAGCAGAGAGCATGAAGCCGAGCGAGGGCGCCAGACCGCAGAAGAGCGAAGTGAGAGTGAAGAGGGCGACACAACCCAGATAGTAATTCTTCCTTCCGAAGACCCGGCTGAGCCAGGCGGACATGGGCAGCACCACGGCATTGGCTACCAGATAGGTGGTGAGGATCCAGGTGACTTCGTCGTAACTGCGGCCGAGTCCTCCCCCGATATTGGGCAGGGAAACGTTGGCGATGGAGGTGTCGAGCAGTTCCATGAAAGTCGCCAGTGTGACTGTGACGGCGATCAGCCACGGATTGACGACGGGCTTGTTGGCGAGTGCGGGCATGGCCTCTCCTTAACGGGTGGTGACTCGCGGTTCGACTGACATGCCGGGCCGCAAAAGGTGCTGCGGGTCCTGGCCGGCATTCAGGCGAATGCGAACGGGAAATCGCTGGACGACTTTGACGTAGTTGCCGGTGGCATTCTCCGGCGGGAAGAGGGTAAACAGAGGACCGGCAGCTCCGGGCAGGCTCTCCACTCTTCCGTCGAAATCGCGATCGAGGCTGTCTACATGGATCTGCGCGGGAGCGCCGGGGCGCATGGACTTGAGTTGAGTCTCCTTAAAATTGGCGGTGATCCAAATATCGTCGAGCGGAACCAGAATGAGCAGCGCCTGGCCGGGTTGTACGCGGTGGCCCACCTCGACGGTCTTGCGACCCACAACGCCGCTTACGGGAGCGTAGATTTTCGTGTAGCTGCGATTGAGTTGCGCGGTGTGCAGATCGGCCAGCGACTGCTCCAGGCGACCGGAAGCGGATTGGGATTTCGCGCGGGCGTCGGTGATCTGCTGGGGCGCGGTGCGGGCGGCGTCGATTTGAGCTTCGCGCTGCGCGACCAGACTTTGGGCCCCGGCAATCTTCTGACGGCTGGACTGAATGGCCGCCTGATCGCCCTCCACGGCTTGGGCGGCAGCGGTGGCTTCAGTCTGGCGGGTGTCGTACTCAGAGCGGGAGATCTCTTGTTTTTCGGCCAGAGCCTGGTAGCGCGAGCGATCTCGTTCGGCGCGGGCGGCCACGGCCTGGTCCTGCTGTAAACGATGTTGCGCCACGGTGAGGTTGGCTTGTGCTTCGCTGACCGCGGCGAGGGCCTGCTCTTTCCCTGCTTCCGCCGCGCGGAGTTGTGCGGAGGCGCTGGCGTCGACAATGGGGACGGTCACCTGTGCGGAGCGGGCTTCGGCCTGGCGCGTATCGAGATTGGCTTTGGCGTGTTCGAGCTCGGCATCGTAGTCACGCGGATCCAATTCCAGAATCAGAGTACCGGCTTCCACAAACTGGTTATTTGCGACCCGCGGATTAATATAGGTCACGGTGCCACTGATTCGAGAGCTGACGGAAACGAGGTGGCCTTCCACCTGGGCATCATCGGTGGCTTCGTAGCCGCGGGAAGAAAGCCAAAGTGTGGTCGCGCCGGCGGCGATGGCGAGCAGCGCAAATAGACCAAGCCATCTCGAGAGCCTTCGTTTTGGCTCTGGCAGGCTGGTCTTCTCGATGCGCGTCTGCCGCGGAGTTTCGGGCGCTACGGTGGTTTGGTCCAGTTCGTTCGTCATTTCATTTGCCTCCCAGGAGCTGTGCAAGCCGGCAGTCATCAGGTTAGATTGCAGAAAAGACCGTTCGGTCGCAAAAAAGAAATTGTGGTATCTTAAAAAAGACCGATCGGTCGCAGAGGCAAAGAGATGACGAAAGGCGAGCAAACGCGGCAGAGGATCGTGGAGGCGGCGGCCCCTATCTTCAATCAGCGAGGCTACGAAGGCAGTTCCCTGACCGACTTGATGGCGGCTACGGGCCTGCAAAAGGGCGGAATCTACCGCCACTTTTCCAGCAAGGAAGAACTTGCGGCGGAAGTCTTCGATTACACCTGGAACCTGGCATGGGAAACGCGCACCCATGACCTGGACCGGGCCGGCTCGGGTATTGAGAAGCTCAAACTCCTGATCGCTAATTTCGTAGAGCGCCGGTCAAAGGTGGAGGGCGGCTGTCCGGTATTGAATACTGCCGTGGATGCCGACGACGGGAATGCGGTGTTGCGCGAGCGAGTGGCCAAAGCGCTGCGGTCGTGGTCGCTGCGATTGCAGGCGATCGTCAAAGAAGCGGTAGCGAGGGGAGAGACGCAAGCGGGCGTAGATCCCAAGAATGTTGCCACTCTGGTAATCGCGTCGCTTGAAGGCGGCCTGATGATGAGCCGCATCGAGCGCAATCGCGACGCGCTGCGGAAAGTCCAGGAGCATCTGAATTCCTTCATTGATCGTGAGGTTGCGCGCTGGCGGCCGTCGTGATTGTGAGGTTATATACACTTAGTGGGTCTTATTCCATACGGGCCTACCGATTCTTCCGGATAGACTTGGGTTTTACCCTATTCCACATTTCTGATAAATGCGACAAGCTGCCTGCAGGTCGCACAAAGTGGATTTTCGTACCAAGCCCCCCATAGACGAGCAACTGGGTTTCGAGCTCCGGAACACTTTCGATGAGTTGGGTTTTGTGACTCGTTCGCCGCAGATGGCGCCGCTGCTTCTGCGCGCCCGGAAAGCCGCGGAAGTGAGCGACATTACGGTGCTACTGGAGGGCGAGACCGGCACGGGTAAGCAGATTCTCGCGCAGGCGATTCACTCTCTGGACCAGAAGCGGAAGTCGTTTTCATTTGTAACGGTACACTGCAGCACGATCAGTGAGACGCTGGCAGAAAGCGAACTGTTCGGTCATCAGCGAGGCGCATTTTCGGGCGCCGTCTCGGATCGCAAGGGCCTATTCCAGGCGGCGCAGAACGGGACGATCCTGCTGGACGACGTGAACGACTTGCCCGCGGGACTGCAAGCCAAATTGTTGGACGTAATTCAGCGGGGCACCGTGCGTCCCGTGGGTTCTGATCGGGAAATTCGTGTCAACGCGCGCCTCATCGCAGCCGCTAACCAGCCCTTGGAGCCATTAGTGCGGGCGGGCAGTTTTCGCGCGGATCTGTATCACCGGCTGAACGTGGTGAAGCTATCCCTGCTGCCGCTTCGCGAAAGAAAAGAGGATCTGAGCAGCCTCATTCTGGCGCTGGCGCGTCGGCATGGCAGTCTGTACGGACCCATGCTCGAGGTGGAGACCGGACTGTTGGACTTTCTGGCGGAGGAGCCATTTCCGGGCAACATTCGGGAACTGGAAAATGCCGTACAGCGCATGTTGTTTCTCAAGACGGGCGGCACGTCTTTCACCCTGTGCGATTGGGTGGCGCAGTCTCAGAATGAACAAGTGGGCCAGGTTCCCGGCGACCTGCTGGCGAAGGCGGCCAGCGCACTCTGGCTCGCCATTTCCCAGCGAGGCATGTCGTGGGACGAAGCCTTTCAGGAAATCGAGCGGCGCGTGCTTCAGTCCGCAATGAACCTGGACGGTTGTACGCGGCGGGAGATCGCGGAACGGCTGCAGACCAGCGAAAGAACCCTGTATCACAAGATGCGCGCCTACGGACTGAGCCGGGGAAGCGGGCTCGCCGAGCCAGCAAGCATGACTGCCACTTTTGGCAGTTTCTGAATTCCCGGTCTGCCAAAAGTTGCAGAAGCTTCCCGACATGCCTCCGCGCAAGCTCCACGGTTGCACTGTTTTCGGATTTGGAGTTCAGCTTGCACCTGAACCGGCACACGCAGATGAACGATAGTCGCGAGACACAAATCGGAGATCATGTGCGCTTCGCGGCGGCCGACGTCTTTCTGCCCGGGCCCGGCGGAGGATCTTCGATATCCGGCGACGCGGCCGAGTTAGACGGTACGGTAATCGAGTTTTCGGATTCAGGATCGAAGCCGCGAGCTTTCGCCGTGGTGGAAGTGGTCCGGCGGCAAATGATGGTGGTCCCGGTGGATAAGTTGCAAAGCATCTAGACATTCGGAAGGAGAGGATTCATGCCAGTTCCGGTCAGTTATCCCGGCGTTTATGTAGAAGAGATACCGAGTGGCGTGCGCGCCATTACCGGCGTAGCCACGTCTATTGCGGCATTTGCCGGGTGGGCGGCGCAGGGTCCCACGGATCAGGCGCGCTTGATATTGAGCTGGGCGGACTTCAACCGGCAATTCGGCGGTCTGGACGCGCGCAGCCTGTTGGGCTACTCGGTCTCCCAGTTTTTCGCCAACGGCGGTCAGCAGGCCTATATCATTCGATTGGCGGCCAAGACGAAGTCGGGCGCCACTACGCTGGGCAGCGCACCGAACACGCTGACACTGACGGCGGCCAATCCTGGAATCTGGGCAGGCAATTATGGGATCGTTCTGAAGGGGCAGGCCGGGAGCACGACGCGGTTCCAACTGCGCGTGGTCTACGCGCCTCCGGGCGCCACCACGGAGGTGACGGTGGAGTCGTTCGACAATCTCTCCATCATTTCACCCGACCCGCAGGGCCGGTTCGTCGGCGACGTGATCAATAGCGAATCGAGTTTTATCACGGCAACGGTGGGCGCGGGCGCCACGGCAATTCCAGCGAATACAACGCTGCCTTCGCCCACGCTGAAAGGCGGGGACGACGGCACCGTACTGGCGCCGAATGGTGCCGACTTTGAGACCGCGCTCAATATCAATGGCGGCACGCCGAACGGCATACCTCTGCTGGATCACGTGGACCTCTTTAATATCCTGTGTGTGCCCGGCGAAACGAAAACCACCACGCTGACGACACTGGCGCAATACTGCCAGACGCGGCGCGCCTTTCTGATCGCCGACGCGGATTCCAGCATCGTGGATTACACCAAGCTGACGGTAGGGCCGCAGATTGCTGGTAACAACGCGGCCTTCTATTTCCCATGGATCGACGCTCCCGATCCGCTGAATCAGAATCGCATGCGCGCCTATCCGCCGTGCGGCTTCGTGGCCGGAATTTATGCGCGCATCGACGCCAGTCGCGGAGTCTGGAAAGCGCCGGCGGGTACCGAGGCCACGCTGATCGGCGTGAGCGGAGTGGCCGTGCCGCTGAACGATCAGGAGAACGGCATTCTGAACCCCGTGGCGGTGAACTGCATCCGCAATTTCAGCGTCTACGGCACGGTGGTATGGGGCGCGCGGACGGTGCAAGGCAACGACGAAGTGGGCTCGGACTGGAAATACATTCCGGTGCGGCGACTGGCCTTGTACCTGGAGGAGAGTCTGTTCCGCGCTTTGAAATGGGTGGTGTTCGAGCCGAATGACGAACCGCTTTGGTCACAGATCCGCATGGATGTCGGCTCCTTCATGCAGACGCTGTTCCGCCAGGGCGCGTTCCAGGGCGCAACGCCGCAGCAGGCTTACTTCGTGAAATGCGACAGCGAGACCACTACGGCCACCGATCAGAATAACGGGCGTGTGAATATTCTGGTGGGCTTTGCGCCGTTGAAGCCGGCGGAGTTTGTTGTGATTCAGATCCAGCAGATGGCTGGGCAGACCGCAGCGTAGAGGAGATTCGCGATGGCCGAATTCAGTGTGAACCCCAAACGATTCGATCCGTATAAGAACTTCAAATTTCGCGTGAAGTGGGACGGGAGGTACGTGGCCGGCATCAGCAAGGTCAGCATGCTGAAGCGGACCACGGAAGTGGTGAAGCACCGCGAGGGAGGCGACCCGAGCAGCAGCCGCAAATCACCGGGCCGTACCGAATACGATGCGATCAGCCTGGAGCGGGGCGTGACCCATGATGTGCAGTTCGAACAATGGGCCAACAAGGTGTGGGACTTCGGGGCGGGACTCGGGGCGGAAGTGTCGCTGAAGGATTTCCGCAAAGACATCATCATCGAGCTCTATAACGAGGCCGGTCAGCTGGTGATTGCGTACCGCGTATTTCGCTGCTGGGTCTCCGAATATCAGGCGCAGCCCGATCTGGACGCCAATGCGAATGCGGTGGCCATCCAGCACATCAAATTGGAGAACGAGGGATGGGAGCGGGATGTGGCGGTCACCGAACCGGCCGAGCCCAGCTTCACGATTCCGGCGAACTAGCGCCATGCCCCTGAGATCAAGCCCAGTATCGCAGACCTCCAGGACTGCGTTCCGCTCGTCTGGACAGGCTAAAGCCTATACTCCAGGCTGGAGGGCCTGCTAGCGCGTATGCATCCGCTTTCGGCTTCGACACTGCTGGAGGTGTGGGAACGGGGCGTGGGGCAGGCTCCCGTGGAAAGGGCGCTCACACTGCTGTCGGCTACCGCGGAGGAGTCTCTCGATGGGCTGCGGGAACTGAGCGTGGGCCAGCGTGATGCCGGACTGATGGCCCTGTACCAAGGATTGTTCGGCGACACACTGCATGCTTTTGCCGAATGTCCGGAGTGCGGTGAGCGGCTGGAGTACACCATCTCCACACGAGACCTGGATATGAATCCATCCATCCACGAAAACAGCGAAGCTCTCACCCTGGAATGCGGGGGGGCTTTGCTGCGGCTGCGTTTGCCGGATAGCCGCGACCTCGCGGTGGCGAGTCAGTTTGATTCGGTGGATGCGGCGCGGCAGTCGCTTGCCCGGCGATGCATCGTATCGGCGGACGGACTTGATGCCGGTGAACTGTCGGATGCGGTGGTAGAGCAAATTGCGCGGCAGTTGGCGAAGGCCGATCCGCGTGCTGAGACGCTCATCCATCTGACCTGCGCGGTCTGCTCTTATCAATGGCGCGTGGTGTTGGACATTGAACGTTTCCTTTGGGTGAAGGTTTCCGCGCTCGCGAAGCGACTCTTGCGCGAGGTGCACGTGCTGGCGCGGACGTACGGCTGGCGCGAGGCGGACATCCTGGCGATGACGGCGGCGCGGCGGCAATTGTATCTGGAAATGGCGGGCGCATGAGCGATTTTCTCGGTCGTCTGGCGGGTAGAAGTTTGGGCGTGGAGCCGGTGGTGCAGCCGGTGATACCCGCGATGACAGCGCCCGCTCCGCGAGATGCGGGCTTCAGTGAAGTCGAAAGTTTTCGCGAAGCAGTAGCGTCGGCGCCTCCGGCTGAGCGGGCCATTCCGGCCCGGGCGGAGGAGCGGCGGGAAGTGAAATCGCTAGAGATGCAGACGCCTGCGCCGGAGTCTCGTTCCCAAATCGTTACGCCTCAACTCGCTGCTCCACGAGTGGTGCGCGAAAGCGCGATCCACCCGACTCTCGCCTACTCTACGACCGTGGTGCACGACCAAGCTGCCGCGGACCCCGTAGCGCCGGCAGGAGTTGATGCGGCGATTCGTCCGCCATCGCCTCCGATAGGCCGGGTGACCGAGCGGAGGGAAACGCTCGCGCAGGCGGCGCCGATTATCCGCGTGACGATTGGACGAGTGGAAGTGCGCGCGGAGATAGCGTCGTCGAAGGAGAAACCGGCGGCGGCGCCTCAGGCCAGGGCCGTCGCGCTTTCTCTGGACGACTACTTGAAGCAGCGCGGCGAGGGGCGGCGATGAGCAATTACCTGGCGATTGCGACGGTGACCGCGGCCCTGCAGCAGATTCTGCAGCCAGCCGTAAAGCAGGCGGTGGGCGGCGCCAGTTTCGGCTTCAGCCGGCCCACTGCGGACGGCAGTCCGAAGACTCCCCAGGTGAACGTATTTCTATACCAGGTTACGCCCAACTCGACGTACCGAAATCACCATGTACCAGGACGGCGGGCGGATGGGACTCTGGTGAAGCGTCCGATGGCGGCGTTGGACCTGCACTATCTCTTCACGTTCCACGGCGACGATACGGCGTTAGAGCCCCAGCGGCTGTTGGGTGCCGTGGTGACGGCGCTGGAGACCCAGCCGGTGTTGACCGCCGATAATATTGCGAGCGCCACAAACGCCACCAGCAAATTTCCCTTCCTGGCGAATTCGGGCCTGGACCAACAGGTGGAGCGGGTCAAATTCACGCCCACCGCGCTGAGCATCGAAGAGTTTTCAAAATTGTGGTCTGCGTTTTTCCAGGTGGAGTACAGTCTCTCGGTGGCCTATCAAGCCTCGGTGGTGCTGATGGAAAGCGACGTCACGCCGCAGGAAGCGCTGCCGGTGGAAGCCAGCAATTTGTACGTGGTGCCGTTCCGCTGGCCGCAAATTACCAGCGTGATTTCGCAGGCAGGACAGGACGCACCGATCCTGCCCGGCAGCACGCTGCAGATCCTAGGCCAGCAACTGCGTGGAGTGGACACGGTGGTGTTGATTGGCGGGACGGAACAGGTTCCGGCGAGTGTCACGGATACGGCGTTGACGCTGCCGGTGCCATCCAGCGTGCGGGCAGGCGTCCAATCGTTGCAGGTGGCACATCGTATGGCGATGGGCACGCCAGAGACTGTGCATCGCGGCTTCGAATCGAATGCGGCTGCGTTTGTGATGCATCCGGTGATTACGAATGCGACCGCGGCATTGAGTCCGGATTCGACGCCGGCTACCAAGATCACGAACATTACCGTGCAACTGACGCCGAATATCGGACCCGGACAGCGAGCGCTGGTGATGTTGAACGTTGCGGGTTCGGATCCACCACTGGCTTACGCGTCGCCAGCCGTGGTGGCGAGCGCCGATTCCAACCAGGTCGTGATCCCGATTCTGAACGTGCCTGCGGGGAACTACGCGGTGCGCGTGCAGGTTGACGGCGCGGAGAGTCTGCTGGCTATGGCGGGTGGACAGTTCAGCACGCCCCAGGTGACAACCCCATGATTCCCGCTCGCACGATTCCGTGGCACGAGGGCAATCAGAGCCATCTCACTGCGGCGCTGCGGCAGGTGCGTCTCGCGCTGGAGAAACTGCTGCCCGACGCCGAAGCACAGGAATCCGCGTACGTCCTGGAATGGGACCTTGCCGAGCCCGCGGCATTGGACACGCTCTGTGCTTCGTTCGAACTCTCCAGCTTTGAGCGCAAGATTCTGCTGATGTGCGCCGGCGCGGAGATGGATGCGCGATTCGGCGGCCTGTATTCGGCGCTGAATGGCGACGGGCGGCGGGCGCAGCCTACCTTCAGCCTGGCCCTCGCCGCATTCGACGACGCGCATTGGAGCGCGATGGCGCCCGGGCGTCCCTTGCGCCGCTGGCACTTGATCGACGTGGGCCACGGCGACACGATGACCACGAGTCCCTTACGCATCTCGGGCCGGGTGCTGCACTTTCTGGCCGGTGTAAACGGCATCGACGAGCGACTGGAAGCAATCGTGAAGCCGTGGCGGCCCGCAACGCAACTGGTGGATTCGCATAACGATATCGCGGCAAAGATCGCGGGCGTCTGGAGCGAGGCGGAAGGCCGGGCGACCGTCCCGGTCATTGAATTGTGCGGGCGGGAGAACGAGGCGAAGCGCAATATCGCGGCCGCCGCGGCGGCGCTGGTCGGGTTGGAACTGCACACGGTGTCGCTGCGGAACATCGCCGCAACGGCCGCGGAACTGGACCTGTTCACTCGCCTGTGGCGTCGCGAGGCAGTGTTGACCGCGAGCGCGCTGCTGCTGGAGATGGACGACGAGGTATCGGAAACGGCTGCGAGTCTGATGGAATCGCTGACTGGTGCGCTGATTGTTTCGACCGTCGCGCCGCGCCGCAGTACTTACCGCCCCATCGTGGTATTCGACGTGAGTCGTCCCACGCGCGAGGAACAGACCGAGATCTGGACTAGCGCGCTGGGCGACAACGCAACGGCGATCAACGGGACTGTGGATCGGCTGGTCTCGCAGTTTCAACTCGGCTCGACGGCCATTCTCTCAGCTGCGAGGCAAGCGCTGACCAATCACGATCCGGCCGACCGGCTCACTGAGCAGTTGTGGAATGCCTGCCGCGTACAGGCGCGGCCGCGTATGGAAGGTCTGGCGCAGCGCATCGAGACCTCGTCGGAGTGGGGCGACCTGGTGCTGCCCGAAGCGCAGAAGCGGATTCTGCGGCAGATCGCCATGCACGTGCGCCAGCGGAACACAGTCTATCGGACATGGGGTTTCGCGGCGAAGAGCGCGCGAGGACTCGGCATCAGCGCCATGTTCGCAGGCCCCAGCGGCACCGGGAAGACGATGGCGTCGGAAGCCCTGTCGACGGAGTTGCGGCTGGATCTGTATCGCATCGATCTGAGCCAGGTGGTGAGCAAATATATCGGTGAGACGGAAAAGAATCTGGGCCGCATCTTCGATGCCGCCGAAGAGGGCGCGGCGATCCTGCTCTTCGACGAGGCCGACGCGCTCTTCGGCAAGCGCACGGAAGTGAAAGACAGCCACGACCGGTACGCGAATATCGAGGTCAGCTACCTGTTGCAGCGGATGGAGGCGTATCGCGGGTTGGCGATTCTGACGACCAATCGGAAGAGCGCGCTGGATCAGGCCTTCCTGCGGCGGATCCGGTTTGTGGTGGAGTTCCCCTTCCCGGATTCCACGCAGCGTGCGGAAATCTGGCGTCGCATGTTCCCGAAGGAGACGCCCACGGAGGGACTGCGCATCGAGAAGTTGGCGCGCCTGAATGCCTCCGGCGGCAATATCCGCAATATCGCCATCAATGCCGCATTTCTTGCGGCAGACTCCGGCGAGCCTGTGAGGATGCACCATCTACTGGCCGCGACTCGCAGCGAATTCACCAAGCTGGAAACGCCCCTCACGGATTCGGAGGTGGCGGGATGGCTGTAAAGCCGCAAATCGTGGAACTGCACATCGAGGAGTTGGTGTTAGATGGCTTTTCGCGCCGCGACCGCTTCTCGATTGCCGATGCGGTGGAGCGCGAACTCACGCGATTGATCGCGGAACAGGGATTGCAGCGTCCAGCCAGCGTGGAATCGGTGGATGGTGGGCGATTTAAAACTGCGCCCGCCGCGAAGCCCCACGCCATCGGCGCTCAAGTGGCGAACTCCGTCTATCGCGGCCTCTCGTCGACGGCTGGCAAGGGGAGCGGAAGACCATGAGCAGCCGCGCACTCAGGCCGGCGGCGCCCGCTGGGCGGACATGCTCGGACCCCGCATTGATGCGCGTGCCGGTGCAACTTCAGCGCAAGTGCGCGTGCGGAGCCTCGGCGGGGCCGGAACAGGAATGCGCGTCTTGCCAGGAACTGAAACTGCAGCGGCGCGCGGAGGGCGGAAGTCACGCCGGTCCGGTTCCCGCGTCGGTGCACAGCGTTTTGCGATCGCCCGGTATGCCGTTGGACTCCGGAACGCGCATGGTGATGGAGCCGCATTTCCGGCACGATTTTGGCAAGGTGCGGGTGCATGCCGATACGGCCGCCGCCGAATCCGCGAAGGCCGTGCGGGCGGCAGCTTATACGGTGGGTCGCGACGTGGTGTTTGGCGCCGGTCAATACGCGCCGGACTCGCCGAAGGGGCGGCAGTTGCTGGCGCACGAACTGACTCACGTGGTGCAACAGAGTGGAGCGTCTTCCGGAGCGACACTCACGGTTGGCGCGGCGCACGACGCGGCGGAGCGCGAAGCGGATCGCGCCTCCGCATCCTTGAAATCCGCGCACTCTCTGCAGCGCGCGCCTGACGACGAGTGGGACAAATCCTACGGCAAGCACAAGAGCTTCCTGCAGAAGCCCTACGACGAGTATCTGGGCGGTCTCGGCGAGATCCGGCCTACTACTGAGGGTGGACTGAGTGAGAACAAGGGCCGTCCCATTCCGAAATCGAGCGGCTCGGGAACGCCGGCGGTGGAAACGATCACCTTCGAAATCCTGAAGGAGATTTATCCTCTCTTGAAGGCCGACGTGGATGCCGACCCTGCCATCGAAAAACAAGCCCGCGGCTATCTCGACAATCTCAATCAGGCATTCCTGATCATGAAGATCGACACGGTGGAAGCGCAGGCCTATTATCTGGCTCACGCCTTTGTCGAAGCGCAGCAGTTCCGCTTGCTCACCGAGATCGGCGACGGCAGCCCTCAGCACTGGCAGAAAGATCCCAAGGCGCCGAATTCGGAAATGGCCACCAAGTACTTCAACAAGACGTACGCGAAAGGCGGAGATGTCAATCCGTCTGGCAACGCCGAATTCATTGGCCGCGGCCCCGTGCAGGTGACGCACAGGCCGGAGTATGTGGAGGCCATCGCCATGCTGGAGAAGGCGGCGGCGGATTACCAGAAGCTGGCGGACAAAGGCGATTTCGAAGCCAAGGAGAACGCCGCGCTAGCACGCAAGGCTGCGGCCGCAATCAAGAAAGATCCGCGAGAGGCGGCGAATCCCGAGTACTCCTTCCTCTTCTCGGCGGCGTTCCTCAAGGCGAAGGGCGCCGACGTTTCCAAAGTGAACAAGACTCCCGGACAGCCGTGGACCGGCAAGGATGTTGTGGGCGGCGGCGATTTCAAGAAGGACAGTCCGCAGGCCAAGGCGCTGGTGACTAAGGCCGCCGCATACAACGACATCTACTGCGTGCTGATGCGTGAGGCAAAGAAGGCCGGCAAGAAGGGCGCGGAAGACAAGTACGCGAAGTATTGCGAGGGTCAGGCGAAGAGCGGAGTCACCAGCGGCGGGTCGAGTTACTAACAGGCGATGAGAGAGTCGACGCAATCTCGAGTGAAACTGCCGGACGCGCAGATGGCGCCGCCCATCGTGCATCAAGTGTTGAACTCGCCGGGCAAGCCGCTGGATGCGGAAATCCGCCGCTCGATGGAGCCGCGTTTCGGACACGACTTCGGCCACGTGCGGGTGCATACCGGTGCGCAGGCTGCGGCGTCCGCGCAGGCTGTGAATGCGCGCGCCTACGCCACGGGGTCGAACATCGTATTCGCTGACGGTCAGTTTTCGCCCGGCACAAAAGCGGGACAGCAGTTGCTGGCGCACGAACTCGCGCACACGCTGCAACAGAAGAACACGGCGAGTTCGGCGAGCGGCCTGCCAATTACCGATCCCGAAGGCCGTTCGGAACGCGAGGCGGACCATGCCGCGCAGGCCGTTTCGACGGGCCGGCAAGCCACGGTAACTCCCGCTGCGGCAGGTGTGGCGCGCCAACCCGCCGGCGCAGAGGCGAAGGAAGCACCGGCCGCGCCGACCAATCTCGAACAACTCGAGCGGGCTCTCACCAAATTCTTCAAGGACGTGGCGCGCGCTTTTCCGAAAGACTGGCTGCCGAGTCATCAGCGGGTGATCACACAGGCCGTGAAATTGGCAGGGGTCAGCCGCGCGCCGTACCGCGGCCCCGTCAAGACCCTGGACCCGAAGGAAGTCCAGGCCCGCATGGAAGAGTTCCTGCGCGGCGGGAGCGCGCCGAACGACGCGGAGAAATTGGCGAAAGCAGTAGTGCAGCTTCTGCCCGGCCCCGTGCCGCCGGCGGCGATCGACGAGGTGAAGGCGCAGAATGTTTTCCGGCCCGCCCAACCCGGCATTTTGGATCGCTACGGCGCCGGTGCGCCAGCCGACCTGCCGCCGGGGAATCCGCAGGACGTGCTGGATCAACAGCGGCAGAGCAGCGCCGAGAGCAGCCAGAAGACCAGCCCGAAAACGTCTCCGCCGCTCGACCCGTACCGCGTGGGCAAGGCCATCAAAGGCGGCCGCGAGCCGTTGAAAGACGAGTACACCAACCCGCCCGTGGTTAAGCCTGATGAGCCTTACAGGCCCGGCGTAGTCAATCGCGATATCAAGATCGCGTCCATTCTCCCGGCACTGACCGCCGACCGGCCCATTCGCTTTCAGGTCAATCTACCAGGTGCGCCTGCGTCTGACGATAAAGCGCTGCGCGCCAGTTTAACGCCGGGCGGAGTGACCGATTTGCAGGGAGTCGTCGGCTGGCTGCAGCGCGGGCCGGAGTTCGACGTGCAGTTGACCGGGATGGCGTCGATTGAAGGACCGACGGAGCACAACACCAAACTCGGAGAGAATCGCGTCCGCTCCATCGCCAACGCGCTGGTGCGCGCGGGCATCGCCGGAGACCGGATCGCCGATGTGCCGGGAAGGCCCGAGGCCTGTCCACGATTGAGTTTCGGAATCTACAACTGCGGCGACAGCCAAGCCGCGAAACCGGCCGACGCGAACGATCGCCGCGTGCAAGCCCGCCTGTTCGTGAGGCAGAAGAGTACCAAGCCATGAGGAGTCCACGACGATGAGCATGTTTCCCGGATCGCCCCGCCTGCTAAAAGGCGGCATCGCGCTGATCGACCCTGATACCGGCGCCATCCAGCGAATCATCGCGCTGCAGTACAACCCGGACACGCTCACTCGTTCGCTTCAGGTGCAGAGCGTGGAGCCGTCGACCAAGAATCGCTCCGAGGCCATGCGCTTGAAGGGGCCGCCTATTGAGACGTTCAAGCTGGACGCGGAGATTGACGCTACCGATCAGCTTGAATTCCCGGATCAGAACCCGCAAGCCGGCCAATATGGATTGCACCCGCAGCTTGCCGCGCTGGAGACCATCGTGTATCCCACCAGCAGCCAATTGCTGAACGCCAACGCGCAGGCGCAGCAGGGCACGCTCGAGATCGCGCCCATGGAGGCGCCGCTGACGCTCTTCATCTGGAGCAGCAGCCGCGTGGTGCCCATGCGGATCACCGAATTTACCATCACCGAAGAGGCCTTCGATACGGCGCTCAATCCCATTCGCGCGAAAGTGAGTCTGGGAATGCGCGTGCTGAGTGTGGATGATCTGGGCTTCGACGAAATCGGCGGCAGTCTGTTCATGGTCTATCAACAGCAGAAGGAGCGCCTGGCATCGCTGGCGCCGCGCGGCACTCTCCGCGACCTG
The DNA here is from genome assembly GCA_035551455.1 of Candidatus Sulfopaludibacter sp. Lineage (GTDB taxonomy): Bacteria > Acidobacteriota > Terriglobia > Bryobacterales > Bryobacteraceae > Sulfopaludibacter. The sequence continues at coordinate 27,190 of DASZMZ010000039.1, forward strand.
GGTATCGGAGGACTGTCATGACGCCATCCATGCAAACGCTGATGCAGTTCGTGGGACTGCAGCCGAATCTCTTCGCGCCGAACAGCCGGTATCTGGGGCTTGACACGCTGACGTTCACCACGTCCAGCGGCGTCAGCGTCTCCTATGTGAAGCGCCGCTTTCTTCCGCAGCCGGAAAAGCTCGCTCAGGTGCAGGCTTACACCGTGGTGCAGGGCGATCGTCTGGATGTGATCGCCGGCCGCTACTTCGGCGACGCCGAGCTGTTCTGGCGGATCTGCGACGCCAATGGCGCCATGCGTCCCAGCGACCTCACGGCGACCCCCGGCCAGCAACTCCGCATCTGCATGCCCGCCGGAATTCCGGGAGCGCCGAATGTTCCTTAAGGGCATCAACCTTACGTTGATGATCGGTCCGGGCGAGCCGGTAGCGGTCTCGCAAGACGTGCTGGACGCCCTCACCAGCGCGGAAGTCACGGCGCGTACCGATGGTCCCAGCGGCTTCCAATTGAAGTTCGCCATCGATAAAAACTCCCCGCTGAATATCCTGTTCATGATCGGCGCCGGCGTGCAGATCCCGCTGATGCGCGTCGTGCTCTACGTCACTCTGAATAGCTCCACCACGGTGCTGATCGATGGCGTGATGACGGACCACCAGATCTCGCCAGGCAGCAGTTCAGAGCCGCCCACCATCACCATCACCGGCGAGGACCTGAC
>DASZMZ010000040.1:0-2714 GCA_035551455.1 Candidatus Sulfopaludibacter sp.
GTGGCTCGATTCCCAGTTTTGAAAGCGCCAAGCTGCTGGTCCGCGAAGACGGTTCCATGGTGGGGACCATCGGCGGCGGCTGCGTCGAAGCCGAGGTCTGGACCGCAGCCCGCGAAGTCATCGAAACCGACAAGCCGCGCCACCTCAACTTCAGCCTGGGTGAAGACGCCGCCTACGACAACGGCCTCATCTGCGGCGGCCAGTTAAACATTTTTGTCGAGCCGGTCACGCCGCAGCCGCGCGCGTTTATCTTCGGCGGCGGCCACGTGTCGAAGAGCCTCTCAAAAGTCGCGAATCTGGCTGGATTCGCCACCGTCATCATCGACGACCGCGAGGCCTTCGCCAACAAGGAGCGCTTCCCCGAAGCCGACGAAGTCTACGCCGAGGAATACGAGAGCGTCTTTCCCAAGCTTACGATCACCTCCACCAGCTATCTGATCATCGTGACCCGCGGCCATCGCGACGATATGCGCGTGCTGCGCTGGGCGGTGGAGACCCCGGCCAAATACGTTGCCATGATCGGCAGCAAGCGCAAGACGATTTCCGTGGTGAAGGAACTCGAAAAAGAGGGCCTGCCGCGTCACCTGTTCGAAAAGATCTTCGCGCCGATGGGCCTGGAGATCGGGGCCGAGACTCCCGAAGAGATCGCGATTTCGGTGGTGGGCGAAATGATCGCCATGCGCCGCGCGCCGGATGTCGACTGGCGCTCGCTTTCAAAATCCGTATTCGCCCACGACAACCTCCGGGCGCTATTGAAGTGATCGCCGGCATTATTCTGGCGGCCGGCGCCTCCAGCCGCATGGGCAGCCCCAAGGCGCTGCTCGAATATCGCGGCGAGACTTTCATTCAAAGGCTGGTGCGGGTGCTTTCGCCGGTGTGCGATCGCGTAATCGTGGTGCTGGGCTATCACGCTGCTGCCATCCGGCCGGGGATTCCCGGCTCCGCCATCATCACGATCAATCCCGCGCCCGAGCGCGGACAGTTGACCTCCCTGCAGACGGCCCTTCGCGCGCTGCCCGCCGAGTCCGATGGGTTTCTGTTCACGCCGGTGGATTCGCCCGCGGTGGAAATCGAAACCGTCGAACGCCTGGCCGATGAATTCCGGCGGCGCGATCCAGCGACGCTGCTAGTCATCCCACGCATCCAGACCCCCAGCGGCCCCAAGCGCGGCCATCCCGTCTTCGCGGCCCGCACCATAGCCGAGGAACTCCTCGCGCTGCCGCCCACGGCAATGGCGAGCGAAGTGATCCATGGCCACATCCCGCAAACGGCTTACGTCGATGTGAACGATCCCTGCATCCTGACAGATATCGATGATCGTGAAGCCTACCGCCGCCTGTCGGAAGCTGCGAAATGAAGCGCGCCCTGATCATTGTCGTGTTGACCGTTGCAGTTATCGGCGTGGCATTGCCGTATGCGCCCGTCGATTTTCTGAAGACTCCCATCGAGCGCGCGCTGGCCCGCGGACTGGGGCGCAAGGTGGACGTGGATCAGGTGTCGCTCACGCTTTTCTCGGGTCCGGGCGTCTCGCTCGACGGCGTCACCATTCATGAAGACAGCCGCGCCGGCATCGAACCCTTCGCCTACGCCAACACGCTGGATGCTCGTATCAACCTGCTGGCGTTGCTGCGCGGGCGTCTGGAATTTTCCAGTTTGAATCTGAACGACGCCACCTTTAATCTGGTGAAGCCCACCGGCGCACCCTGGAATTTTCAGATGCTGCTGAACCAGACCGTCGCCGCCGGCGCTTCCCCGCCCCCATCCAGGACCGCGCCCGTGGGGCCCGCCCTGCCCGTGATTCCGGCCACTCTGCCTGCGATTAAGATGCGCGGCGGACGCGTCAATTTCAAATTTGCCGAAACCAAATCCGTGTTGTATTTTGACGACACCGACCTGGAAGTCGCGCCGGGCGGCGGCGGCGCCGTGGAATTGCGCTTTTCCGGAGTGCCATCGCGCACCGATCAAGGGGCGCAAAACTTCGGGCACTTCTACGTGCGCGGCAGCGCCACTCCCTCCGCGGCCGGCCAGCAATTCAACTTCGCAGTGGAACTCGAGCCCAGTGCGCTCGACGCGGTAGCACGCTTGTTCGATAACGGCGACGCCCCACTCAAGGGTCTGGTCTCGCTCGATGCGCAAGTTTCCGGAGCACCGGCCAGCCTGGACGTCAAAGGCACACTGCTACTCGAAAACGCCGGCGAATGGCGGGTGGGCTACAAAGGAAAGCTGGATCTTGTAGCGCAGACGCTGGAGCTCGATTCCATTTCGCCTGCCGGTCTGAATACCAAGTTGCACGCCAGCACTCGCGATCTGCTCACCACTCCGCAATGGGAAGTTTCGGCGGACTTCAACAATGCGCCGCTGGGATCGGGTCTCGAACTCGCCCGCAACCTGGGCGCTCCGCTGCCCGCGAAGATGGCCGCCGAAGGCATGGTGGCCGGCTCGGTGCGTTATCGCAATACCGAGGGTCTGGGCGGCAACCTTGAAGTGCGCGACGCCGTTGTGAACCTGCCCGGTGCGGCGCCGCTGACGATCCCCACGGCAACCGTCTTCCTCAAGGCGAACAGTATCGTGGCCGGCCCCAACACCGTAAACGTCGGCGTCGCGGATTCCGCCGATGTCGAAGCCGTGTATCAAGCGGGCGAAGGCGGCGGCGTGGAAGTCAAGATCATGACGCGCCGTATGAATGTTGCCGACCTGCGCGCGCTCTCCCCGCT
>DASZMZ010000041.1:0-10493 GCA_035551455.1 Candidatus Sulfopaludibacter sp.
TCTTGGCTGCCCGGGTCATAGCCGACTCGGTCCAGGTTGGTGGACTCCAGTGACAACAGGTGCACAGCAACTGTCCTCCTGGAAACATTTTACGACAAAAATGTTCTTAAGTGAACAGTATTGGGCTAAAGCCTATCCTACTTCGAGCTTCTGGCATTCGCGGGCGATTTGCCAGTCTTCGTCGGTGTGGACCACCAGGACGCGGACGGCGGAATCGTCCGCCGAGATTACGGCGTCTACCGGCGTGCGCGTGTTCTTTGCGCCGTCCAGGCGAATTCCCCAGAAGGAGAGGCGCTCGCAGACCGCCGCGCGCAGGGGCGGACAGTTTTCCCCGATGCCGGCGGTGAACACCAGCGCATCGAAGCCGCCGAGACTGGCCACCATGCCGCCGATTTCCCGGCACAAGCGGTGGACGTAAATGTCGAAAGCCAATTGGGCCCGCGCCTCTCCGCGCGCCATGGCCGCCAGCACCTCCCGCATGTCGCCGGAGATGCCCGAGATGCCCTTCAGCCCCGATTCCTTATTGAGGATTCGATCCAGCCCCGCCGCATCGTAGCCCTTGTGGCGCACCAGGTAAATCAGAATTCCCGGATCCACCGAGCCCGACCGCGTCCCCATCATCAGCCCTTCCAGCGGCGTGAAGCCCATGGTGGTGTCGACGCTGGCCCCGTCGCGGATGGCCGCCAACGAAGCGCCGCTGCCCAGATGACAACTGACGATGCGGCGGCAGGACGTCATCCGCGCGGCGCGCCGCGAAACATATTGATGACTGATGCCGTGGAAGCCATACCGCCGGATTCCCTGTTCCACCCAGTCCCAAGGACCCGGATAGACGCGCGCCGCCTCGGGGATGGTGGCATGGAACGCTGTATCGAAGACCGCGATTTGCGGCACTCCGTTGAAGGCCGCTTCGGCCGCTTCGATGGCCTCCAGTTCCAGCCGGTTGTGCTCCGGAGCGAACTCGCAGTACTTGCGGATCGCCTCCTTCACGTCCGGCGTGATGCGCGTTGTGTCGCGAAACGCCACCCCGCCGTGTACCACGCGATGGCCGACCACATCCACGGGACCCGGCACGGTCGCCAGGACCGGCGCAAGGACCTCCGCCGGCGATTGGATGGATAGCGTCTGGGTTTTGGCGCCGATCCGCATCTCCGCCTTGCCCGGTTCGCGGCCCCAATCCACGTGCGCCTCCCACACCGGGGCCGTTGGACTGGTATCCGCCGATTGGACCACGCGCAGGGTCGCCTTTAGACTGCTGGACCCGCCGTTCAGCACCAGAATGCGCATTTAAGCGGGCCACTTCCAATCGCGGATTTCCGGCATATCGTCGCCGTGCTCCGTAATGTATAGCTTGTGCTCGATCAGCTTATTGCGCAGCGCCTGCTTCTGGTGCGCGGCCACTTTCTGAATGCGCGGCACGCGATCGATCACGTCCATGGCCAGGTGGAAGCGGTCGACGTCGTTCAACACGGTCATGTCGAACGGTGTGGTGGTGGTGCCTTCTTCCTTGTATCCGCGCACGTGCAGATTCTCGTGATTCTTGCGGCGATAGGTGAGCCGGTGAATCAGCCAGGGATAGCCGTGGAAGGCGAAGACCACGGGACGGTTGAGCGTGAACAGGGAATCGAAATCGTTGTCGGAGAGTCCGTGCGGATGCTCGCTCGAAGGCTGCAACGTCATCAGGTCGACCACGTTCACCACGCGAATCTTGATGTCGGGAATCGACTTGCGCAGCCAGTCCACCGCGGCGAGGGTTTCGAGCGTGGGCACGTCTCCGCAGCAGCCCATGACGACGTCGGGCTCGCCACCCTGATCGTTACTGGCCCATTCCCAGATGCCCAGGCCGATAGTGCAGTGCTTGATGGCGGCGTCCATATCCAGCCATTGCGGCGCGGGCTGCTTGCCGGCCACGATCACGTTCACGTAGTGGCGGCTGCGCAGGCAATGGTCGCCAACGGAAAGCAGCGTGTTGGCGTCGGGGGGCAGGTAGACGCGCACGATGTCGGCCTTCTTGTTCACCACGTGATCGATGAAGCCCGGATCCTGATGGCTGAAGCCGTTGTGGTCCTGCCGCCAGACGTGGGAAGTCAGCAGATAGTTCAAAGATGCGATGGGCCTGCGCCACGGAATGCGCCGCGTCACCTTCAACCACTTGGCGTGCTGGTTGAACATGGAATCGATGATGTGGATGAAGCCTTCGTAGCAGGAAAAGAAGCCGTGGCGTCCGGTGAGCAGATAGCCTTCGAGCCAGCCCTGGCACATGTGTTCGCTGAGGACTTCCATGACGCGGCCGTCGCGGCCCACGTGGTCGTCGGTACTCAGAATCTCGGCCATGGATTCGCGCGTGGTCACATCGAAGAGCGAGCCCAGGCGATTCGAGGCGGTTTCATCCGGACCCATGACGCGGAAATTCTGCGCCTGCATGTTGAGCTGCATCACGTCGCGCAGCATTTCGCCCAGAACGCGCGTGGCTTCGGCGTTCACGCCGCCGGGATGCTTCACGTCCACCGCATACTGGCGGAAATCCGGTATGCGGAGTTCGCGCAGCAGCAGGCCGCCATTGGCATGCGGATTGGCGCCCATGCGGCGTTCGCCCGTGGGCGCCAGTTCGGCCAGGTCGCGGCGCAGCGTCCCATTTTCGTCGAAGAGTTCGTCGGGCTTGTAGCTGCGCATCCAGGTGTCCAGAATCTTGATGTGCGCGGGCTTCTTCGCGAAGTCCGTCACCGGCACCTGGTGCGCGCGGAAGGTGCCTTCGATGGCCAGGCCGTCCACCACCTTCGGTCCAGTCCAGCCCTTGGGAGAGCGCAGCACGATCATGGGCCATGCCGGACGCGCCGTCTGGCCCTGAGTCCGAGCCTTCTGCTGAATCTCGCGGATTTCTAGGATGGCTTTTTCCATGGTCGCAGCCATTTCCTGGTGCATCTCAATCGGGTCGTCGCCTTCCACGAAGTAGGGCTTGTGGCCGTAGCCCGTCATCAGGTCCACGAGCTCCTGCTTGGGGATGCGCGCCAGCACCGTGGGACCGGCGATCTTGTAGCCGTTGAGATGAAGGATGGGCAGCACTGCGCCGTCGCGCGCCGGATTCAGAAATTTATTGGAATGCCAACTCGTGGCCAGGGCGCCGGTTTCGGCCTCGCCATCGCCTACCACGCAGCAGGTGATGAGCGCGGGATTGTCGAAGACCGCGCCATACGCATGCACCAGCGCATATCCGAGTTCGCCGCCTTCGTGGATCGAGCCCGGCGTTTCCGGCGCGGCGTGGCTGGGAATTCCGCCCGGGAAACTGAACTGCTTGAACAGCCGCTTCATGCCCTCGGCATCCTGCGAGATGTTCGGATAGAGTTCGCTATACGTTCCTTCCAGGTATGTGTTGGCCACCATGCCGGGGCCGCCGTGTCCGGGACCGCACACGTAAATCATGTCGAGGTCGTATTTCCGGATGAGGCGATTGCAGTGGACGTAGATAAAATTCAGCCCTGGTGTGGTGCCCCAATGGCCCAGCAGGCGAGGCTTGATGTGTTCCAGTTTGAGCGGCTCGCGCAGCAGCGGATTGTCATAAAGGTAAATCTGGCCGACGGAAAGATAGTTGGCCGCTCGCCAGTACGCGTCAATCTTGCGAACTTCCTCAGCAGTCATCTCTCAATTATCGGGCCTGACGCTCTTGCTGGACTGTCCGATATTACCCGACTGACCTACTGCCGGATGCTGATCGCGACATCGGCCTGACTCAGAATGGCACCGGCACCCTGTGAGCATCCACACCATGGGCGTAAACCATTGCCTCACCGACGGCAGGCGGCTGCCCCACTACGCTTCAGTGGTGCAATGATGGAATTTTCCACAAACGAATCGCTTTTGATTCAGACAAGCGAGTATAATTATCTTGAAAGGTGCTCTGCCCATGATTATCCGACCCGAAGATGCCCTCGAGTACCACTCTTCGTCTCCGGCGGGAAAAATCGCCGTCGTGCCCACGAAGGCCTGCCGCACGCAGCGCGATCTCAGCCTCGCCTACACTCCCGGCGTCGCCGTTCCCTGTCTGGCGATTGAACGCGACCCCAGCCTGGCATATAAGTACACGGCCAAAGGCAATCTGGTGGGCGTTGTTTCGAACGGAACGGCCGTTCTGGGACTCGGAAATATTGGCGCGCTGGCCGGTAAGCCTGTAATGGAAGGCAAGGGCGTCCTGTTCAAGAGATTCGCCGATATCGACGTGTTCGATATCGAATTGGACACGCTGAACGCCGATGAAGTGATCCGCACCTGTCAGATTCTGGAGCCGACTTTCGGCGGCATCAATCTGGAAGACATTAAAGCGCCGGAGTGCTTCTACATTGAAGAAGAGCTGCGCAAGACCATGAAGATTCCGGTCTTCCACGACGATCAGCACGGCACCGCCATCATCTCTGGCGCCGGTCTGCTGAACGCGCTGGAGATCAGCGGCAAGAAGATCGAAGACGTCCACGTGGTGTTCAACGGCGCGGGGGCGAGCGCCATTTCCTGCGCGGCGCATTATGTGAATCTCGGCGTCCGCGTGGAAAACATCGTGATGTGCGACACCAAGGGCGTGATTTATCAGGGCCGCACGGAAGGCATGAATGCCTATAAGGCCCGGTACGCGTCCGCCACCAAAGCGCGCACACTGACCGAAGCCCTGGTGGGCGCGGACGTGTTTTTCGGACTCTCCAGCGGAGGCGCGGTCACGGCCGAAATGGTGATGGGCATGGCTCCGAACCCCGTGATCTTTGCGCTGGCCAATCCCGACCCCGAAATCGCGTACGACGTGGCGCTGGCCGCCCGGCCCGACGCCATCGTGGCCACGGGACGCTCCGACTATCCCAACCAGGTGAACAACGTTCTGGGCTTCCCGTTCATCTTCCGCGGCGCACTGGATGTCCGCGCCACCACCATCAACGACGAAATGAAACTGGCCGCCACGCGCGCGCTGGCCTCGCTCGCCAAAGAGGACGTGCCCGATTCGGTGCTGCGCGCCTATGGTGTGGACCGCATCGAATTCGGCCGCGAGTACATTATTCCCAAGCCGTTCGATCCGCGCGTCCTGATTTGGGAAGCCTCCGCCGTGGCGCAAGCGGCCATGGAGACGGGCGTCGCGCAGACTCCCGTGGATATCCAGCAGTATCGCGAGACGCTGGAGCGCCGGCTCGGCACAGCGCACGGCGTAATGCGCGGCATGATCAACAAAGCGCAGAAAGATCCCAAGCGTCTGGTCTTCAGCGAAGGCGAGGAAGGCAAAATCCTGCGCGCCTGCCAGATTCTGCTCGACGAAAAAATCGCCCTGCCCATCCTGCTCGGCAATCGCGAAATCATTCAGGCGAAGGCCGCCGAATTGCGCCTCCATCTGAACGGCATCGAAATCGTGGAGCCGTCCAAGCATCCGCGCCTGGATGTTTACGCAGAGGAGTTTTTCAGCCTGCGCCAGCGGAAGGGCGTCACGCACACCGAAGCCCGACAGTTGATCCTCAATCCCACCACGTTCGGCAGCATGATGGTCCGGCTGGGCGACGCCGACGCGCTCATCGGCGGACTGACCACCCACTACCCCGACACCATCCGTCCCGCGCTCCAGGTGATCGACGTGCGGCCCGAGCTCAAGCGGGTGGCCGGCGTCTACGTGCTCATCACGCCGAAGGGCGACATCTACTTCCTGGCCGACGCCACGGTGAATATCGAGCCCACGTCCGAAGACCTCTGCGAGATCGCCATTATGGCCGCGGAAAAGGCGCGACGCTTCAATCAGGAGCCGCGCGTGGCCATGCTCAGCTTCTCTAATTTCGGCAGCACGCGCCATCCTCTGGCCGACAAAGTGCGCCGCGCCGTGGACCTGGTCCGCCAGCGCGCTCCGCACCTGATGATCGATGGCGAAATGCAGGCCGACACCGCCGTAGTCCCGCAGATTCTGGAAGAGACGTATCCGTTCAGCACGCTCAAGGGCGGCGCCAACGTGCTGGTCTTCCCCAACCTGGAATCCGGCAACATCGCTTACAAGCTGCTCCAGCGCATTGGAGGCGCCGAACTCATCGGCCCGCTGCTCACGGGACTTTCCAAGCCTGTACACGTTCTGCAGCGCGGCTCCGAGGTCAACGACATCGTCCATCTGGCCGCCGTGGCGGTGGTGGATGCGCAGGAAGTCGGCAAACCTTACCGCTCTCTGATGGATGCCAACGCGTAAGTACTGAGTGGCACAAATCGCCGGGCTGTTTCTTCAAGGACGCTCTCTGGGCGCACGCTATTTACAGCTTTGCCTCGGCTGCTTACCATTGAGTTCCAGCCGATGCCTTTGCACGTCCAAAAAAGTCAGCCCGTGCTCGACCTTCGGGTCGCCGTCCGCCAGGCCATGGAGCGGACTCCCGGAGACCGGTTCGAAGTCGGTGGCCTGCTCTTGGGATCGGGCGACCGCATCGACGCCCTGAGGCCTCTCACCATCGAACATCGCTTCGGTCCCTCGTTCTGGCTCAGTTCCACCGATATCGCCAACTGGAAGCAGGAGATTGCTGCGGCGCCGGGTCCCATCGGCCATTTCCGCAGTCAGCGCATGGACGGTTCGCCGCTGCTGGAGGCGGCGCCGCAGGATATCGATCACGCCATTGCCGATCTGTTGAACGTTCCCGACCCGCTGCTTGTCCTGGTCCCGGTGGTGGGCAACGAACCTACCGAAGCTCTGGTCTTTCGACGGACCAATGGGATCTGGACTCCCAGTACGCGGCCGGCGGTGCAGGCTGTTCCGGAGGCCGCCGCTCTGCCGGCGCGCCGCCCGCGCAGTTGGACCTTCCCGATTCTGGCGATGACCGCCGCCATCCTGCTGGTGGTCGCTGCCCTCATACTCTGGCGGCGGCCCGCTGTTCCGGTGGCCGCCGCGCCGGTGGCCGCCGCTCCCGGCCCCATCGGCCTGGTGGCGCACCAGACCACCGGAGGAATCTCGCTCGGCTGGAATCGCGAGAGTCCGCTGGTCCGCCAAAGTGCGTCCGGCATCCTCACCATCCGCGATGGCGATGCCCGTCAGCAGCTCACGCTCAATCGCAGCCAGCTGCTGGACGGCGCTGCCGTGTACGTGCCGAGAAGCGGCCAAGTGGATTTTCGTCTCGAGGTCTACAGGGATAGCGACCACTATAGCGGCGAGTCCATCACCGTCGCTACGGGCATCACCACGCCTGCACCAACGGCGATTGTTGCACCTGCCCCCCAGCGTTCGACGCCACGAGTGGAATCCCGCCACGTCGATATCAGGCTTCCGGCCGTTGTCAGCAGCCCTCAACCGGCGCCGCCCGTCATCGTGCCACCCGTCATCGCGCCGCCTCCGCAGTTGAGTCCCGGTGCATCCGCGCCGGCCAATCCTCTGCAGGCGCTCGCCAACACCGCGCCGCCCTTACCGCCCGCGCCAACGCCATCCCCGGCACGACCGGGAGTTTCCGTGAGCTTCGTGGCGGCTGTGCCGGTGCGCAAGATCAATCCGGTGATCCCGGAGGCCACACGCGCACTTCTGCAAAACCTGATGCCGCGCGGCCAACTCACGCTGGACGTGAAGGTCCAGATCGCGGCTTCGGGCCTGGTGGTAAACGCCAACCCAGTCGACATCTCCTCGGCCGCGCAACGCTTGATCGCGCCTTCGGCCGTGCAGGCCGCCCGCCTCTGGCGCTTCACTCCCGCCCTGCGCGACGGCAAACCGATGACCAGCGATTACGTGATCACCTTCGTCTTCTCGCGCCGGTAACGGCCCCAATCAGGAAATGATGCCCTTGCGCACGGCGTACAGGATCAGTTCCGGAACGCTGTGCAAGCCGAGCTTTTGCAGAATGTGCGTGCGATGCGTTTCCACCGTCGTGAGACTGATATTCAACAGTGTGGCCACTTCCTTATTGGTCTTCCCCTCGGCCACCAACTGAAGAATCTCCCGCTCCCGGTCCGTCAGCAGATCGTAGCTATCCTCGAGACCGCGCCGCTCCATTTGCCGGATGTAGTCCTCCTGCAGAATGCGGCTAACCTTTCGGGTCATGAATGAGCGGCCCTGCGACACGGTCCGAATGGCCTCAATCACATCGCTGCGCAGGGAATCCTTCAGCAGGTATCCCTTCGCCCCGGCCTTCAGCGAACGCAGCACGTAGCTCTCGTCCTGATGCATGCTCAGCATCACGACGTTGGTCCGCGGATTGGCCGCCAGAATCCGCCGCGTGGCTTCGATGCCGTTCATGTTCGGCATGGCGATGTCCATTACGACAACGTCGGGCAATTGCTCTTCGGCCAAGCGGACGCTGTCGCGGCCGTCGGCTGCCTCGCCGACCACGGTCATGTCCGGCTGCTTCTCCAGCAGTGCCCGCAGCCCGTCTCGCACCACCGTATGATCGTCAGCCAGTAATATGCGTATGGACGCCATTCCCGTTTCCGTTCTTGTGACCAAGATCCACCACCGGCAGTTCGGCTTCAATGAGCGTGCCGCGCCCCGGCTTGGAATCCAACTGCAGCAATCCGCCTAGCCGACGGACCCGCTCTTCCATGCCCAGCAATCCCAGGCCCCGAACGAAGCGCGTATCGAAGCCCGCACCGTCGTCGCGGACCGAAAAGCGGACTGCCGAGCCTTCGTGCTTCACAATCACTTCCACGGTGCGCGCGTTGGCATGCCGCGCTGAGTTGTTCACCGCCTCCTGCACCAGACGATAGATGCACGTTTTGTGCTCGTCCGGCAGATCGTCTGCATCGTCGTCGGCGGTCACCACCACGTTCAGGCCGGTGCGTTTGCTCATCTCTCGCGCATGCCAGTTGAGGGCCGGCACCAGCCCGAAATCATCCAGCATGGAAGGCCGCAGCAGCAGCGCCAGGTCGCGCACCTCATTCACGGTCTTCTCCGCCAGCGTGCGCACGCTGGCCAGATGTTCGCGAATCTCCACCAGTTCCTCGGCGCATTCGGCATTCTCGGCCTCCATCAAAATAGCGGAGAGGGATTGGCCCACTTCATCGTGCAGTTCGCGCGCCAGCGTGCGGCGCTCGTTCTCCTGCGCCCGCACCAGGCGCGCCGAAAGCTCCTGGAGATCGGTGCGCGCCGCCGCATTTTCTTCCAGCCGCCGCTCCAGTTCGCGCTCCAGACGCAGGGTGTAGGCGATGGTCAGCAGCGCCAGAATAAAGCCACCCGCCAGCGTCACTCCGAACGTCACCATCAACGTCCGCCGCAAACTGCCCGCCGACGCGGCCAGTTGCTCCTCCGCCCTACTCAGAAAATGTTCGTTGACCAGCGCGATGCGGTCGGCAATCTGCAGCATGGCCGTGCGCCGAGGCACCAGTTCGTCATAGAAGAAGGAATCGCGTTTCTGGTTCCGCTCGTCCGGCGTCCAGGCAATGGTGCGATCCAAAACACGCCAGTATTCCTCGATTTCCGATTGCAGCGCCAGGAAGGGCTCCCGCTCCTCCGGCTCTAACTGGCGCGAATAGGCCTGAAGGGCAGCCTGCGTTTCGTTCTTCAGCCCGGCCAGACGGGAACCCTGCGCCGCTGCGCCGGAAGGATCGGGAGAAAGCAGAAAATCGCGCACGTACGTCCCCGAAAGATAGATCTCCGACCGGATCTGATCCAGCGAGCCCAGCCGCAGCAGAAACGTTTTGCGGATCCGCGACTCGTCCGTGCGAACGCGGCTGAGGGTCGTGAACGTACCGACCGCCGCCCCGATGATGCAGATCAAAAGTCCGCCGAAGCCCAGCCACAGTACCAGCCAAGGAGCTCTCTTGCGGACTACTGCGGTGGTTACTGCCAGACATCCTCCAGTCTTCAGTGTAGTCAAAGCGCACTGGGGTAAGAATACTGTCCGCACAGGATTGCGACTTTCCGCGCCAGGAGTTAAACCTTAAACATGGAGGCAAGTAGATGAAGATTCCCGCCAGAATGGCCTTGGTTGCTTTAGCGGCCATCGGATTATTTGGAGCAGGTTGCGCCAAGAAAAAGGTAGCGGCGGCTACCCCACCGGCTCCGCAGCAGACGGCTGCCACACCCCGGCAAACCACGGCGGCGACGCCCGCGCGGTCCACGCCCGCTCCGCAGCAGTCCGCATCCGTGACGCCCCGTTCGAATATGCCGACTGCCGCTGAAAAGGCGCGTATCGACCAGTTGCTGGCTCGCATCGAAGATGCCTATTTCGACTACAACCAGCACACGCTGCGTCCGGACGCCATCAAGGCACTACAGTCGGATTCCAGCGAACTGCGCGACATCATTTCGCAGTATCCGGCCTATAAGCTGGTGATCGAAGGCCATTGCGACGAGCGTGGCTCCGAGGCTTACAACATGGCTCTGGGCGACGCGCGCGCCAAAGCTGCGCAGGAGTACCTGGTAGGCGTGGGTATTTCCCCGAATCAGCTCAATGTAATCAGCTACGGCAAGGACAAGCCGATCTGCGAAGATCATGACGAAGCTTGCTGGTCCAAGAATCGCCGCATTCACATCGTAGCCACCAAATAAAGTAACAGCGTACCCTTCCCGCCGGCGGCCCTCGTGC
>DASZMZ010000042.1:0-5771 GCA_035551455.1 Candidatus Sulfopaludibacter sp.
CCGGAAATTCGAAGCGGCGCAGCGCACGGCGCACAAGAACTACGGAAGAGCTTTTAAGAAACTCGCCGACTAACCACCGGACATGGAGCCGCTGTTCCTGTCTCTCGACGAAGTTCTGGAAATCCACGCCGAACAGATTCAGCTGTACGGCGGTGCGGCAGGCGTCCGCGACCAAGGGGGGTTGGAATCCGCAGTCGCCACACCCGTTGCCACTTTTGGCGGAGAGTTCCTTCACCCAAGCATCCCGGCGATGGCTGCTGCGTACCTGTTCCACATTTGTCAGAACCATCCATTCCTGGACGGAAACAAGCGGACGGGTGCCAATGCGGCCATCACCTTCCTGTTGATCAACGATTGGGAACCGGGATTTTGCGAAGACGAGTTAGTCGATCTGGTGCTCTCGGTGGCTTCAGGCGCGACATCGAAACCGGCTCTCACCACAGCCTTTGAACTGCGCTGCCAGCCGGTTTGAGAACCCGTGCTTTTCCAGCGATCGGCATCTTACACTCGAAGCATGCGCCTCCTCCCCCTCGACCAGATCCAGCAGTCCCTCCACTACCCCGCCATCATCGACGTCATGCGCGACGCCCTCATCGCCCACTCCCGCGGCGAATGCGACACTCCCATGCCCATGCACTTCGACATCGCCCCCGAGTCCGCCGAGGTCCACATGAAGTCCAGCTATCGACGCGGCGGCCGCTACTTCGCCCTCAAGATCGCCGGCACGTTCCCCGGCAACGCCGCCCGCGGCCTCTCCACTTCCAGCGGGATGATCCTCCTCTCCTCCGCCGAAACCGGAGAACCCATCGCCTTCCTCGCCGATAACGGCCACCTCACCGACGTCCGCACCGCCGCCGTCGCCGCCATGGCCGCCCGCGAACTCCAGCGCGCCGACACCACGCTCGGCATCCTCGGCACCGGCGTCCAGGCGCGACTCCAGGCCCGCATGCATGCCGAAGTCCTCCCCCTCCGCCGCATCGTCCTCTGGGGCCGCTCCTCCGACCGTGCCCTCGAATGCGCCCGCGACCTCCGCAGTGCCCTCCCCGCCCTCGACGTTGCCATCGAGCGCACCCCCGCCGCCGTCGCCCGCCAGTCCACCCTCATCGTCACCGCCACCCCCTCCCGCGAGCCCCTCCTCTTTGCCGCCGATCTCCAACCCGCCACCCACATCTCCGCCGTCGGCGCCGATTCGCCCCACAAGCAGGAACTCGACCCCGAGATTCTTCGCCGCGCCGCACTCCTTCTCGCGGATTCCCTCCGCCAGTGTGAGAAGCTAGGTGAATTGCAGCATGCCCCCGCTGAGTGGAGCCGCGTAATCGAGGTGGGTGCGTTCTGCCAGACCGCCCCATCCTGGGACCGCACCGGCATCACCGTCTGCGACTTTACCGGCCTGGGCGTCGAAGACCTGTTCATCGCCGAATATTGCCTGAGGAGCCTTCTTTGAAAATCGAAAAGTTTGAAATGGAGCGCATGCAATCGACCTGGGAGAACCTGGTCGAAATGGATATGAGCGAGAGCGGCGTGCGCCCCGTCAGCCTGCGCGAAATGGCGGAGATGGGCCTCGACCTCGAGTCCATCCTCGATATGCCGCTGGGATACAGCCAGTCCAACGGCACGCTCGCCCTCCGCGAAACCCTCGCCCTGCAGTATCCCGGCGCGACGCCTGACCACCTCGAAGTCACCAACGGTACCTCCGAAGCCAACTATCTCCTGGCCCTCACGCTCCTCCGGCCCGGCGACCACGTTGCGCTCCAGGTCCCCAACTACATGCAGTACGGCGGCATCCCGCAGAGCTTCGGCGCCGTCGTCAATCCCTTCCGCCTCCAGCTCGACCGCGGGTGGGAGCCCGATTGGGAAGAGTTCGAGCGCGCAGTCAATTCCAAAACGCGCCTCGTCTACGTCTCCAATCCCAACAACCCCACCGGCTCCGTCCTCTCGCCCGAGGCCATGCGCCGTATCGTCGCGCGCTGCGAGGAAGTCGGCGCTTATCTGCTGGCCGACGAAGTCTACCTCGGCGCTGAGATCCACTGCCCGCGCACTCCCAGTTTCTGGGGCATGAGCGATCGCGTCATCGTCACCAGCGGACTCTCCAAGGCCTACGGCATTCCCGGCGTACGCATCGGCTGGATCGCCGCGCCGCGCGACGTCATCGCCGAATGCTGGAGCCAGCACGATTACCTCACCATCGGCCCCAACAAAATCTCCGACGCCGTGGCCCGCGTCGCTGTCCAACCCGAAACTCGCGAGAAGCTCTATGCCCGCACCCGCGCCATCCTCCAGCACAACCTGCCCATCATGCGCCAGTGGGTCGAAAGCTTCCAGGGCTTCCTGACCTTCCGCGAACCGCAGGCCGGCGCACTCTGCCTGGTGCGCTATAATTCGCCGATGCCCAGCTATCCGCTCTGCGAGCGCGTCCGCGTCAACCAAAGCGTCCTCATCGTCCCCGGCTCGCACCTCGGACTCGAAGGCTACGTCCGGCTCTGGCTCGGCGGCAAACCCGAATTCCTCACCGAGGGCCTCCGCCGCATCGGAGTCGAACTGGCCGCTCTCTAATCTGATATGTCGCAGCTCAAGCGGGAGATGGGCCTTCGCGATGTGACGCTGTTTGCCATCGCCTGCATCGTGGGCACCCGCTGGATCCCCGCCGCCGCCCACGCCGGACCCGGCTCCATCACCCTCTGGCTCCTGGCCGCGCTGCTCTTCGTCATCCCGCTCGCCATCGCCGTCGCCAGCCTCATTGTGAAGTACCCCGGCGTCGGCGGCCTCTACCTCTGGACCCGCGGCGATTACGGACCCTGGCATGGCTTCCTCTGCTTCTGGGTCTACTGGATGGGACTGGCCATCTGGTTCCCCAGCGCCACCATGTTTTACATGAGCGTCGGCCTCTCCACGCTCGGCATTCCCACCGGACGCATCACCGTCCTTGCCGTCTCTCTACTGGGTATCTGGGTGGCGCTCGGCACCAATCTCATCGGAATGAAGGTCGGCAAGTGGACTCAGAACCTGGGCGGCGCCGCTTCCTGGATCATCGGCGCGCTGCTCGCCGTCGTGGCCGCTCTCGTCTGGTCGCGCCGCGGCTCGGCCACTCCCATGCACCTGATGCCGCATTGGAATTGGGACACCCTAAGCTTGTGGTCCACCATCGCCTACGCCATGTCCGGACTCGAACTTGCCGGACTCATGGGCGGCGAAATGCGCGACCCGGAACGCACCATGCCGCGCGCCGGCTGGATTGCATCCGGCTTCGCCGTGCTCTTCTACGCCAGCGCCACCGTCGCCCTGCTGGTCGTGCTGCAGCCGGAAAAAATCAGCGAACTGAACGGGTATGCCGAGGTGGCTCACACGGCCGGAAGCATTCTCGGCAGCACCTGGCTCGCCCCGGCCATCGGCGTTCTCGTGCTCGCCAGCGGAGTCGGCCAGATTGGAGGCATCGGAACCGCCATCTCGCGCCTGCCCTTCGCTGCCGGTGTCGATGGTCTCCTGCCGAAAGCCTTCGCCCGCGTCCATCCCCGCTGGGGCACGCCCCACTATTCCATCATTGCCCTGGGTTTCGTCGCGTCGTTCCTGCTCATCGCCGTTCAGTTCGGCGACACCATGCGCGCGGCCTATCAGGCACTCGTGTCCCTGATGGTGATCGTGGGCTTCCTGCCCTATCTCTACATCTTCGGCAGTTCCTGGAAAGCAGGCAATCGCATCTCCGCCCTTGCCGGCTGGTCCATCACGATCCTGGCGATTCTCTGCTCCGTGGTCCCCACGGCCGAAATCACCAACGTCTGGCTCTTCGAAGCCAAACTCGCCGCCGGAACTCTCGCTGCCGTCGCCACCGCCTGGCTCGTCTACGTGCATTCCAATCGGAGCCGCGCACGTAAGGAAGCGTTGCCGCATACACGCTCATAATTGTCGCTGCTTCCGCCCCGGCTTCGCTGCTGGACAGCTTTGCTAAAATAAAATCAGTGGACACCCAGAACCCCGAACCGAACATATCCAACGTGTCTCCGGACTCCCCCGCTGATTCGGCGGAGGGTCAACTCGCGGCCATCACCGCGGAGCGCGATCAACTTCTGGCCGAAAAAACCGACTTGCAGGATCGCCTCCTGCGCGCCCGCGCCGAATTCGACAACGCGCGCCGCCGCGCGGAACGCGAACGCAGCGAATTTTTGCAATACGCCGCCATGGATCTGGTCCGTGAGATTTTGCCCGTGCTCGACGATTTCGAGCGCGGACTCAAGGTCGAAACCGCCGACAAGGAATACGCCAAAGGCGTCGAACTCATCTACCAGCGCCTCTACGACAATCTCAAAAAGATGGGTCTGGAGCCGGTCGATTCGCTCGGCAAGACCTTCGACCCCAATCTGCACCAGGCCGTCGAACGCGTGGAAACCGAAGACAGCGAAGATCAGACCATCCTTGGCGAGTATCAACGCGGGTATAATTTCAGGGGCAAACTTCTCCGCCCCGCAATGGTCAAAGTCGCCGTGAAACCGTAGGAACGCAGTGAAACCAGTGGCAAAAAGAGACTATTACGAAGTACTAGGTTTGGCCAAGGACTCCGGCGATCCGGAGATCAAGACCGCTTACCGCAAACTCGCCATGGCCCATCATCCGGACCGCAATCCGGACGATCCCAACGCCGAGGAGCGCTTCAAAGAGGCCTCGGAGGCCTATAGCGTCCTCAGCGATCCGCAAAAACGCGCCGCCTACGATCGCTTCGGCCACGCCGGCGTACAGGGCGCTGCCGGTGGCGGACCCGGCTTCAACCCCGGCGCATTTACCGACTTCAGCGACATCCTCGGCAATTTCTTCGACCTCGGCGACATTTTCGGCGGAGGTGGCGGCGGCGGCCGTCGCCGTTCCCGCGCCGAACGCGGCGAAGACGTCCGCTACGATTTGGAAATCGCCTTCGAAGAGGCCGTCTTCGGCATCAACGCCGAAATTCAAGTGCCCCGCATGGAACCCTGCGAGCGCTGCAAAGGCGCAGGCTCCGAACCCGGCAGCGGACCCACCACCTGTCCCACCTGCCACGGCCGCGGCGAGGTGCTCTATCAGCAGAGCTTCCTCTCCATCCGCCGCACCTGCAGCACTTGCGGCGGCCAGGGCCAGATCATCCGAAACCCCTGCAGCGAATGCCGCGGTCATGGCTTCCGCCAAGTCCACAAGAAACTCAAGGTCAACATCCCGGCCGGAGTCGACGATGGCACCCGCCTCCGCCTTTCCAATGAAGGCCAACCCGGCGCTCACGGCGGTCCCAACGGCGATCTGTACGTCTTCCTGAAGGTTCGCGAACATCCCTTCTTCGAACGGCAGGCCGCCGACCTCCACTGCACCATCCCCGTTAACATGGCGCAGGCCGTGCTCGGCGCGGAAATCGAAGTGCCCACGCTCGAACAGCCCCATCGCCTCAAAATTCCCGAGGGCACCCAAAACGGCGCGCAGATCCGCCTCCGCAACAAAGGCGTCCCCGCCATTAACGGCTCCGGCCGCGGCGATCTCTACGTCCACATTGACGTCAAGATCCCCACCCGCCTCACGCGCGAGCAGCGCAAACTCATGGAGCAGCTCCGCGAGTCGCTCCCCGTCGACAACACCCCCGCCGAAAAAGGCCTCTTCGAAAAAGTCAAAGACTACTTCATGTAGGATAGGCTTTAGCCCAATACTGTTCACTTAAGAACATTTTTGTCGTAAAATGTTTCCAGGAGGACAGTTGCTGTGCACCTGTTGTCACTGGAGTCCACCAACCTGGACCGAGTCGGCTATGACCCGGGCAGCCAAGA
>DASZMZ010000043.1:0-5463 GCA_035551455.1 Candidatus Sulfopaludibacter sp.
GGTGCTGGAAGGCGCCATGACGGTGTCGAAAGACGCCGAGGCCATGATCAATGCGCGCATTTCGCAGCTCGATCACCTGATTTCGCTGCAGTTGAACGAAGTCTTACACGCCCCGCCCTTCCAGAAACTGGAAGGAAGTTGGCGCGGGTTGAAGTACCTGATGGATCAGAGCGAGACCAGCGACAAGCTGAAGATCAAAGTTCTGAACGTCACCAAGAAGGAACTGCTTCGCGACTTGCAGCGGGCGCCGGAATTCGACCAGAGCGCGCTGTTCAAGAAGGTCTACGAAGAAGAGTACGGCGTATTCGGCGGCGCGCCTTTCGGGGCTCTCATCGGCGATTACGAGTTCGGGCGTGGTCCGGAAGACATCGAACTGCTGGAGAAGGTGGCGCAGGTGGCTTCGGCCGCGCACGCCCCGTTCCTTTCGGCGGCGTCTCCGGAAATGATCAACCTGGACAGCTTCACCGCAATCGATGCCCCTCGCGACATGGCGAAGGTCTTCGATTCGAGCGAGTATGCCAAGTGGAAGAGCTTCCGGGCGAGCGAGGATTCCCGCTACATCGGGCTGACTCTGCCCCACGTTCTAATGCGTCTCCCGTACGGCAAGAACGGCGCTTCCGTGGAAGCCTTTAATTACGAAGAAGGCGTGGACGGAACCGATCACTCGAAATACCTGTGGGGCAACGCGGCCTATGCTTTGGGCGCGCGCCTCACCAACGCCTTCGCATTGTACGGATGGTGCGCGGCGATTCGCGGCGTGGAAGGCGGCGGGTTGGTGGAAGGCATGCCGACTCACAACTTCACCACGGATTCCGGCGACATCGCTTTGAAGTGCCCCACCGAAGCGCCCATCACCGACCGGCGTGAAAAAGAACTCGCGGACCTGGGCTTTATTCCGCTGGTTCACTGCAAGGGGACCGATTATGCGGCCTTCTTCAGCGTCCAGTCCGCCCAAAAAGCCAAGGTGTACGATCTGGATTCGGCCAACGCCAATGCGCGCCTGTCCACTCAGTTGCCGTACATTTTCGCGGTCTCGCGGTTTGCACATTATTTGAAGAGCATGATGCGCGACAAAGTGGGCAGTTTCATGTCGCGCACCGATTGCGAACGCTTCCTCAACCAGTGGATCGTGAACTATGTGACTCCGGACGATACGGCTTCGCCGAGCGTCAAGGCGTCGCACCCGCTGCGCGATGCGAAGATCGAAGTTTCCGAAGTACCCGGAAAGCCAGGTGTGTATCGTGCGGTCAGCTTCCTGAGACCTCACTTCATGCTGGACGAATTATCCGTTTCTTTGCGCCTGGTGGCTGAGTTGCCGGCTGGCGCTAAGTAAAAAGGGACCCAGAGAGACCTAGGGGCCAGTTCCGCCGCGGCGCTGGCCTTCGCAGCAATCACGGTATAACACTGAGGAGGAACAAACGATGGCAGCAGTTGATTATTTCCTGAAGATCGATGGGATTGAAGGGGAAGCCCAGGATTCGAAACACAAAAGCGAAATCGATATCGAATCCTGGTCGTTTGGCGAAGCCCAGCACGGCACGTCGTCACTTGGCGGCGGCGGCGGCGCTGGTAAAGTCCAGATGCAGGACTTCCACTTCGTGATGAAAGTCAATAAGTCGTCGCCGAAACTGTTTCTGGCCTGCGCTACCGGCCAGCACATCAAGAAGGCGGTGCTCACCTGCCGCAAGGCCGGAAAGGACCAGCAGGAGTATTTGAAGTGGAATTTCACCGACATGCTGATCTCTTCCTACCAGACCGGCGGCAGCGCTCACGGTGACGTGGTTCCCCTGGACCAGATTTCGTTCAACTTCTCGCAGGTCGAGGTTGAATACAAGGAACAGAAACCCGATGGTACCCTGGGCGGCTCAGTCAAGGCCGGTTACAACGTCAAGGAACAGAAGACCGTTTAGCCGTAGTCCAATATCAATCCTATGAATGCCGGACAGCTATTCAAAGCCGGCAAACTGAACGAGGCGGTGCAGGCGCTGAGTGCGGAATTGCGAGACAATCCCGCGGATACTCAGCGCCGTACTTTCTTGTTCGAGTTGCTGTGCTTCTCAGGCGCTTACGATCGGGCGGAGAAACACCTGGACGTTCTGGCGCAGTCGAATAAAGACACCCAATTAGGCGCATTGCTCTATGCCGGTGCTCTGAGTGCGGATCGCACCCGTACTGAGATGTTTCAAAAGAAGACCTATCCGAAGCCCAGCGAACAAGAGGCTCCCGCACTTACGGGAACTCTGAACGGTAAGCCCTTTACGTTTTTCGAGGATGCCGATCCGCGGTTGGGCGCCAAAATGGAAGTGTTCGCAGCCGGCAATTACATGTGGCTGCCCATGGAACACATTGCCTCTATTGAGATGGAGGCGCCTAAGAGATTACGCGACCTTCTGTGGGTGCCTGCCCTGATCCGGACGGGTCCGGGATTCAAGGAACGGGAACTGGGCGAAGTTCTTCTGCCGGTTCTCACTCCGCTGGCCCACACGAACGCGGACGATGCGGTGCGTTTGGGCCGCGTCACGGTTTGGGAAGAAGCAGACGGCGTGGTGGCGCCTGCCGGACAAAGGTGCTTCCTGGTGGACGACGAGGAGTTTCCGATTCTCGAAATCCGCAGCCTGGAATTCCAGACGCCGGAAACAGCCGCTAACGAACATGCCGCTGCGGAATGATTTGCTTGAGCCGATTCCCGGTGACAATCCCAGCGGGCAAAGCCTGCGCTATGCCCCTGTCTACGACAAAATCAAAGAGGCGCGCCGTGAAGACGACGATGCCGCTCAAGGCGATTGGAAACGGGAACGGAAAATAGCCGACTGGCCGACCGTCATCAAGACGGCCAGCGAGGTGATCGCCACCAAGAGCAAGGACCTGCAACTGGCGGCGTGGCTCACTGAAGCCTTGCTCAAAACCCAGGGCGTCGCCGGTCTGAAGGAAGGCCTCGACCTTCTGAAAGGCCTGCTCGAGAAGTTCTGGGACACGGTCTACCCCGAAATCGAAGACGGCGATCTGGAGTTGCGAGCCGCTCCTTTGGAATGGGTCGGGCTGCGTTTTGAGCGGCCGGTCCGGGAATCGGCCGTTACCCGTACCGGCTACAGTTGGTTCCAGTGGAAGGAATCGCGCCGCGTTCCCACTGAAGCCGAGGCGGAAGAAAACAACGCCAAGGCCGAGTCTCGCGAGACCCTGATTGCCGAAGGCAAGCTGACCCAGGAAGATTTCGAGACCGCCTTCAACAATACGCCCAAGGCCTATTACGTTGCGCTCTCGGAGAGCTACGAAGGCGCGCTCGAGTCCCTGGCGGGGCTGGACGATTTCTGCACGGACAAGTTCGGCGATATCGCACCCAGCTTTAGCAGCATTCGTTCGGCGCTCGAAGAGGTCCAGCAGCAGGTCCGCAGCTTTCTCAATAAGAAGCGCGAGCGGGAGCCGGACGAACCGGTAGCCGGGTCTGAACCGGAGCCGGAGACCGACTCCTGGAGCACTACCCTAGAGGTGGAAACGCAGGCCGCCGCTGCGCCCGTGAAGCGCCGAACCGGCGGACCGTTGGCAGCCGAACCGGTGGACCGCGCCGATGCCATTGCGCGCGTAGTTTCCGCCGCCAAATTTCTGCGCACCGAAAACGCGTATGACCCGGCGCCCTACCTGATGTTGCGCGGCCTCCGCTGGGGAGAGCTTCGCGCCGCCGGAACCAGCATCGATCAGTCCCTGCTGGAAGCGCCTCCTTCGGAACTGCGCCAGTCGTTGAAGAGAGCCTCGGTGGATGGCAGCTGGTCGGATGTTTTGGAGCATGCCGAAACAGCCATGGGAATGGACTGCGGCCGCGGCTGGCTGGATCTGCAGCGCTACGTAAGCCGCGCCTGCTACGAGTTGAGCTATGAGGCCATTCGGGCTTCGGTGATCTCTGGCGTTCGTGGTCTGCTGACGGACTATCCCACGCTGCCGGAAATGACCATGATGGACGACACGGCCACCGCCAATGCCGAAACCCAGGCGTGGATTCGCGACGAAGTGAAGCCCGGGGAAAGCGCCGGCGCATCGTCGGCGAGCGAAGCGCCAGCCTGGGATACGGCGACGGAACCCCCCGATGGGATTGGACAGACGCCGGATGTTTTCGAGTTGGCCCTCCAGGCGGTCCGTTCCGGACGGCCGAAAGAGGGCATCGAACTTTTGATGCGAGAGATGACGCAGGAGCGCACGGGACGGGGACGCTTCCAGCGCAAAGCCCAACTGGCGCAGCTGTGCGTCGGTACGGCCCACGAACCCATTGCCTTTCCGATCCTCAAGGATCTTGCGGCGGAGATCGAAAGGCGCAAACTGGAAGATTGGGAATCGCCAGACCTGCTGGCCCACCCGCTGGCGCTGTTGTACAAGTGTTTGTCGCGCGTTGATGGAAGCCAGGAAGAAAGCCAGAAGCTCTACTCCTGGTTGTGCCGGCTCGATCCGCTGGCTGCTTTGAGCATATCGAGGTGAGTGAATGGCCCGGTGGGAAACCGAGCAGACAGTCACGCAATCCATATTGGAACGGCTGATCGATCGCGATCCGACGCAGTCAGCCGATCCGGCGCCGACGCGCGCGCAATCGGTGCGTCAGTTGAAGGCATCCCTGCGCCGCGACCTGGAATGGCTGCTCAATACCCGCCGCACGCCGAGACCGGCGACCAGCGAATTCGCCGAGGTCGAAAAGTCTCTGTACAATTTCGGACTCCAGGACATGACCAACCTCGCATGGGATTCCTCGCGAGACCGGGCGCGGCTTTCACGCATGATCGAGCAGACCGTGCAGACTTTTGAACCCAGAATTACCGGCCTCAAGGTGGTGGCCCTCGATTCCATGCAGGGCTTGACCCACGTTCTGCGTTTTCAGATTCAAGGCCTGCTGGATATGGATCCGGCGCCGGAACACATTTCCTTCGATACGGTCCTGCAGCTTTCCAGCGGCGAATACCAGGTGAGGGGTGACGGCAGTGCGGGATGAACTGCTGCTCTATTACGAACGCGAACTGACGTTCCTGCGCCACATGGGCGCGGAGTTCGCAGCCAAGTATCCGAAGGTGGCGCAGCGTCTGGTGATCGAACCGGACAAATGCGAAGATCCGCACGTGGAGCGGCTGCTGGAAGCCTTCTCGTTCCTGGCGGCGCGCGTCCACCTGAAGATAGACGACGAGTTCCCGGAGATCACCGAATCGCTGCTCGGGATTCTGTATCCGCATTACCTGCGGCCTATCCCCTCGATGTCGGTCACCGAATTCCACGTGGATTTCGGTCAGGTGACGCCGGAAAAAGGCCTCACGATGGAGCGCGGCGCGGTGCTGCGGTCGCGGCCGGTGCAGGGAGTTCCGTGTAAGTTCCGCACCTGTTACGACGTGACCTTCTGGCCCATCGAAGTGACGGATGCCGAATGGAAAACGCCCGACCGCCTGACTCCCGCCATCCGCTCTACCGACGCGGTGTCGGCGGTCAGGCTGGAAC
>DASZMZ010000044.1:0-14602 GCA_035551455.1 Candidatus Sulfopaludibacter sp.
CATCTTCTATATCAACGACGCGGGCGACAGCGATTCGCCCATCATGAAGCTGTTCGCCAGCTATGCGTATCGCGAGCGCAAGACGGTATCCAACGTCTTCCAGGCGGGCGAGGGTCTGGTCGGACAGTGCGCGCTCGAAAAGGAACGCTTCGTCCTCACCAACGTTCCCACCGATTACATCAAGATCAGCTCCGGTCTTGGCGAGGCCACCCCGCTCAGCATCGTCGTGCTGCCGGTGCTTTTCGAAGGTCAGGTGAAGGCGGTGATCGAACTGGCCAGCTTCCACCAGTTCAGCGACATCCACCTTGCCTTCCTGGATCAGCTCACCGAATCCATGGGCATCGTGTTGAATACGATTGCGGCAACCATGAGAACGGAAGAGTTGCTCAAGCAATCGCAGGCGCTGGCCGAAGAGCTACAGAGCCAGCAGAGCGAGTTGACCAACACCAACAAGCGTCTGGAACAGCAGGCCAACACGCTGCAGGCGTCCGAAGAACTGCTTAAGAATCAGCAGGAGCAGTTGCAGCGCACTAACGCCGAACTGCAGGAAAAGGCGCGACTGCTGGCCGAGCAGAAGACCGAGGTGGAACGCAAGAATCAGGAAGTGGAACAGGCCAAGGGCGCGCTGGAAGAAAAGGCCGAACAGTTGGCCCTCACCTCCAAGTACAAGTCGGAGTTCCTGGCCAACATGTCGCACGAGTTGCGCACGCCGCTCAACAACCTGCTGATCCTGGCCAAGATGCTGCAGGAAAATCCGGAAGGCAACCTGCACACCAAGCAGGTGAAATTCGCCGAGACCATCCACTCTTCCGGTACCGATCTGCTGTCGCTCATCAACGACATTCTGGATCTCACCAAGATCGAGTCCGGCACCATGGCCGTGGAGCCAAGCGAGGTCCGGCTCGGCGACATTCAGGATTACGTCAACCGCAACTTCCGCCACGTGGCCGACGGCAAGGCTCTGGACTTTACCATCGATCTCAGCAACAACCTGCCCGAGGGCATCAACACAGACCTTAAACGCTTGCAGCAGGTCCTCAAGAACCTGCTTTCGAACGCGCTCAAGTTCACGGAGAAAGGCAAGGTGTCGCTGCACATCGAACCGGCCACCTCGGGCTGGCAGCCGGACAACGCCATCCTGGCCAATGCCGATTCAGTGATTGCATTCTCGGTGGTGGATACCGGCATCGGCATCCCGGCGGACAAGCAGCGCATCATCTTCGAGGCCTTCCAACAGGCCGACGGCACCACCAGCCGCAAGTACGGCGGCACCGGACTGGGCCTCTCCATCAGCCGCGAGATCGCGCACATTCTGGGCGGCGAAATCCGGCTGCACAGCGTTCCCGGCGAGGGCAGCACATTCACGCTGTTCCTGCCGCGGACGTACACGGCTCTGGCGCCGCATCGCGCCGACCCCCGTTTGCAGGCTCCGCGCCAATTGGTCACGGTTACGGAGTCCGTAATCGCCACCACGCGTTTGAAGCCGTCCCTGCTGGCGCGAGTGGATCAGGAAGACGACCGCGAAAACATCAAGTCCGGCGATTCGGTGGTGCTGGTGATCGAAGACGATCTCACCTATTCGCGCATTGTCATGGATGAGGCGCACGCTCGCGATCTCAAGGTAGTTGTGGCAACGCGCGGCGATATGGGCCTCGCCATGGCCCGCAAGTTCCGGCCGCATGCGGTGCTGCTGGATATCGGACTGCCGGATACCACGGGTTGGGCCGTGCTCGATCAGCTACAGCACGATCCCGACCTGCGTCACATTCCGGTCCACCTGCTCTCGATCTTCGAGGACCGCCGGCGCGGACTTTCGCTCGGCGCGAGTTCCTATTTCCGCAAGACGGAAGGCCGCGAAGTGTTGGAGAAGGTGTTCGGCCGAGTGCAGGAAAATGCCGCCAGGAAGCAGCGGGATGTCCTGGTGATCAATGCCGACGCGGCAACGCGCCGGGACGTGGAAGACGTCCTGGACATCGAAGGCGTCCAAACGGTATTTCCGGCGACGGCCAACGAGGCTCTCGACGAATTCAAGTCGCGCCGCTTCGACTGCGTGATTGTCGGCGCGGGCGCGTCCGATATCGCCGCCGCGGATCTTCTGGTGGAATTGCAGAAGGCGGCCGAACGCGACCTGAAGGTGGTGGCGTATTCGCCGGAAGGAGAAGCTCAGCAGGATCTGCGGCTGGCCCCGCTGCGCGAAGGCACCATTCTGCGCAAGATGGCCGGTCCGGCGCGGCTGTTGAATGAAGCCACGCGCATGCTGCACGTTCCAGAGGCCACGCTGCCCGAGTACAAGCGATTGAAACTGGATCAGCTTCGCCAGATGGACCACGAACTGGTCAATGCGCGCGTCCTCATTGTGGATGACGATGTGCGAAACATCTTCGCGCTCACCAGCATTCTGGAGCGCCATCAGATTCAGGTGCTGCATGCCGAAAACGGGCGCGCCGGCATCGAGACGCTGATGCAGACACCCGACATCGACGTGGTGCTGATGGACATCATGATGCCGGGGATGGACGGCTACGAGACCATCCGTGCGATTCGTGAAGTGGAGGCTTTCCGGAATCTGCCCATCATCGCAGTGACCGCCAAGGCCATGAAAGGGGATCGTGAAAAGTGCATCGAATCCGGCGCGTCGGATTACATCGCCAAGCCCGTGGATCTGGATCAGCTCTTCTCGCTGATGCGAGTCTGGACGCACGAGCGGCGTCAGAAGGCCTCGAGCGCCGGGATTGCCGTATGACCATGGGAACGGCCGGCGCCTTATGATGCCGATGTCCAGCCTCTACGCCGCGGCACCAGCGGCGGCATCGGATACGCCGGTGCCGGTCAGGATCCTGCTGGTGGACGATCAGCAGGATAATCTGCTCTCGGCGGAGGCCGTGCTCGAAAGCCTGGGCCAGCACATCGTGAAGGCCGAATCGGGCAGGGAAGCGCTGCGCCACCTGCTGGACCAGGACTTCGCCGTCATCCTGCTCGACATCATGATGCCGGATATGGACGGCTTCGAAACAGCGGCGCTGATTCGTCAGCGGGAGCGCTCGCGCCACACTCCCATCATCTTCCTCACCGCGCTGGGCCGCAGCGAAGCCCACATTCGCCAAGGCTACGACCTGGGCGCGGTGGATTACATGATGAAGCCTTTTGTGCCGGAAATCCTCCGGTCGAAAGTCAGCGTCTTCGTGGAATTGGAACGGAAGAATGCGCTGCTGGCGCAGCAGTCGCGCCTGCTGGAGCAGCAGAACGCCGAGTTGCAGCGGGCTATCGACCGCAGCATGCAGGCGGAAGAGGAAATTAAGGCGCTCAATCGCCATCTGGAAAATCAGGTGGACGCTTTGAACGAGGCCAATCGCGAACTGGAAGCCTTCAGCTATTCGGTGTCGCATGACTTGCGCGGCCCGCTCAGCCGCATGGCCGGCTTCAGTAAAGCGCTGCTGGACTTTCATTCCGAGAAGCTGGATGAGCAGTCGTCGCTGTATCTGAACCGCATTGAGCACTCCGCCACTCGCATGTGCGAACTGGTGGACGACCTGCTGAATTTCTCCCGTCTCACGCGCGTGGAACTGACCGAGAGCCGCTTCGACATCAGTGCGATGGTGCGCTCCCTGGTTGCCGATCTGGTGGCGCGAGATTCGGTTCGCAACGCGGAATTCGTAATCGAAGACGGCGTGGAAGCCTGGGGCGACGCCACACTGCTTCGCGCCGCCATGCAGAATCTGTTGGAAAACGCCTGGAAATTCACTCGGAAACACGCCACGACGCGCATCGAGTTCGGGCTTCGGAAGGGCGGCGACGCGCCTGCCT
The DNA here is from genome assembly GCA_035551455.1 of Candidatus Sulfopaludibacter sp. Taxonomy (GTDB): domain Bacteria; phylum Acidobacteriota; class Terriglobia; order Bryobacterales; family Bryobacteraceae; genus Sulfopaludibacter. The sequence goes on from DASZMZ010000044.1 coordinate 3,805, forward strand.
ATTTTTTGAGTGACGACGGCGCCGGTTTCGATATGGCGGCTGCCGGCCGTTTATTCAGTCCTTTTCAGCGCCTGCATAAGGACTCGGATTTTGAAGGCACCGGCATTGGCCTCGCCATTGTTGAGCGGATAATCCGCCGGCATGGCGGGCGGATCTGGGCGGAAGGCGCAATTGAACGCGGAGCGGCATTCTTTTTCACCCTCCGCCAGGAGCGTGGCAAATGAGCTTAGCTACCGCCAGGTTGGAGGCCGTGCCCTTGCGCGTCCTCATCGTGGAAGATTCCGAAGAAGACGCCGACCTCATCGTGCTGGAACTGAAGCGCGGCGGCTATGAGCCGCAATACCAGCGGGTGGACACGGCCGACGTGATGATCGCGGCGCTGGAAGATGGCGCGTGGGATCTGGTGCTCTCCGACTTCTCCATGCCGTCATTCTCCGTTTCCGAGGCGCTGGCGCTGGTGCAGCAAAAGGGCATAGACGTGCCCTTCGTCATCGTCTCCGCCACGATTGGAGAAGAGGCGGCGGTGGAAGCCATGCGCGCCGGCGCTCACGATTATGTACTCAAGCATCGCCTCAGCCGGTTGGTGCCGGCGATTCAGCGTGAACTCCGCGAGTCGGCCATCCGGGGCGAGCGGCGCAACCTGGAAGAGCAGCTCCGCCATGCCCAGAAACTCGAAAGCCTGGGACTGCTGGCCGGCGGCGTGGCCCACGATTTCAATAATCTGCTCACCGGCATTCTGGGCAATGCCAGCCTCGTGATGGAGATTGTGGAGGCGGATGAAGCCGTCCGCAACATGCTCCAGGACATCATCCGCGCCAGCGAGCGGGCTGCCGACCTCACCCGTCAACTGCTGGCCTACGCCGGCAAAGGCAAGTTCGTCATCTCTCCGATCGACGTTTCAGCCCTCGTGCGCGACATCAGTGAATTGCTGCGCTCCTCGGTGCCGCGGACGGTGGAACTCTCGCTCCACCTCCACTCCGGTTTGCCGCCCATCGAAGGCGACGCCAGCCAGATTCAGCAACTGGTGATGAATCTGATTCTCAATGCGGTGGAGGCCACCGGCGAGCGGCCCGGCATTGTCCGCGTCACCACCTCAATTCGCGAAGTCCGCCCCGGCGATCCGCTGGGTCAATTGCGGCCCGAGCCGCCCGCGCCCGGAACCTACATTCTGGTGCAGGTGACCGACGATGGCTGCGGCATGTCCGAGACCATCAAGTCGCAGATCTTCGATCCATTTTTCACCACGAAATTCACGGGCCGCGGCTTGGGATTGGCGGCTGCCCTGGGCATCGTCCGCGGACACAAAGGCGCCATCGGCGTCGAGAGCGCTGAGGGCCTCGGCAGCACGTTCACGGTGATGCTGCCGGCCGCGGGTGCGGCCTTCGCGCCGCCGACCGTGGAATCCACGCATCAGGCGCAGACCGTTCAGCAGAACAGCCCCGGCGCGATCCTCATCATCGACGATGAGGATGTGGTCCGCCGCACCGCCCGCGCCACCCTGGAGCATTTCGGCTACACCATCTTCGAAGCCGGCGATGGCCGCGATGGCGCCGATCTATTCAGCCGCCTGCACGATCGGGTGTCGGCCGTCCTGCTGGATCTCACCATGCCTCACATGGATGGCCACGATGTGTGGAGTTACATTCGCCGCGTCCGGCCCGATATGCGCGTCATCATCTCCAGCGGCTACGAAGAAGCCGACGCGATGAAGCACTTCGGCGAAGACCCGGCGCTTCTGTTTCTCAAAAAGCCCTACACCGCCACCAGCCTGGTGCGCACAGTCCGTACGGCGCTGGACCGCCGCTCTCGACGGTAACGTGCCACTCACCGCACGCGGGAGCGCATCATCTTGCCCCAGAGGGTCTGACTCAGTTCCTCGGCATCGTCTTCGTCCACCGGCGCCACGGTGATGTGCAGCCCCGCCATCTCGTCCGAACTGCCGGGACCGTACCTGACACGCTGCGGGGGCTGATGCGGATTGCGCGGATTGGCTTCCGAATTGTCGTAGGTGTACTCCATCTCCACGCGGGTATCGGCGGGAAGGCGGAGCGGGGTCGGGTACAGGTACTGCTGTTGCCAGTTGAAATCCCAGTGCGGAATGCGAATCAGCGTGATGCGCTTGCCGTCCGGCAGCACGGCGTAGCCATACATCTGGGTGCAGACGTAATGGGCATGGGGATTGACGCCGATCACGTCGACATCCACCGGGATGGTGAAGTGGTCGGTGACCTTGTAAGCGTGGTCTCCGGGGGGGATGTCGATGTTGCTTGAGCCGAGGAAGATGTCCTGCGCATGCCGTTTGGGTATCTCGTCGGTATAGTAGAGCGCGATGCGGGTGCGGTCCTGCTCCGGCTTGCCAGTGGGGTGATAGTGGACTTGCAGGACGAGGTCGGCGTTGCCATGGAGCAGTTCCGGCATGCCGGGCGGGGTTTGAAAGGGCAGGGTGCCGGGAGTCCAACCGCTCAAGCCGTGGGCCGGCAGAAAACCCGGGGTGCCGAAGCAGGGGTAGCCCGCGCCGGTGTCGCGTTTCCGCGCGGTGCCGGTGGTGTCCTGAAACAGCAGCGCGTGGTGGACCACCCGCGGATTCCCGGGCTTGATATCGACGGCGCGGAGGTAGCGGGCGCGCGTGCTCGGGTCGGGAATGTCGAAGCACTGGTACACGTCCAACCCTTCGGCGGGAACGTCGAAGGTGGTTCGCATTTCAGCTTCGCCATCGGGCTTGCCGAGCTGCCAGCCGGAGGGAAAGGCCGGAAGTTTCGGCGTCTCGGCGGCATTCCCCTGTGGAGCCCCGGACGCCGCCCACGCCGACAGGGTCGCAATCTCCGCATCGCTCAGCTTTCGCTCGCCGCGAAAATGCGGCGCCGAAGGCAGCCATGGCGGCATGAAGCGCTTCTTTGTGACCGCTGCAATCTGCGCGGCATGTTTGGCCGTGTCCTGATAGCTGATCAACGGAAACGGCGCCACCCCGGCCGGACGGTGGCAACTCACACACTGCCGGTAGAGAATGGGCGCCACGTCATGGGAAAAGGTAATGGCCGCGGCCAGCGCCAGGATCACACTTTCATTGTAACGGCCCTCGTAGCTATGCCCGATCCACCGTGCGGAACATGGCGATGGCTTCGATTTCGATCAACAGTTCGGGGCGGCAGAGGATGGCCTGAATGCCGGTCGATGCGGGCAGCGGATCGAGGCCCTGCTCGGCGTAAAACGCTGTCCGCTCTTCATTGAACGCGGCGTAATCGCGGTCGATATCGCGGAGATAACAGGTGGTCCGCACGATATCTTTCCAGGTGGCCCCTTCGGCCTCGAGCAGCGCCGTGATGTTCTCAAAGGTGCGGCGCAGCTGGGCCCGGAAGTCGCCGATGTGGATACTCCGGCCGGCTTCATCGATGCTGGCCGTGCCCGATATCAGCAGAATCGTGAGGCCGTTCAGGTCAATGCGCATGCCGCGCGAAAAGGAACTGGGCTTGGCGTATTCATACGCTTCATTCAGCGCCCTGAGGTTTGTGATGGCCCGCTTTTCCACCGGCGCCAGCGCGATTTCGTTCAACAATTCCGCATCCAGAAACATAACTATAATACCCGATAGTCGGAAATAAGTTGCGGTCGGCTACGACCGTGAGCGTTAGGTGACCTTCCGTGACGTACCTGACTACCTTCGCCTGGTATGGCTGCCACGTTATGCCAGTGGTCGTCTGAGCCAGTTGAGGTTGGATGAACCGGAGCATGTTACGTAGTCGTGTATGCGGCAACGCTTCCTTACGGGCGCGGCTCCGAGCGGAACTTTCGTGTCGCGCACGCTACGGGACGGGCACCAGCAGGCTCTTGCCGGCGACGGTCGTCAGCCCATCGATCATGTCCATCAACGGGACGGCGGCCGGGAGATTCCAGAGCAGTTCGCCATTGCGCCATGCCGATTCGCGCGCCGCTTGCACGCTCCAGGCGGCGAAGGTGTCCTCGAGATGCGTGACCGGCGGCAGGGCGTCGCCCAAGAGCCTCACGCGCAGGGTCTGTTTGGCCGCGTCCACCAGGGTATCCAGGGTGGTGTTGACCGCGGTGTAGTCGTTGTACAGCGCGCCGCCATGACGCGGCGTGGTGGCGGTAGCGCGGCAGGTGGCGTCGATCGCGAGGGCGAGGTCGTGATTGATGTGGGCGTTCATGCCGGCCAGGGCGAATTGGATGCGTGCGATCTTAGGCTGGCTGCGCAGCGCGAACAAGGCCTGCCAGCAGCCGGCCACCGGTCCGCCGGAAAGAAAGCCGGCCAAGGCGTCGAAGTACAAGGCGGCGAACTGGACGTCCAGTTCGGCCAGCCAAGCCCCTTCCGTGAAGCCTCCCGACGCCACGCGGGCGGCCACCGCCTCGGTGACCTGCAGGTAGAGCCAGTTGAACCACTTCAAGCCGTCGCCATCCACGCAGAGCGCGCTGATGGCGTTCTGGACCGCAATTACCTCCGGAATGGAGCGCGGCCGGGCCTGCGCGGCAGCGAGGAGCATGGGATCGTAAGGGAACATGAGAGCTATTGTAGTCGCCGATAGCAAGACTTCGGCGGGGTTTTAGGGTTCAATAAGAATCATGCGCTTTGTCTGTGGGTTAACACTTCTTTCTATTATTGCGGCGCTACCGGTCCAGGCTCAGATCAGCGGGCGCATTTCCGGCGCCGTGGTGGACGCTTCCGGGGCCTCCGTACCGAATGCCGAAGTCGAGCTATTTCTGGCCGGCGGCAAGAAACCTCTGATGACCGCCAAAACGGCGGCCGATGGAACCTATCACCTGATTGGCGTCCGTCCCGGCGATTTCGACCTGACGGTGGAAGCCACCGGATTCCTGAAAACCATGGTCCACAACGTCTCGGTGGATCCGGCGCGCGAAACGCCCATTCCGGAAATCAAACTGTCGGTCTCTACGGTCAGCCAGTCCGTGGATGTGAATGCGGCGGTGCAGGGCGTGGAGATCACTAACGCCGAAATCACGCAGACCATCAGCATGGAGGAGGTCAAGAATCTTCCCATCCTCGACCGCGACCCGCTGGGTCTGATTCAGACGCAGGCCGGCGTGGTATCCAACGGAAACTCCACCACGGTCATCAACGGATTGCGCACCTCCTATTCAGACATGACTCTGGACGGCATCAACATACAGGACAATTATATTCGCGACAACGCGTTGGATTACTCGCCGAACAAACTGCTGATGAGTCAGGTCCGCCAGATGACACTGGTGACGGCCAATGGGAATGCGGCGCTCTCCGGCGGCGCGACCGAACTGGCGTTTTCGACGCCCTCGGGGACTAATCAGATACACGGCGAAGCCTTCTGGAGCAATCGCAACAATTACTTTTCGGCCAACGATTGGTTCAACAACCAGGCCGGCGTGGCTCTGCCGTTCCTGAACCAGAACCAGATGGGCGCTTCGGTAGGAGGTCCCATCAAGAAGGACAAGCTCTTCTTTTACGGCACCTACGAAGCGGTCCGCACACACCAACAGGTTGCGCAGAACGCGGTGATTCTCACTGCTCCCGCGCGGCAGGGCATCTTCAGCTACGTCAATCGGGCCGGGCAGATCGTCACCAAAGACCTGCTGGCGCTGCGCCAGATCAGTATCGATCCGAAAATGCAGGCCCTGCTGGCGCAGGTGCCGGGGGCGCAATACATCAACAACAATCTGGTGGGCGATGGCCTGAATACCGGCGGCTACCGCTTCAATCAGCGCGACAACGAAATCCGCGACAACGTTACGGGGAAAATCGATTACAACATGAACACGAAGAACGCCATCAGCGGATCGTTCTCCTGGAATCGCTATAACTCGGACCGTGCAGACCTCGAAAACGATTACTCGCTGGCGCCTAAGGTAACCAACCCCACTAATTCCAAACTAATGGCGCTCTCCTGGCGATTTACTCCCACTTCGCGACTTACTAACGAAGTGCGCGCAGGTTTCAATCTCACTTACGGCTACTTCCTGACTTCGCAGGACTTCGGGGGCGCGCTGCTGGCTGGTATGCTTTATAGCGACCCGGTCAACGAGTTCATGCCGCAGGGCCGGAACACGAATACTTACACGATCTCCGACGACGCCATGTATCAGCGCGGCAGCCATTCCATCCAGTTTGGATTCCATGGCCAGAAGGTCTTCGTGCGATCTTATGACGATGCCGGCGTGGTGCCGGTCTACGGTCTGTTCATGGGCACCGGGCAGAACGGTCTTACGTCGCGCGACCTCACGGGGATCAACACCAGCGTCGATCTGCCGACGGCAAACGCGCTGCTGGCTTCTCTGGGCGGCTATCTGGACAGCGACAGCCAGACGGTGAACGTGACCAGCCGGAACAGCGGCTTCGTTCCGGGGGCGGCCTACCTGCGCCACTTCCGAACGGGCGATTACGCCTTCTATGTTTCCGACAAGTGGCGTGTGCTGCCGCGCCTGACAGTGACGGCCGGCTTGCGGTATACCATTCCCGGCGTGGTGGATGACCGCGACTCGCTAGAGATTGGCCCGGTGATTCAGAACAACAGCCTGGTGCAGACTCTGCTCTCCAACGCCACGCTGAACTTCGTGGGCGCGGCCGCCGGCCGACCCTGGTACCACCGCGACACGAAGGACTTCGCCCCGAATATCGGGGTGGCCTGGGACGTTTTCGGCGACGGCAGAACTGCGGTCCGCGGCGCTTACTCCATCTTCTACGTGAACGACGCCGCCATTCTCTCGGCCGAGAATATGCTGGAGGCCAACGGCGGCTTGCAAGGCTTCGGCGCCGATACCGGGCTCTCCGGCCGCGTCTCCGGGGGGTTGCCCGCCGTCTCCCTGCCGGCGTACCAGATTCCTACCACCGCCGCCGCCAACTACGCCAGCGACCCGTTCAGCGTGATCGGCAGCGTGGATCCGAATCTGCGGAAGCCCTACGTGCAGCAGTACTCGATCGGCATCGAGCGCGAAATCAAGGGCACGGTGTATGTGGCGCGCTACGTGGGCAACCACTCCGTGGCGCAATACCGCGCCTTCGATTTCAACCAGGTGAACATTAACGCCGGCGGCTTCGAGCAGGATTTTCTGCGCGCGCAGAACAACGGCTTTCTGTCTCTGGCCCGCACCGGCACCTTCAATCCCGCTTACAACACCAGCATCCCCGGAAGCCAGCCCCTTACGGTGTTCCCCAAACTCTTCGCGGGCGGCGCGCTCACCAGTTCCGACGTGCGCAATCTGATCGTAACCGGGCAGCCCGGGGAACTGGCCGCCGTGTATCAGGAGAATGGCTACAACCCCAGCAACGCGGTGCCGTTCTTCGCCAATCCGAATGCGCTGGCCGGCGACATGCTGACCAACTATTCGAGTTCCAGTTACAATTCGCTGCAATTGGAAGCGCGCCACCGGCTTCGCAACGGCTTGAGCATCCAGGCCAACTACACCTTTTCCAAGGTGCTGAGCGACGCCGATGGCGATACGCAGACCCGCTTCCAGAATTTCCTGGACGTCAACAATACCAAGATCGAACGATCCCGCGCCAACTTCGATCTCACCCACATGATCAAGGCGTCGGGCTTCCTGGAATTGCCCTTCGGCAAGAACCACCTGGTCCACGTGAAGCACCTCGATCGCGTGATCGGCGGCTGGACCGTGGCCTCTGAAATGACCTGGCAATCCGGCGCGCCCTTTTCCATCACCAGCGGATACGGCACGCTCAATCGGGCTGCGCGTTCGTACTACAACACCGCCGCGACCTCGCTGCAGGGCTCGGCGCTCACGAACGTCGTGAAATACCAGATGACGGGCAACGGGCCGATGATCATCGCGCCCAGCGCCATCAATACGGACGGCTCCGGCGTAGCCGCTCCGGGCGACCCGGCATTCAGCGGCGAGGCTTTCTTCAATCCGGCGGCCGGCACGCTCGGCGGACTACAGCGCCGCATGTTCAGCGGCCCGTGGACGTTCGGCATGGATGCCAGCCTGATGAAGAAGATCGCCATCACCGAACGCCACAATCTCGAATTGCGCATGCAGGCGTTCAACGTGCTGAACCACTCGACGTTCTGGGCCGGGGATCAGAATATCAACAGCACCACGTTCGGCGTCATCGGGTACAGCTTCTTCGGCTCGCGCGTCGCCGAGTTCACGCTGACCTACCATTTCTAATGAAACTCTACGATCTGGCACAGCCGTATTTCGTGGGGATGCCGCACCATCCGTCGCATCCTCCGTTTCTGTTCAGCCTGGTGAAGCAGCATGGGGAGTATGTCGGTCCCACGGGCAATAGTTCGGCGTCCGACGCGATCGCGCTGGGCAGCCACGTGGGCACTCACATCGACGCGCTCTGTCATTTCTCCTGCGGCGGAAAACTGCATGGCGGGCTGCCCGTTGCCGATGAGCAGTCGTATGCCGGGGGATTGCGCAAGTACGCCATCGACACGATTGCTCCGATTTATCGACGCGGCGTTTTGTTGGATCTGGCGGGGGAGGGTCCACTGGCTGCCGATTTCGAAATTACCGCGCGCCATCTGGACGACGCGGCGGCCCGGCAGGGGGTGGAGATTCAACGCGGAGACGTGGTCCTGCTGCGGACGGGTTGGGCGGTCTACTTCGGCGACCCGGCGAAGTTCATTTCGGAGGTACACGGTCCGGGTCCCGGAATCGAGGGCGCTCGCTGGCTCAGCGAGAGGGGCGTGTTCGCCGCGGGCAGCGACACTGTGGCTTTTGAGAAGGTGCCGGACGCTTCCATGCCGGTCCACGTCCACCTGCTGGTGGAGAGCGGGATTCACATTGTGGAGTGTCTGAATCTGGAAGAACTCGCGGCGGCGCGGGATTACGTTTTCACGTTTATTGCAGCGCCGTTGAAGATCGTGGGAGCGACGGGAGCTCCCGTGAGGCCGCTGGCGGTGGTGGGGTAGATTATTTTCACCGCCGAGGCGCCGAGGCGCCGAGGAAGACAAAGAGACAGGGTCGAAAACCACCTCCTTCCGAAGACATATTCACCCTCACCACGGAGTCTTCTGAGTTGGATTGTCAATACGATTTTTCGTGGGCAGCCGAGCTGAGCACTACAAACGGGTGTAGGGTCTGGGGAGTCGCGAAATGCGGGTAGAGAGATCGTGCGCCCCTCGGACGGGCGGAGACTCTCGACATGTATAGACCCCGGCGGGAGGGATCTCCAGTGTGGCGGACCAGCTCAGCGCGACGTCAATTAGGATCTCGCAGTGAGCTTCGAAAAACCGGCTTTAGTCTGAAATCCAATTCCGGCCTCGGCGGCAGTCTTGCCGGCGAAGGGCGAGTTGCGGCGGCGCTGCGTCGCCAAGAAGATGCGTTCATCGTACGGCTCGTGATTGACCCAACAGCGGAAGATGATGCGAATCCACTGGAAAGCTAATGCCCGGACCGCGCGATGGTGGTTTCTCTTGTCGCCTTTGAGATGATGCTCATAGTGCAGCTTGGCCCAGGGGCAGAAACGGATGGAGTGAGAGGCGAACTCATGGAACGTCTGGCGGACGAATATAGGGCAGGCGCGGCGCATAATGACACGGCTGGAGTTTCCACTGCGAATGAGAATGGGGGCGATGCCGCTGAAGCGCTGGACATCGGCCGCGTCGCGCCACTGCTTGCGATCGGTTCCGAAGGCGGCAATGAGTCGCGGCACAAGGGCCGCTCCTGCGCCAGGTAAAGAGCTGAAGATGGGCGCGTCAGGGTGATCGGCGGTCACGGCGGCGATGCGCTTGTTATGGGAGGCGACATGGTCTCCCAGGACATGGAGTTGAGCCAGACAGGCGGCAGTTTTGCGGCTACAGGCCTCTAGTACGACCACGTCGGGGGTAGCCGGGATGGCAGCATAGATCTGGCGAATCTGCTCGGCGATTCGGTCGTTGTCCCACGAGCGATGCCCGGCAAGGAAGCGTTTCACGGTGCCAGGATGTGAGCGCTGCAAATCCTGCAAGGAGGGCCAGCGCTCCAGCAGATCCTCGCTCAAAGGCGTGTCCAGGGCTCCGAACCAGGTGCGGAGTTGGGGGAAATACTGTGCGATGCAGTCGTCAAGTTGCTGGACGACACTGACCTTCTGCTCGACCAAGCCGCGCCGCTGTTCGGTCAGGAAACGGAGCAGCCGTGTCTCAGGGGTATCCTGTTTCAGCGGCACCAGGCGGTCGCGGTGGCGTTGGAGCAGATCCAGTAGCAACAGGGTGTCGCCGTTGTCGTCCTTGGCGCCGGAGGAAACGAAGGCGTGGCGGTAGAAAGCCGACATCGTCGGAGGGACCGGGTAGAGAATCAGGTGATCGTACTTGCTGAGCATGTAGATGACGCCGCCGCGTTTCTGCTCGATGGCGACGGCAGTCGGCCCGTCAGGAAAGCGCTGGCGGACCGAGGTACTCCAAAGCTCGATGGCTTCGGGAGTGTTCTTGAGTTTGCCGATTTCGACGCGGCCGCCGATGGCAGGGACGGAAGCAACGACGTGCTCCTTCGATGCCCAGTCGATCGCCGCAAAAGCAGCGAAGGCCGGTTCGGCCGGAGAGGCCGGAAGCGTAGACATGAAAAACCTCCATTCCGAAGCGAGCTGGCCTGGTTCCGGCGAAAGTCTTATAGTAGTCGTGACAGACGGTTTCTGAGGATTCGTTTCAGGAACCAGACGCTCCCCACCGCGGGAAACGACTCCGTGAAGGCGTCGACGCAGTGGCACGGAAATTCCTGGCGGCGGGGAGCCCGCTTCCGCCCCGTAATAGCGCATTACGGAGCCGAAGTCATCCGTACACCCTCGATCGGTGAACGGACCCGGAACGATCAATCGTTCAAATTGATCATCCTGCGAGAACTATAAGGCACG
>DASZMZ010000045.1:0-19544 GCA_035551455.1 Candidatus Sulfopaludibacter sp.
TGGCCGAACTGGTATCCCGGTACACGGGCAGTGCAGTGGTGGATAAGACAGCAATCGAAGGCGTCTATGATTTCGCCCTCCGCTGGTTGCCGGAAGAGCAGACCGCCAATACCGTGGATCCGGCGCCGTTTCTCGCCACCGCGCTACAGGACGTTTTGGGGCTCCGCCTCCAGCCGCAAAAGGTGCCCGTCGATGTGATAGTGGTCGACAAGGTAGAGCGCGCCCCGGTGGTCGAGTAGGAGGCTTTAGCTTTCCACGAACGGCCTCATGATCAAGACGGTCGGGACAAATGCGTCTTCACTCGCAGTGCCTCCACGTCTTCGAACAGCGGAATATCTGTCCGCAGCGTGGCGAGGGTGCGGAACAACATAGCGAGTTCCCGCTGAGTCCGCAGGGTCTGCGCCAGCGACCCGGCATTCGCGGCATCCACGTGCCAATCGCCGCTATCCGGCGGAATGCATTCCAGGTGTAGGAACTTCGCCAGCACCGCCGCGGACGATTTCGGCCCCCATCCCGGCAGTCCCGGAAACCCATCGGCCGCATCGCCGACCAGCGCCAGATAGTCTGGAATCGACGGCGGCAGCACTCCAAACTTGGCCCGAATTCCCTCCTCGTCGAAGATCACGCCGGTCCGCCGATTCATCTGCACCACGCGCGTGCCGCTCACACATTGGCCCAGGTCTTTATCCGGAGTGCAGATGATGACCTGCTCCACGCGCGGATCGCGCGCAGCCAGTGCCGCCCCGGCTGCCAGTGCATCGTCAGCCTCGAACTCCACCATCGGCCAGACGGTAAACCCGGCCCCGGCAAGCGCCTCTTCCAGCAGACCGAATTGCGAGAGCAGTTCCGGAGCCACGCCTTCGCCCGTCTTATACCCGGCCCACAAGCCGTTGCGGAACGACTCGATCACGTGGTCGGTAGCCACCGCCACATGCGTCGCGCCGCCCTGCACCATCCCGAGCACCGACCGCAGCACGCCGCGCACCGCGCCCACTTCCCTGCCCTCGGCATCGCGGGCGGAAGGCACCGCAAAGTAGTGGCGAAACAACTCGTAAGTCCCGTCTACCAGGTGAACCTGCACTATACTTCCGCCACGATATCTTCATCCACGTAGCACCAGACCCAGCTTTCGCCCGGCTCGATGGACCGGACCAGCGGATGTTTGCTGGTATGGAAATGCTTGGTGGCGTGCTTGTTCTTGGAAGAATCGCAGCAGCCCACGTGGCCGCATTCCATGCACAGACGCAGGTGGACCCAGGAATCTCCGGACTTCACGCACTCTTCGCAGACGTGTGTCGTGGTGTCCTTAAATTGAATCTCGTTCAAGTGTTTGCATTTTCGTGACATGCTTATTTCTCCTCCAGAGCCGCGCGGTCCCAATGGGCCCGCTGCGCCTCAGCCTCATAAACACTGGTGCAAAACGCGTAGAGCGCTTCCGAGGGGTCGGGTGCGCTGCGTACATCGTCATATAACAAGATGAATTCACCGATCTGCGGATTCCAGGAAGCCGCGGCCGGACGGATCGGATCGGCCTCCAGTCCCCCGGGGTGCGGCGCGGCGTAAGCGTAAAATGCGGGCGCGCCGAGTCCTTCCCCCGGCCAGAAGCCCACGGAGACTTCCTCGTGGCTGATCCCGGCGATGCGCCCGGGACGCGGAGGCACTGCCGGACGTCCCGAAAAACGGGCACACGCCAGGTCCATCGACCCCCAAAAGAACTGCACCGGGCTGCTCTTGCCGACGTATCCTGAGCGGAATCGCTGGAACACCTTCTCCGTGGACGAGAGCGCACGGAAGAAGCGGCGCGCATATTCGGGATCGTACGATTTGTGGGTGAAGTCCTTTTCGAAGTCGATCGGGTCGGCCACTTCCTGCGGCTTGGTGTTGATGGTCACGCTGATCCCAAGCCCGCGCAGCGCCTCCATCAGGCTGTTATAGAATAGCGCCACGGATTGCGGCTGTAACGGCAGCACGGTGGTGGCGCCCCCACAGGTACCCACGTGTAACTGGTGCTGCAGAAAATCGAATTGGATCTCGAAGGCGCCGTCGGCGTACGGAATCGGTCCCGTGGTCAGGCCGCGCGACGTTACCGTGAGCGTGACGTGCCACCAGTGATTGAGCGGCGGCGTGAGCATCATGCGGATCTTGCCGGCCACCTGCAGCCACATGTGCAGCGTCTGCGCCGTGTCCTGCCATTCCCGCAGGGGAAGCGCGGGCCAAGCCTCATCGACAGACATCCAGGTTCCCTCCTTTTCTACCAGTGTCCCAAATCTGGCTCTGCGATAATGGAAGCAATGGCCGCAGAGTCCAATTGCCCCAAGTGCGGCGGCACCGGGTTTATCATCGTCGAAGGCGCTAACGTTTCCGGCGCAAGACCGTGCGATTGCCGTTTCAACGGACGCGCGCAGCGCATGGAAGACCGGGCGCAGATTCCGCCGCTCTACCGCAACACTTCCTTCGACAACTTCAGCATCCCGGGCCCTGAGAATCCCATCGCCCGCCGCGATCTGACCAACATCTTGCTGGCCGTCAAGAACTATGTCCGCGATTTTCCTAACGAAGGCCGACCCGGCCTCCTGCTGATTGGCGAACCGGGCACGGGCAAAACTCATCTGGCGGTAGCCGCGCTGCGTAAGATTCTGGAGAAGGGCTTCGAGTGCCTCTTCTGCGATTACCAGACGCTGCTGAATAACATAAAGAGCGGCTACGACCCTAGCAGCGACACGTCCAACCGCGAAGCTTACCGCGCCGCCCTGGATGCCGAGGTACTGCTGCTCGATGATCTGGGCGCGCACCGCGTCACCAAATGGGTGGAAGACACCATCACATCGATCATCACCTACCGCTGCAATAACCGGAGAGCCCTCATCGCCACTACCAATCTGCCGGATGCAGAGGCGGGCAGCGCCATCACGCAGAAATCGGCTATCGGCGGCGTGGAGTATCGCGAAACGCTGGGGGAGCGCGTGGGCGCGCGCGGCAGGTCGCGCCTGTTTGAAATGTGTACCGTCATCCGGATGCCGCTGGTGGAAGACTACCGGATTCGAAAGGCGCGGACCTTCTGATGCGGCTTGCCTGCGTTCGCATCGGCCTCTTTCTGGCCCTTGCCGCGACGGCGACTCCGGTGGCTGCGCCGTCCGGTGGCGAATTCGTGCAGGCAGTCGAGTTCCCGTATTATCTCTACCCGCGTCCGCTCTGGGAGCGCGAACTGGTCTGGCTCAAAACGCTGGGCGTGCGCACGGTGGAGTTTTCCGTACCGTGGAACTGGCACCAACTGCCGCAAGGCGGCTTCGATCTCACTGGGTCCACCAGTCCGCGGCGCGACCTGGGGGGCTTCGTGCGGCTTCTGCGCCGTCTCAACCTGCATGCCTGGATCCGTCCGCTGCCGCCCGTGCCGGGATGGCTGAATGGCGGAACTCCCGCCGGGGGAGCCGGAGCGGCGGCCCGCAAAGAATGGTTGAAGGCGCTGGACGGCGCCCTGGCCACGCAGACTGTCAGCCACGGCGGCCCCATCGAATTCGTGGAGGACGGTGTGCTGTCCATCGACGCCAGGATGCCGCCCGCGCCGGTGGTTTCCATTCCGGCGTCCGACGCGAACGCGCTGGCTCGCAGCCGTGACGCCATCGCCGCGGGCCACGGCGCGCTGCTGTGGACGGACCTGGAAGACACGCTATACCCGGCCGGATGGCAGGCCGGCGCGGGTCCGCTGCTGCATAAGGGTGCGGTGGCGATGGATGGCGAGGAACGGCCCGCCGTGCCGGCCCTGCGACGCGATGCGGCCCTGCTGCGCAACTGGTCGGCGGCGCTGCCGTCGTTTCAGCCTGTGGTCATGCCGAAACCCGCCGCCGGAAAACTTCCCGCCGGCGTGACGGCGGTAGAACTCACATCCCCGGCCGCTTCCGCTATCAGCATCACCAATCGCGGCGCCCAACCTTTTCACGACGAGCTCCGCGTCATCGAGCCGGTGAGCAAGCGGACGCTGTCAATTCCGAATATCAGCGTGGCGCCCGGTGAATCGTTGTGGCTTCCTCTGGCCGTCTCGCTGGGCCAGAAAGGGCTCTGCAAGGAGTGCACGAATTTCTCCACCGCCGAAAGAATCGTCTACGCGACGGCGGAACTGCTCACCATCGAATATGAGAACGGCCTGCTCGCCATGGAGTTCGCCGCGCCGCAAGAGGCCGAGGTGATCCTACAACTGGAGCGCGAACCCGTGGGTCCGTATCTGGCGGCCGGCAAGCCCACCAAGTTCGAGTGGGACGACAAGGCGCTGCGCGTTCGACTGTTGATCCCGGCGAATCCGAAGGGCGACCATCGCATGCGCATCGGCCTGGCCATGGAAGAGCCGGAGACGTCGGCCTTCTTCAGCGAGGCGCACCGGCTCGTCGTCGGCCAGAAAAATGTTGTCTCCACCACCTACTCGTCCTCGCAAGTGGCCGCCCGGTCGCGTCTGCGGCTGCCCGAGGGTTACACCGCGACCGCCAAGCCGCGCGCCGAAGAGGGCATCGATTACGAGATCGCCGTCCCGCCCGACGCGGTCCACGGCGATTTCGCCAATCTCGCGCTGGAGGCCGACGGCATGCTGCTCGGACGCGCCCGCCTGGAGTTGTTCCGCGCCGCCACCATTTACATCAGCGAGGCGATTCGCGCACATGTGGGAGGGCGCACGGAACTGGAAGTGGATCCGCCCACGGCAGTGGTGGAGCCCAGGGGCGGCAGCAATCTCGAAGTGAACATCCGCAACAACTGGCCCAGCATTCAGACGTACCGTCTGGAAGCATCCGGCGACGGGCTCGAATTCTTCCCGCCCAAGCAGGAGATTTCGATCGGCGCCATGGACGAGCGCCGCTACCTGCTGCGCGTGTTTGCAGGCGACGGCGTGGCCGGGGTTCGCGACTGGCGCCTCAAGGTGAGCGGCGCGGCCACCGCGGACATGCCGATGCGTCTCGTCCTGCTGCCTCGCAGCCGCACCGCCGCGTGGACCGCCGACCTCGACGGAGACGGCAGTCCCGAATGGATTCTGGAATCGCAGAAAGCGCGCGCGGTCTTCTCCTCACAGGATGGCGGCCGATGGATGGAGTTTACGTCGAAAGAGACTGGCGCGAATTTCCTGCCCGACGCCGGAGCTTTCGCCGCCTCCGGTCCGGTGGATGTGAAGGCCATCGGCGACAAGCTCGAAATCACCGGCAAGGGCTGGCGGCGCACCGTCAGTCTGAATAGCCGATCCCTCACCGTAGAGCAGACGACGCCCCTACCGCCAGATGGCCTCCTGAGCCTGAAGCAAGGCTCGATCTCGCTGGATATCGAGCGGCAAGGTGCGGGTCGGACAGTGTATACGCTTCGGTAACGACAACTCCGTCCCACCTAAATGGCGTGATCGACGGGCAGGTCTTCGCCGCTCCAGATGCGCTTCTGGGTCCAGGGCTCGACGGGGCCGCTCCAGAAAGCATGGGCCGCGGGTAGACCGAGGGGCAGGAGCGCCGTGGCACAGAGATAGAGACTGCCGGTGGAAATGTAACTTTCGCCGAGGTGGGGTTGGTGGCCGCAGAAGCCCACCGTCAGCCAGCCGCGGTCGAAGGTGCCGGGCGCATCCAGGGTGCGGTGGATCACCGACTGCAGCGCGCCGCGGACACGCGCGGGAGTCAGCGGAGGCGCCAATTCACCGATCAGCGCCATTTGCGCCAGCAGGTGGAAGGCGCCGCAGCGATACGCGAGGGAGCGGCCGATGGCGGGGAATGTCCCCTCGGGCGAAATCAGGCGCTCCTGAATGACGGCGTAGCGGCGGGCGCGCGCCATCGTGTCGGCCATCAGACTGTCCCAGGTATGGACGCGCGGCCGCATCGCGCGCAGCACATCCACGAGCATGGGCTGGATCACATAGCTGTTGTAATAATCGAAATGGAAATGAGGACCGTCCCCATAGACCCCGTCGCCCAAGTACCACTCTTGATGCTGGCGGACGGCGTAATCGATCCGCATGTGATCCGGCTGCTCGCCCATGACGGCCAGAGCCGCCTCCACAGTGGCGGCGAACAGGAGCCAGTTGTTGAAGCCGGGCGTGATGACACGCGAAGAGAGCAGCGCCGTCGTCAAATTCTTCTGGATGGCGGGATCGAGTTTCTCCCATAGCTCACGCGGAGCGCGCAGCAGGGCCTGAGCCAGAAATCCGCAATCGACCAGCGGCTGGCCGCCTTCGTGGAAATTCAGAAAATCGGGAGAAGCCGGGTCGGTTGCGGAGCGCATCGCGTCGCGGGCCCATGCGCGGTATCGTTGCTGCAACTCACGCTCCGGACCCGCTTCCAACTCCGCTTCCAGCCACGGAGCGATTCCCGCCAGCAGACGGCCGAAGGCTTCCAGGTGCGTGTACTTGCGCCGATCGGCCACATTGCCAGTGACGGATTCTACGGGCATTTCGCGCTTCAGCGTACCTGCCGCAAGATTGCGCAGCACCGGCCCGGCCAACCGCTCCAGGGTGTCGAGCCAGTACTGGCGGTCGATCACCGCGGACTGCGCCGCGGCCTGCACGGCGGCGGCCATTCCGAGTCCTACGGCCGACTGAAAAAACGTTCGTCTGTCCGTCACGCCCACAAGTTTATCTCCCTGCTGAAAGGGACTGGCGACTCGCGGCATTCCACCTGTGACGGCCGGGAACAAATCGGAAGCAGACGGCTTCCAATTCTCCGTGCCTCCAGGAGTTCCAGATGAAATCCCGGTACGCGTTCTTCTTTGCTTTCCTCGTTGCCCTGCTCGCCGCGATTGTCGGCGTACAAGGTCTGTCTGAGACCACGGCGGCGGCAGACGACAGCCTCTCCGCGATCTACACACACGGCGCGTTACAGGTGACCATTCCGTACCACGACCTGCATGCCGGCGCCGGCCAACTCACCGTCGAGGTCCTGAATCCAGAAGACGAAGTGTTGGCGCGCGTGGATCGGCGGGCCGACACGCAAGATGCTCCCGGAGCGTGGCGCGACGAACTGAAGCTGGCCAAACCCTTGCCCATCGACGATCTGGTGTGGCATCGGGTGCGCTATCGCTTCGTCTATACCGGGCAGAAGGACGCGGCAGCGGAGGGCACGGAATCCGTCTCCACGATGCTGCGGACGCCGGTGATCCACATTCTGGGCCAGCGCTCGTATCTCTCGGGGGGCAATGCCGCGGTGCGCGTGATCGTCACCGATTCCAGGAACCAGCCGATCGCCGGCCAAGGGACGCTGACCATCGAGGGAGCACTGGCCAACCAGAAGCAGCAGCCTCTATTTACGGGTCGTCTGAACGCGCGCGGCACCACTCAGGCGGAGTTCCGGCTTCCCGCCGCGAGCGGCGCTTATTCGCTCCGCTACGTTGTGGAGACACCGATCGGCGGCACGGAATTCACGGAACAGGTGCGGCTGGAGGACAAGTCGTCCATCCTGTTGACCACGGAAAAGCCGATCTATCAGCCGGGGCAATTGATTCACGTGCGGGCGTTGGCGCTCGACCGGTCGCGCCACGAAGCGGTGGCCGGCCGCGACCTCACGTTTGAAGTGGAAGACTCGCGCGGCAACAAGGTCTTCAAGAAGGCGACGCAGACCGACAAGTTCGGCATCGCCTCCGCGGAGTTCGGACTGGCCGATGAGGTCAATCTGGGAACGTATCACGTGCGCGCCCTGATGAACGAGAATCGGGCCGAACTGGCGGTGAATGTCGAACGCTACGTGCTGCCGAAATTCAAGGTGGCGGTGGAACTGACCAGCGCGAATCAGAAGGCGGCGCATGGCTATCGTCCGGGCGATCACGTTACCGGGACGGTCCGCGCCAACTACTTCTTCGGCAAAGCCGTGGACCACGCCGAAGTCACGGTGAAGGCGAAGGCCATGGACGTCGAGATGTTCGAAGCCGGGGCGGCGCAGGGCAAGACCGACGGCGACGGCGCTTACCAGTTTGACCTGAAACTTCCCACTTACTTCGCCGGGCGCCCGCACACGCAGGGCGCGGCGCGCATCCTGATCGAGGCCACGGTGAAGGACTCGGCAGGCCATTCCGAAACGCGCGGCGAGCCGGCCACGGTGAGTGAAACCCCGCTGCTGATCACCGCGATTCCCGAGGGCGGCAGTCTGGTGCCGCACCTGGAGAATCAGGTATTCCTGCTGACGTCATACGCGGACGGCAAGGCCGCCGTCGCGGACATTACCGTTCACACGGCCGGCAACGGCGACCAGAAAGTCCGGACCGATGCCGGCGGAGTGGCGGTGGTCCGTCTCACGGCGCGAGACGGCGAGAAGCAGTTGCGCGTCGACGCGGCCGATACGGAAGGCAATCGCGTATCCACCACTCTGCCTCTGGAATTGCGGCAGGGCGCCGACCAGATTCTGCTGCGCACGAATCAGGCGGTGTACCGCGCCGGTGACCGGATCCAGCTTCACGTTTTCTCGACAAAGCAGACCGGGTCGGCCTACGTCGATATCGTGAAGGAAGGCCAGACGATTGTCACGCGCGATCTGGACATCGTGAACGGGCAGGCGGAACTTTCCCTCACAGCGACACCCGCGCTGGCCGGCACTCTGGACTGCAATGCCTATCTGTTCGGCCGCGACGCGCGTCCCGTGGGCGACCATCGACTCCTCTTCGTGCAGCCTGCCGACGAGTTGAAGATCGAAGCGACTACCGACGCCGGCGTCTATAAACCCGGCGACGATGCACGCATCCGCTTCCGCGTCACCAACGCGCGAGGAGAAGGTGTGCAGGCGGCTCTCGGTCTGCAAGTGGTGGACGAGGCGGTGTTCGCGCTGGCCGAAAAACAGCCGGGCTTCGCCAAAGTCTTCTTCTATCTGGAACAGGAGGCAATGAAGCCGCGGTACGAGATTCACTCGCTCGGGATGCCGGAGATTGTGGAACCGGTCCCGGTGGCGAAGGCGGCGCAGCGGGACCGCGCGGCCCAGGCGCTGTTCGCGGCCACGGAGATGAATGCGGGCAATCGCTATCAGACAGAATTCGGACGCACCATCCCGATGACCAAGGCCGGCGAGTACAACAATCGTTATCGGACCACGTTCGTGGCCGCCGTGCTGGAGAAGGCGCGCAGGGATGGCACGGTCGCGATGCAGGACGCGTGGGGCACCAAAGTCCAGGTGGACAAGCAATCCGTGACGCCGCAGGGTTACCTGGTGGCGCGCAGCGCCGGGCCGGACCGGCAACTCTACACGGCCGACGACCTGGTGGTCTACCTGCAAATCCGCCCGCGGAAGAAGGTGGGTAGCGAGAGTGCGGGTCCCAGCACGCTGGCGGTCAATCTGGTGCACGATCGCGGATCGTTCAACGGTCGCGCCGAGGTAACGGGCATTGTTGCGGATCAGCGCGGCGAGGCGGTAGAAGGGGCCACGGTCACCCTGATTTCCCTGGGCGCACCCAGCCGTTCCGCCACGGTGAATGGAGAGGGCCGGTTCACTCTGGCCTCGCTGCCGCCGGGAGATTACGAACTGAAGATCGCCAGCGGGACGGAGAGCGTGACGCGCAAATTCACGCTGGCCGCGCGCGATCGCGCCGAGGTGACGGCAGCGCTGCGGCATCAATCCGCCGGCACTGTGATCGACACAGTGGTTCCTGCCGAGTTCGACGCGGTGGTAGTCAACGGAGGTATTGCGAGAGGCATGCTCGGCGGAGTCCCCGGCGGTGTGATCGGCGGAGTAGCCGGTGGAATGCCAATGGCGGCTCCCATGCAGGCGAGGTTCATCAACAAGGACGGGCCGGCGATGATGAAGAAAGTGGCCCTATCCACGACGGCCGAAAACAGCGCCACCGTAGCCAACGAAGCCGGGGGCGGCGCAGCAACTCCGCGCACGCGATCCTACTTCCCCGAAGCTCTGTACATCAATCCGGAAATTCTCACGGACGGCAACGGCTCCGCCACAATCACCATTCCGCTGGCCGATTCCATCACCACCTGGCGCATGGCGCTGATGGCGTCCACGCCGCGCGGCGCGCTCGGAAGTTCCACAGGGAGCATCAAAGTTTTTCAGGATTTCTTCACCGACCTCGACCTGCCCGTCACGCTGACGCAGGGCGATCGCGTGTCCATTCCCGTGGCGGTCTACAACTACTCCGGCGCGAAGGGCGTGGTGAATCTCCACCTGCAGGCGGCCGATTGGTACAGCCTGGCGGAAGACGCCGCCGATCAGACCATCGACGTCGAGAGTGGACGCGTGGGCGGAGCGCAGTTCACCATCGAAGCCAAACGCATCGGCAAGTTCAAGTTGACGCTCTCGGCCCGCATGGGCGGACGCGCCGACGTGGTGGTGCGCGAGATCGAAGTAGTGCCGAACGGTCGCGAACAGACTACCGTCTTTAACGGTCGTCTGGAGACATCCGTGCAGCAGGCAGTGAATTTCCCGGCGGGTGCGATCCCCGACGCCAGCGCCGTGCTGGTGCGTCTGTATCCGGGCCCGTTGAGCCAGGTAATCGAAGGCATGGACAGCATTCTGCGCATGCCGGGCGGCTGTTTCGAGCAGACATCGTCGAGCACCTATCCCAACGTGCTCGCGCTGGATTACATGAAGCGCACCAAGAAGCTCACTCCCGAGGTTCACGCCAAGGCGGAAGGCTTCATCGCCAACGGCTATCAGCGGCTGCTGACGTTTGAAGTGCCGGGCGGCGGCTTCTCGTGGTTCGGCAATCCGCCGGCCAACAAGATTCTGACGGCGTACGGGCTGATGGAATTCTCAGATATGGCCAAGGTGCACGACGTGGATCCGAAACTGATCGAACGCACGCAACAGTGGCTGGCCGGGCAGCAGCAGGCCGACGGAAGCTGGAAGCCCGACGCCAACTTCATTAACGAGGGCGCAACCAACCGCTACAACACGGACGTGACCCGCATCACGGCGTACCTGGGCTGGGCGCTGGGCAACACCGGCTATCGCGGACCGGCCGTGGAAAAGGCGCGCCAGTACGTGGCGCAGCACATGAGCGGGAAGCTCGACGCGTATACGCTGGCGGTGATCGCCAACTTCGCCGCCGATTACGGGAAGGATCGCGATTTCATCCGCGAATCCATGCAACTGCTGCTCGACGCGCGCACCGAGAAAGACGACAAGGTCTGGTGGACGGCGCAGGAGACGAGCGTCTATGCGACGGGCGACAGCGCCGCGGTCGAGACCACGGGACTCGCCGTGCAGGCGCTGCTCAAGTGGGGACAGGCTTCGGAGGCGTCGCGCAAGGCTCTGGTATGGATCGCATCGAAGAAGGACGCGACCGGCGCATGGGGCAGCACGCAATCCACCATCATGGCCCTGCGCGCTCTATTGCTTTCCACCGAGAAAGGCGCGGCGGACGTGCGCGGCGTCGTCGAGATCTCGCTCAACGGCAAGCCCGTTCAGCAACTCACGCTGACACCGGAGAATAACGACCTGCTGCATCAGTTCGTCTTCAAGAACGCCGATGCCAAGGCGGCGCAGAACGTGGAGATCCGGTTTACCGGCAAGGGCGGATTGGCCTACCAGATCGCCGGACGCTACTTCATTCCGTGGACGGAGAAGCCGGCCAGCGAGCCGCTCTCGATCACGGTTTCCTACGACCGCACGCGACTGGCGCAGGACGATGTTGCCACCGCCACGGCGACCGTCCGCAACAATTTGACCAAGTCAGCGAATATGGTGATGGTGGATTTGGGGATCCCTCCGGGCTTCGACCTGCTGAGCGAGGACTTGCAGGCGTACCAGGAAAAGAGCGCGGGGCAGAAGAGCGGGCGTCTGGAGAAGTTCACGCAGACGGCCACGCAGGCGATTCTCTACTTCGATTCACTGGCGGCCGGCAGCACCGTGAAACTGTCGTTCCGGCTGCGCGCCAAGTACCCCATTCGCGCGCGCACCTTTCAATCGCGCGTGTACGAATACTACGACCCGGCCGTCCAATCGGTGGCGCGCCCGGTCGACTTGGAAGTGAGGAAGAAGTAGCAGGCTCGGGGCTGTACTACTCCATAAAAGAGCGTACACTCCGAATATATGAAGACGCTGATGTTGGCCGTGGCGTTGTGCTGCTTCGCTTCGGCCGCCGATAGCGACGAGATTCTCGCGCTGGAACGCAAGGCTCTGGACGGATTACAGAAAGGCGATCCAGATCCGGCCCTGGCCATCTCCGCCCCGGAGATCACTTACTTTCACGTGATCACCAGCAAGCGGCTGGACGGACTGCCGGCGGTCAAAGAGCTGTTCAATGGCTATCGCGGCCGCCCGCTCTTCGATACCTACGAGATGGCGGATTCGAAAGTGCAGATGGCGGGCGACGCAGCCGTATTGACCTACACCCTGGTGCGGCACATGGGCGGCGACACCACCCGCTATTACGCCACGCAGGTGTATCGCAAGACAGGCGAGGGGTGGCGCGTCATCCACTCCCATTGGTCAGCGGCCGGAGGACAGCAATAGCGCGGCGGCTTTTTCGAGAACCGGGTCGCGGCCGGCAAGCTCATCGAGCACGCTCGTGCCTGAAGCTCGACGGTACAATAAATGAGCCCATGGGATCCCTATCCGAGGCGTGGAATCGCGCCAAGCGAATGAACAAGCGAAGGCGCGAATTGGGACTGCGCGCCAGCCTGCAGGGGATCTTCATCGCTATCCGTACTCGCCTGAACCCGGCGCAGCCCGAGCCGGCGGAATGGTGGGTGCGCCCTCCCGATGTTGACCATCCGCTCAAATTCCGCCTGCGCGGCAGCAGCGACATGCTGGTGTTCGACCAGATCTTCATGGATGACGGCTACCTGCGCCTGTGTGGGCTGAAAGACGTTTCGCTGATCCTGGATTTGGGTGCCAATACCGGGATCTCCGCCGCTTACTTCCTCAGCAATTTCCCCAAGGCGCGCGTGGTGGCCGTGGAGCCTGACAGCGACAACCTGAAATTATGCAAAGCCAATCTGGCGCCATACGGCGACCGCGTCCTGCTTCTGCACGGTGCAGTGTGGGACGAATGCACAACACTTCGCCTGATCAAGGGAAAGATGGAATGGGGTACGGAAGTAGCCAAGCCCGTCGAAGGGACCGTGGGAGACGTTCAAGCCTGGGACATGCAGCACCTGATCGAAATGGGCGGCGGCGGGACCGTGGACCTGCTCAAGATCGATATCGAGTGCGCGGAACGGATGCTATTCGGGAATCCCCCTCTGGAGTGGCTGCCCAGAGTCCGCAATTTGTGCATCGAACTGCATAACGCGGAGTGCGAGGAGGTCTTCTTTCGGGCAATGGCCGACTTCGACTACGAGTTGGAGAACGGCGTCGATTGCATCATCTGTTGGAATATCCGGCAGAAGGCGCCTCCCCCCACCCCAAAGTGCGCAGATACCCCCACACGCGGCGAGGAATAGTCGGAAACTCACGCTATATAATGGAATTTAAGACTTTACGTTACCGGATCGTCCATGGCTGAAATGAGCGTCATCTGGCTGCGCGTAGCCGCCGCGCTGTACTCCCTGGGGCTGCTACACGCCATCCTTACACTGGTTCGCCGGCGGGAACACCTTTTCCGCGTGGCGCTGGGTGCGTTTACCGTGGGCGCCATCTTCCATTTCGTCTCCATCGTGGAAGAGGGCATCGTCAATAACCGCTGTCCTATCACCAACTTCTACGAGACGCTGTCGATGTGCGCCTTCCTGGTGGTGGTGGTTTATCTGTTCGTACATTGGCGCTACAAACTGGAAAGCCTGAGCGTTTTCATCTTCCCGCTGGTCTTTGTGGCGGTGCTGGTGGCTACCATGGGCAACCCGGTCAGCGCCTGGTCCAGCCCGATTGTGCGCACCACGTGGCTGACCGTCCACATTGTGCTGGTGCTGCTGGGCATCGCGGCCCTGCTGCTCACCGCCGTGGCCTCCGTGCTTTACCTGTTCCAGGAGCGCGAGCTGAAAGCCAAGAAGCCGCGCAAGTTCTACTACCGGCTGCCCGCCCTCGGCACCCTGGACGATTTGATCTCCAAGTCCATGGCCTCCGGCTTCGTGCTGATGACTTTAGGCGTGATCGCCGGCAGCACCTGGGCCTTTATCGAATTGAAATCGGACTGGATCGGCCAGCCTAAGATCGCCATCTCGTTCTTTACCTGGGGTATCTACATGGTGCTGGTTTTCCTGCGCACCACCGCCGGATGGCGCGGACGTAAGGCTGCCATCATGACCGTTACGGTTTTCGGATTTTCCGCGCTTACCTGGGCTGCTCATGCCCGGCTTGGCGCCATATTGCTGAAATGAAGCTGCTGATCACTGGCGTGAGTCACAAGACCGCACCCGTCGAGGTGCGCGAATGTCTCGCTTTTCGCGAAGACTCACTGCCGGCCGCGCTACAGAATCTGAAGTCCCGAAAGGGCGTCTCCGAAGCGGTGATCCTCTCCACTTGCAACCGCGTGGAAATCACCGTCACTACCGAGGATGGCGTGGATCCGCAGGCCATTGTCGATTCCTTTATTTCCGATCACAAAGCCGTGAGTCCCGGCGATATCGAGCCGCACCTTTACCGTCATGAGGGGCAGGAAGCCATCCACCACCTGTTCCGGGTCGCCGCCAGTTTGGATTCCATGGTGGTGGGTGAACCGCAAATTCTGGGCCAACTCAAGACAGCGTATGCCGCCGCCAAGAATTGCGGCAGTCTCTGCGGCTGGCTGGACGGCCTGCTGGAACGCACCTTCAGCGTGGCCAAGCGTGTACGCTCAGAGACCGGCATCGGCCAGATGGCCGTCTCGGTGAGCTATGCGGCCGTGGAACTGTCTCGCAAGATTTTCGGCTCGCTCTCCGGCAAAACCATCATGATTGTGGGCGCCGGCAAGATGAGCGAACTGGCCGCGCGCCACCTGCGCCGCTCCGGTGTTTCCCACGTCTTCGTCACCAACCGCACGCATCAACGCGCCGTGGATATGGCCAATCTATTCCAGGGCACGCCGGTCGAATACACCCGCTTTGTGAGCATGCTGCCGGAAGTGGACATCGTCATCACGTCATCGGGAGCGCCGCACTACATCCTGCATAAAGAAGAGATGCAGCGCGTCATCAGCGCGCGCCGGAACAAGCCGATGTTCCTGATCGATATCGCGGTGCCGCGCAATATCGAGCCCACCGTCAACCAGATCGACAACATCTTCCTGTACGATATCGACGACCTTCAGGAAGTGGTCAACTCCAATCTGCGCGAGCGCGCCAAGGAAGCCGAGCATGCCGAAGCGCTCGTGGCCGACGAAGTCGATCGGACCATGGCGCGTCTCAAAGTGGCCGAGGTGACCCCGACCATCGTCAGCCTGCAGGAGCAACTGGAACAGATCCGGGCCGGCGAACTCGAAAAAGTCCGCCGCAAGTTCGGCCCGTTCTCGGCCGAGCAGGAGCAGGCGCTCGAAATGCTGACGCGCGGCATCATCAATAAAGTGGCCCACGGTCCCATTTCCGAACTGCGCAACCACGCCGGGCAGCCCGAGGGCGCACACGTGGTCGCCGCCATCAGAAAGGCGTTTCACCTTCAGGACTGATCATGCTCGTTATCGCATCGCGCGGTTCGCAACTGGCACTTTGGCAGGCTCATTGGGTGGAGGCGCAACTCGCCGCTGCCGGACACCAATGCCGCATCGAAATTATCAAGACCACGGGCGATAAGATCACCGACGTGCCCCTGGCGAAGGTCGGCACGAAGGGCCTGTTCACCAAGGAAATCGAAGAGGCGCTGCTGGACGGGCGCGCCGATCTCGCGGTCCATAGCCTCAAGGATCTGCCCACCGAACTGCCTTCCGGACTCGTGCTGGCCGCGGTTCCACAGCGCGAAGATCCGCGCGATGCCGTGATCGGCAAGCGACTGGCCGACCTGCCGCACGGCGCTCTGGTCGGCACCAGTTCCCTGCGGCGCAGCGCGCAATTGCGCAAGCTGCGGCCCGATCTGCGAATCGAATCCGTGCGCGGCAATCTGGACACCCGCCTGCGCAAGCTGGATGAAGGCCAGTACCACGCGATCCTGCTGGCCGCCGCCGGCCTGAAGCGGCTGGGCTGGGGCGACCGCATCGCCGAGATTCTGGACGCCGAAGTGATGTGTTCCGCTGTGGGACAGGGAGCGCTGGCCATCGAGACGCGCGCCTCGGGCGCAGGCTTCGACGCCTGCTCGGCGCTGGATCATGCCGAATCGCACGCGGCGGTGATGGCTGAGCGCGGCGTGCTGGCAGCGTTGGGCGGCGGCTGTCAGGTGCCCATCGGCGCCTATGCCACGGTGGAAGGCGACACGATCCATCTGTTGGGCGTGGTAGCATCGCCGGATGGAAGCGAAATCATTCGCGCCAATGCGGACGGTGCCGTGTCCGATGCCGAAGCGCTCGGCCGCGGTCTCGGTGCGGCGCTGCTGGAACAGGGCGCGCGGCAGATTCTGGACACCGTCTACTCCTGACGCGCTATGAAACCCGGTACGGTCTACCTGGTTGGCGCGGGTCCAGGCGATCCCTCACTCATCACGGTCAAAGGCCGGCAGCTTCTCCAGTCGGCCGGCTCGGTGCTTTACGATCATCTGGCCGCCGACGCTCTGGTGGATTTGGCCCCGCCCTCCGCCGAGCGCCTCTACGTCGGCAAGAAAAAGTCGGCCCACGCCTTCACGCAGGAAGAGATCTGCACGCTATTGATCGAGCGCGCGCGCCGAGGACTCACAGTGGTGCGCCTAAAGGGCGGCGACCCGTTCATTTTCGGACGCGGCGGCGAGGAGGCCGAAGCCCTGGCCGATGCCGGCATTCCGTTTGAGGTTGTTCCCGGCGTAACCACTCCGCTGGGCATCGCGGCCTATACGGGAGTGCCGTTGACGCACCGGGAGCACACGTCGGCCGTGACTTTCGTGACCGGCCACGCGGTGGAGTCCATCGATTGGGACAAAGTCGGGATGTCCGAAACGCTGGTGATCTTCATGGGACTCACCACGTTTCCCGACATCGCGCGCGCACTGATGGCACGCGGCCGCTCTCCCGAAACTCCCGCCATGGCCGTCCGCTGGGCCACGCGTCCCGACCAGGAAACGCTCACCGGAACGCTCGCCACGCTACCCGCGTTGATCGACCAGCACGGGATGAAGCCGCCGGCCACCATCGTGGTCGGTGAAGTGGTGCGTCTACGCGAGAAACTCGACTGGTATGAGCGGCTGCCGCTCTTCGGCAAGCGCATCGTGGTGACACGCGCCCACAGCCAGGCCGGGTCGCTCACCGCGCGACTGCAAGCGCTGGGCGCGGCCGTGATCGAGATCCCTGCAATCGAAATCCGGCCTGCTTCGGATTACGGGCCTCTCGACGCGGCGCTCGCAACGCTCTCCTCGTACGACTATTTGATCTTCACCAGCGCCAACGGCGTTCACCATTTCGTCGATCGGCTGGACCGTTCGGCCGGTGATCTCCGTGGTCTGCGCGCCCGCATCTGCGCCATCGGCCCGGCCACGCGCGCCGCAGTGGAAGCCCTCCATCTGAAGGTGGACCTGATGGGCAAGGAGTATGTGGCGGAGAGTCTGCTGGAGTCCTTCGAAGGTCAGGAGTTGAGCGGCAAGCGCGTCCTGCTGCCTCGCGCGGCAGTGGCCCGCGACTTGGTGCCGTCGGAACTGACGCGGCGCGGCGCGCACGTCGATGTGGTGGAAGCCTATCGCACCGTTCAGCCGGAGAGCGAGGCGGCTATTCCACGCACCGTCGACGGCCGATTGGCGTGCGACTGCATCACTTTCACCAGCTCCTCGACGGTCCGCAATTTCGCTGCGATTGCCGGCGCGGATTCACTGCGCGGCGTACCGGTCGCCTCCATCGGACCCATCACCAGTCAGACGGCGCGCGAATTGGGAATCGACGTCACGATCCAGGCCGTCGAATTCACCATCAACGGATTGTTGGAGGCCGTACGGCGAATATGCGAAACTAGAGTGACTCCCCCGTCCGACCAATGAGACCACAC
Source organism: Candidatus Sulfopaludibacter sp. (assembly GCA_035551455.1). Classification (GTDB taxonomy): domain Bacteria; phylum Acidobacteriota; class Terriglobia; order Bryobacterales; family Bryobacteraceae; genus Sulfopaludibacter. The sequence goes on from DASZMZ010000045.1 coordinate 17,888, forward strand.
ATCATCGGCATTGCCGGTCCGTCCAGTTCTGGAAAAACCGAGTTGGCGCGGCAGCTTTGCCTGAGACTTCCCGGCACTTCCATCGTTTCGCTGGATTCTTACTATCGCGCCATCAGCCATCTCCCTCTGGAGGAACGGGCCAAAACCAACTTCGATCATCCCGATGCGCTGGATTGGGAATTGCTCCATGAGCACTTGAGCGATCTCTCCGAGGGCCGTGCCTTCGAGGAGCCGGTATACTCCTTCGCGGAGCATACACGCCTGCCCGGCACGCGCATGATCGAGCCGCACGAATTCGTGATTGTCGAAGGCCTCTTCGTATTCTATTGGGAGGAACTGCGCAATATCCTGGACACCAAAGTCTTCGTCCAGACCGATCCCGATGTCTGCTTCGATCGCCGCCTTCGCCGCGATGTAGCCGAGCGCGGCCGCACGCCGGAATCCGTTCGCGACCAATACGCGCGCACCGTCCTGCCTGGGGCCGAGTGGTTCGTATACCCCACGCGCAAGTATGCCGATCTGGTGGTGTCCGGTGAAGAGCCGCTAGACCACTCGACGGCCGCTGTGATCCAAGCTCTGCATAAGGCAAAATCCGCGACGGCGCGGTAACGCCGGCCACTACCTCGCAACTCGCTACTTTGCGTAGTAGCCCAGCCGCCACGATGCTTTCAGCGCAGGCAGCCCGTGAGGCGGAATCACTTTTACCTGCACGTGATGGTAGCGGCCGTCCCGCTGGGTATCGGTGGGGGTAAAGCCGATCATGTAGCGATTGCGCAGTTCAATTCCGATCTTCGCCGCGATGTCGGGCATCTCGGCAAGGTCGTTCACCGGGATATGACGGCCGCCGGTCTGTTCGCAGATGTCGTTGAGCAGTCCCGGACCGGTCTGTTCCTCCGGGGATCGGCCGCGCGATCCCTCCGGCTCGAAAATCCCCAGCGCATAGATCAGCACGTCGCTTTCGCGCACCCGGTTGCGCACTTCCCCTTCGGTGTAGCGGCTGGAATTATCGCCGCCGTCGGAGACAATTAGCAGCGCCTTGCGCTGCAACTTGCTCTTCTTGATTTCGTGGAGCGCCAGGAATATGGCATCCAGCAGCGCCGTCCGGCCCTGAGACGGAGCGAACGTAAGTTGATTCTGAATCTCCTCGTAGTTGTTTGTCAGGGGAACGACGAGCCTGGGTTGGTCGTTGAATTCGACCAAGAAAAACTCGTCTTCGGGATTGGCCGTCCGGAAAAACGCCGACGCGGCCAAGCGCGAGCGGCGGATCTTATTCGTCATGCTGCCGCTGATATCGAAGACCAGGCCGACGGCCAGCGGCTCATCCTCCATCGCGAAATGCGTGATGGTCTGCTCCACCTTGTCGTCCAGGATTTTGAAGTGTTCTTTTTCCAGCCCGGTCACTGGACGGTTGTTGGGATCGCAAACTGAAACCGGCACCAGCACCAGATTGGAGTCCACGCGGATGTTCGACGGAGGCAGTTTGGCTGCTTCCGGTTCCGGCTTGGCGCGCGGCGTAATGTTCACCTGCCCGAATAGCGCTACGATCGCGGCAATGCCGGACAGCGCGGCCCAGGCGGCAACTCGGCGGACACCCATTTTCCTTGTATTGTACTGCGCTTCAGCGCGACGAAAGCATATTCTCATCGAAGAATGAGCC
>DASZMZ010000046.1:0-4086 GCA_035551455.1 Candidatus Sulfopaludibacter sp.
CGGATTTCCGGCGTTGATCAGGTACGCGCCCCGCAACAAATTTAGGGTCACGTACATGGACGGAGGCATCGAGCTGTGGCGCAATCGCAGTCCAGGGCCTGTTTCTCCGAAATTGGCCCAATATTGAGAGCGGATATCCAGGGTGATGTTGGCATTCCAGTAGATTTGGCCGCGCAGCGTCTGGGGACCGAAGGTATACCCCGCTCTCGACTGGTCGTAGACCAGAAAGTCATTCCCAAACCTGCTGATGAATACCCCGTCGATGCTCGTATCGGCGAACAAGCCCCGCCGTTCTCCCGCGAGCGTCGTGCCGATTCCCCGGCTGGTCGCGAAACCACCGCGATAGTCCGGTAAAGCATGTCCATTCACGTAACTCAGAGCCCAGCCACCCTCCACCCAAAAAGTCACTCGGTGCCAGGGCACACTTCGCACGCCCAGCGCCAAAATTACCGAGCTCTCCGACAGATTTTGAGGACTGTTGATTCCCGTCGCCAGTCGCGTGTCACCCACGAACCGGACACTCGCGTAAGGCACCAGCGGAAGATCCGTCCGCATCTCAGTCTTACTTTGGGCATACGAAAACACGTCGTGCCAGCGGCTCGAGAACAAAGGATAGAACCAGACGCTGGTGCGGAACTGTTGCAGACCCGGCCTCAAACCGCGCCACGCCTCTTCCGCTTCAGACGCGATCTTGAAATCCGGACTCTTACGCGCCAGGTTGAACCACTGCTCCGCTGTCTGGTCCTGACGCAAAATGTTGTAGGTCCAGCCCAGCCGCAGCATCACCTGGAAATCGCCGGGGTCCGCCTCATGCGCCACTTGCAGGTATTTGAGGGCATCCTTAAGATACCCGGCCTTGATGCTGCGTTCGGCCATCAACTTGGCATCGTTGGATATGGGCTCGGGCGAGGCCGGTCGACCCTTCAGCACCTGCGGCATGCGCAGCACGGCGCGGACCCGATTGGCCAACTCCTCGTCGTTTCCCGCCAGGACCCGCTCGAAAAGAGGCATTGCGGCCGCCCGGTCGCCGCGCGCGAACAGAAGAAAGCCCAACTGCGTCGCCGATAGCAGATCGTCCGGTGCAATTTGCGTGATCTTCGCGAATTCCGCTTCTGCATCCGCCGATTTGTCCATGCGGAGCAGCAGATAGGCCAGTTCGCGTCTTAGCTCTACGCAGCCCGGGTCCAATTCGATTGCCTGCCGGAACTCGCTTACATAAGGGTACCGATCCGGTAGTAACTCCCGCGCCATTTCGGCGGCGCGCGGTTCCCCGCCCCGCGACGCGGCCAGCAGCGCTGCACCCGCACTCTCCGTCCGATTCATCGCCTTCCACACCCGGCCTAAATCCACCAGTACCGAACGCCGGTCCGGAAGCAGCCGCCAGGCCTTTTCGTAATGCTCCGCAGCCAGACCCAGATCGTCCCGCTGCTCGGCCAGTCGCGCCAGTTCGAAATGGGCGCTGAACGTGTCGCTGCCCATGCCGATCGCCGTCCGCCAGCGCTCAATCCCCTCAGCCAGCGGCTTGTCGATGTTCTGGAAGGCTTGCTCCGCGGTGGCGTTTCCCGTCTTGCGAATTCGATCGAAGATCCGCCGCGCCTGCGCCTGCTCTTTGGTCTCGTAACAAAGAAAGGCGTACTCCATGGCCACTTGGATGTCGGACGGCTCAATCTCCATAGCCCGGCCGAACTCCCCACGGGCCAGTTCGTTCTCGCCGATCTTCAGGTACGTGTACGCCAGGTCTTTATGGATGGACGCACGTCCCGGCGCTGCCTCAATTCCCTTGAGGAAGCCGGCGACTGCCGCGTCGTAGTCCTTCGTACGCAGCGCTTCATACGCCCGCGAGAGTGGCTCATAGGCCGGGTCTGGCGCTTGAGCGAACGCCATCCCGCAAACCGTGAAAAGTACGGCGAGACGCATATATCCTAAGAGGTATAGTGTCCAGGAGACAGAGTTTCTCGCAGAATTAAATAGTGAACTTACCGCGCTCGTCCGGAATCCTGCTGCATCCCACCTCCCTGCCCGGTCCCAATGGGGTCGGCGAACTGGGACCATCCGCCTATCGCTTCGCCGATTGGCTCCACGCTGCCGGACAGCGCCTGTGGCAGGTCTTGCCGCTCGGGCCCACAGGATACGGTGAATCGCCGTATCAGCTCTTTTCGGCCTTCGCCGGTAATCCCCTACTCATCAGCCTGCCGGACGCCGAGTCCCCGGGCTTCCCGGAAGGAACCGTCGATTTTCAAGCCGTCATGCCCTGGAAGCAACGGCTTCTTCGTCAGGCCTTCGAGCGCTTTTCCCCCGGCGCCGATTTCCATGCCTTTGTCGCCGCAAATGAAACATGGCTCGAGCCTTACGCCCGCTTCATGGCCCTGAAAGAGGCCCACGGAGGCGTCGCCTGGACCGAGTGGCCCGCCGGCGCAACACCAGACCCCGCCGCGGTCGCCTATCACAAGTTCCTCCAATTCGAGTTCTTCCGCCAGTGGGATGCTCTTCGCCAATACTGCGCCTCGCTGGGAATCCGCATCATGGGCGATGTGCCCATCTACGTCGCTCAGGACAGCGTCGACGTTTGGGCCAATCCCGACCTGTTCCAACTCGACGACCAGGGCCGCCCCCTCGCTGTTGCCGGCGTCCCCCCCGATTACTTCAGTGCTACCGGACAACTCTGGGGCAATCCCGTCTATCGTTGGGACCGCATCGCCGCCACCGGCTACCACTGGTGGATAGATCGCATGCGGGCCGCCTTCCGCATGTTCGACGTAGTCCGCATGGACCATTTCCGCGGCTTCGAAGCTTACTGGGAAGTGCCGGCGGGCGAACCGACCGCCGTCAATGGCCGGTGGGTGAAGGGGCCCGGCTCCGATCTTTTCCGCGTTCTCGAATCAGCCTTAGGACCGCTACCCATCGTCGCCGAAAACCTCGGCGTCATCACGCCCGAAGTCGAGGCGATCCGCGACGAGTTCCATTTCCCCGGCATGGCCGTCCTCCAGTTCGCCTTCGGAAACGATCCGCAGGCGCCCACGTTTCAGCCCCACAACTACCCCCGCAATCTCGTCGTCTACACCGGCACCCACGACAACGACACGACCATGGGGTGGTGGAACGGCGAGGGTGGCGTCAGCACACGCAGTGCTGCCGACGTCCGCCGGGAAAAAGCCCGCGCCCGCGCCTACCTGAACACCCGCGGCGCCGAGATGAACTGGACTCTCATCCGCGCTGCCATCGCCTCAGTCGCCAACACCGCTGTCTTCCCGGCGCAAGACGTCCTGGGCCTCGGCAGTGAAGCCCGCATGAACACGCCGTCGGTGCCCAGCGGCAATTGGCGGTGGCGTCTCCGCGAAGGCCAACTGACGCCGGCCATGGGACAACGCCTCAAAACCCTCGTCGACCTGTACCAGCGTTAACCGGACCGTCAAACACCCCCTTGACGTGGTGCCTGCGCGGGACTATCATTCGGGCTGTAACGGTTCAAATCAGGTCTGAAACACCGAAAGAAGGCGGCCATGTTAGCTACCTCGATAGCCGAAAAGAACGCTTACGAAGTCGCACTGGAAAACTTCGATCTGGCGGCAAATGCGCTCGATCTCGAAGAAAACGTGCGGGCCATGATCAAGTATCCGGAACGCATCCTGTCAGTTAGCGTCCCGGTCCGCATGGATAGCGGAAAAATTGTTCGCTTCGAAGGATACCGCGTGCAGCACAGCACCCTGCGCGGTCCCGCCAAAGGCGGCATTCGCTTCCACCCCAATGTGACTGTGGACGAAGTGAAGGCGCTGGCAACCTGGATGACGTGGAAATGCGCTGTCGTGAATATCCCCTTCGGCGGCGGCAAAGGCGGCGTTACCTGCAACCCCAAAGCTCTCTCGCTGGGTGAACTGGAACGCCTTTCGCGCCGGTACGCCACCGGCATTCTGCCCCTCATCGGACCGGAAAAAGACATCCCGGCGCCCGACGTCTATACCACTCCGCAAATCATGGCCTGGATCATGGATACCTTCAGCATGACCAAAGGCTATCCGGTTCACGGTGTGGTCACCGGCAAACCCATCAGTCTGGGCGGATCGCTCGGACGCAACGAAGCCACCGGAC
>DASZMZ010000047.1:0-7709 GCA_035551455.1 Candidatus Sulfopaludibacter sp.
CGATTCTAAAATCGCGACAACTTGTTCAGGCCGTTAAACGCCGCCGCCTTATAACACTCCGCAAGCGTCGGATAATTGAACACATTCTCGACGAAGTAATCCACCTTACCGCCGAGCACCATCACGGCCTGCCCGATATGAAGCAGCTCGCAGGCTCCCTCGCCGATGATGTGCACGCCCAGCAGCAGCCGCGTCTCGCGATGGAAGATCAGCTTGAGCCGGCCCGTGGTATCTCCGCGAATCTGTCCGCGCGCGATCTCGCGATAATAAGCCACGCCGACTTCATAGGGCACGTCTTCATCGGTCAATTGCTCTTCCGTTTTCCCGATGAAGGAAATCTCGGGGATCGTGTAGATGCCATACGGATAAAACGCCGGTTGCGATTGCAGCGGCACACCGAACGCGCGCCCCGCCGCGATTCGCCCCTGCTCCATCGAAACGGACGCCAGGCTGGGGAATCCGATCACGTCCCCGACGGCGAAGATGTTCGGCTGGCTGGTCCTGTAGTCCGCGTCGACTTTGATGCGCCCGCGCGCGTCCGCCTGGATGCCGGCCGCGGCGAGATTCAGCTCGTCCACATTGCCCTGGCGGCCCACCGCGTAAAGCAGAGCGTCGCCGACGATTTTCTTTTTGCTCTGCAGCTTCGCCGTGACACAGCCATTCGACGCATCCACGCTTTCCACTTCTTCATTGAGCCGCATGGTCACGCGGCTGTCGCGCAGGTGGTAGGAAAGCGCCTCCACCATTTCCGAATCCGCGAACTCCAGCAGCCGCGGACGCTTCTCGACCAGAATCACGCGCACCCCAAGCGTCGCGAACATGCACGTATACTCGACGCCGATCACGCCGCCGCCCACCACGATCAGGGTGCGCGGCATATCGGTCATCGAGAGAATCTGGTCGCTGTCAATCACGTTCTCGCCATTGGTCGGAACGTTCGGCGAAGCCGCGGGCTTGGTGCCGGTGGCGATGATCGTCACCGGCGCGTCGAGATGGTTCGTGCCGCGCGAATTGGCCACGTCGACGTGCGTCGAATCCACAAAGCTCGCCTGCCCCGTGAGCATCTCGATGTTATTGCGCGAAAGCTGCGCGCGCGTCACATCGATCTCGGTCCGGATCACATACTGCACGCGAAACGAAAGGTCGGCCATGGAGATCTTCTCCTTGACCCGATAGTTCATTCCGTAGATGCCCTGGTAGTGGAAGCCCGAGAAGTGAATCACGGCCTCGCGCATCGTCTTGCTTGGAATCGTGCCCGTGTTGATGCACACGCCGCCGATCACGTCCCGTTTTTCGATGAGCGCGACTTTCCTGCCATTCTTGGCGGCCTGGATGGCGGCCCTCTGGCCCGCCGGCCCGGAGCCGATCACGATCAGGTCGTAAGACTGCATGGAGTAAAGGCTATTTTCCTATACTTATCGGCCCGCCCGGTTAAATTTGGAATACACTGGCAGGCACGGCGCGTTGGCGCCGGTAAAAACCAGGGCGCCTTGGCGGTAAAAATAATGATGCGGATTCCACTCCTTCTCGGCGGCCTCGCCTGCCTCACTCTCGCGCTCGCGCAGACCCCAACGCGCGCCACAAAAGAGAATCTCGGCCTTGTCGGCGGACGCTTTCAGCCGCTCACCTATAACCAGATGACGCCCGAACAGAAGACCATGATCGATCATCTGCTCAGCGGCGAACGCCAGAATCTCGGCGGCCCGTTCAACGTCCTGCTGCGCAGTCCGGAAATGGGCGATCTCGCCCAGCAGTTCGGCGCTTCCATGCGCTTTCATGCCGGGTTGCCGAAACCAGCGCTCGAAACGATCATCATCGTGACCGCGCGCTTCTGGGGAGCGCAGTTCGAATGGAACGCCCACAAACGCGCCGCCCTGCAGGCCGGCGTCAGTCCCGCGATCGTCAATGCTATCGCGGATGGAACACGCCCCGCCGGCATGGATCCCGACCTCGCGGCTGCGTACAACTTTATCGTCGAGCTGCTGAAAACCCATGAGGTCAGCGATGCCACCTTCGCCGCCGCGAAGACGCGCTTCGGCGAAAAAGGCGTAGTGGATATCATCGGCCTCACCGGCTGGTACAGCATGGTCTCGATGGCTTTGAATGTGGACCGCTATCCCGCGCCGGCCGAGCTGAAGCCTCTCGCCAATCCGCTGCCGTAGCTCGAAAATATGTATGCTCAAACACATCCACCGCAGGATAAAAAATCCCTTACGGGGTTATATTTGATTTGAGCCATCAGGAACATCGCTCAAGGAGAGAACATACATGAAGAAAACGACCGCGTTGGCAGCTCTGGCTCTCGGCCTCGCCGGCAGCATGTTGGCAGCGGATTTCAGAGGCTTCGTGGAAGACACCATGTGCGCGGGCAAACCCGAAATGAAGAACGATTCGGAGTGTGCCCAGAAGTGCATCAAAGGCGGCTCTCCGGCCGTATTGGTAGCGCCGGACGGCAAGATTTATAAGATCGCCGACCAGGCGAAGATCGTTCCATTCGCCGGCAAGAACGTGACGGTCTCCGGCACACTGAAAGGCGACACCATCTCCGTCGCCAGCGTGAAATAGCCACACACGAGAAGCAATCGTAGCGATCTCTGGCTGTCAGCGATAAGCCGTCAGCCAGGGTCGCATTGCTCGATTCGTATAATATATCCGCTACGGATGTATTAGGCCGCGTCGGCGCCAGCTCGACAGCTTACTGCTCTCATCTCACGGGAGCCTGACTGCGTGGGCGCAGCGTCCCGTCCGCGCCCTCTTCCTCACGGGTTCCGGACTCCCTTTCAAGGCGTCGCTAACCGCCCACAGGTTTTTGTGTGTCGCACCGAGTGGCGACGGTAGCGCTCCGCCCGAGCGCCCGCCGGAATTCGGTAGTACAATTTCGCAGGTACCGGCCAGCTAAGTACTCAGTTCAGAAGTTCGGTCACGTATTGCGAGCGCCTCGTGGCGCGGGGCACTCCTGCCGCAGCGCCCGGCATCCCCTTCAGGGGTGCCGGGCCGGGATTCATCCCGGCTCTTCGTTCGCCGCGAAACGTGATCGTATTTGCGAAATCGAGGACTAAGCTGCGGGTGACGCTCGGCATGGAGGAGGAACTTTCCGCGATGACAACAACGATGCCAACGGCCAATCCTCAGAACGGATGGCGGGTGGTGCTCTCTGCAGGCTTATTTGTATTACTCGCGGCTGCGTCATCCGCAAACCTCTACGCCCAGGCGCCCGCGGGCCAGGGACGCGGCGCCGTTCCGCCCGGCGAGGCACTCTTCACATCGGCACAAGCGGTCGCCGGCAAAGCCGCATATGAGCGGAACTGCGCCGGCTGCCACGGCCCGAACGTCGATGACGGCAACTCCGCTCCTCCGCTTCGTGGCGCGGCTTTTCTTGGCAAATACGCCGGAAAGCCCGCGGCCGATTTGTTCACGTATGTGAGCACGAAGATGCCGCCGGCCAATCCCGGAAGCGCCAATATCACAAACATCAGCGGCGCCGACTATGCCCGAATCATCGCCTGGGTGCTTCAACAGAGTGGATATGCAACCGGCCGGAAGGAGTTCGCTTCGGACGCCGCGGCTCTCGCTTCCGTGACTATTCCCGCTCCCCCCGGAGGACGCGGCGGCGGGGGCGGCGGTCTGCCGGCCGGCGTGAAACTGCCTCCGCCGCCTAAGAAGGCGAACCCTCTCGACAAAATCACTCCCGTCACCGACGCGCTGCTGCAGAACCCGCCCGCGGGCGATTGGCTCACCTGGCGCCGCGGTTTCGATTATCAGGGCTTCAGCCCCCTGAAGCAGATCACGAAATCCAACGTGAACAACCTGCGCGTCGCGTGGACCTGGACCCTTTCCCCCGGCTCCAATGAAGCTACGCCCATCGTCCATGACGGCGTGATGTTCCTGCACAGCCCGGGCGATAAACTCGAGGCGCTCGACGCCGCCACCGGCGACCTGCTCTGGCAGTATGCGAGACTGCTGCCCCCGGGCGTTAACGCCGGCAACAAGCGCGCCATCTCGATTTACGGGAACAAGGTCTACATGGGGACCTCCGACGTGCATGTCGTCGCGCTCGATGTAAAGACTGGCAGGGTGATCTGGGATCAGCCGCTCACCGAGGAGAGGGGCTTCGGACTCTCAGGCGGTCCGCTGGTCGCCAAAGGTAAGGTGATGATCGGAACCAGCGGGCGCGTTGGAGGCAAGAACTACATCGTCGCCCTCGACGCCGAAACCGGCAATCTCGCGTGGCGGTTCAACACCATCGCCCAGCCTGGCGAGCCCGGCGGCGACACCTGGAACGATCACAAAGCGGAGGAGCGCAACGGCGCGTCCGTCTGGATCGCCGGAAGCTATGACTCCGCGCTCAACCTCGCCTTCTTCGGCGTCGCGCAGACCTACGATACCGCTTTGCTGGCGAAGCCTGCGAGGCCGGGAGTGAAGACCGATGGCCTTTACACCGACTGCACGCTCGCGATCAATCCCGACACCGGTAAGCTCGTCTGGTATTACCAGCACCTGCCCAATGATCAGTGGGACCTCGACTGGGTATTCGAACGCCAGATCGCGCGAGTGCCGGTGAACGGCGTCGTGCGCCCCGTGATCATGACGTCCGGCAAGCAGGCGACCTATGACGTTCTCGACGCGGAGACGGGAAAATACATTTACTCGAAAGATCTCGGTCTGCAGAACATCGTTTCCTCAATCGATCCTGTCACCGGCAGGAAGACCATCAATGCGCAGACGCTGCCAGGCGAAGGGCAGACGCGCTTTGTCTGTCCCCATGTGGATGGCGCCAAGAGCTGGCTGCCGGGCTCGTACAATCCGAACACGAAAATCATGTACGTCCCGCTGGTGGAAGCGTGCATGGATCTGGCGCCCTTGACCGGTGGCGGCGGCCGCGCCTTGTTGTCGACCGGCGTTCGTCCGCTGGTGCGGCCGCGTCCGGATTCTGACGGCAGGTACGGCCGTGTGGAAGCCATCAACATGCTGACGCGCGAAGTGGTGTGGACCGAGCGCCATCGCGCGCCGGTGTCGAGCGGCGCGCTGGATACGGCCGGCGGCGTGATCTTCAACGGCTCGATCGACCGGTTCTTCCGCGCGTACGACGATCAAAGCGGCAAACTGCTGTGGGAAACGCGCCTGACCGATGTGCCGAGCAACGCCCCGATTTCGTACACGGTGAACGGCAGGCAGTACGTCGCAGTCGGCGTGGGCAACGGCGGCGCGCAGGCGACGGGTTTCACGGCACTGGTGCCGGAAATCCAGAATCTCGACCGTGCTCCGGCGGTGTGGGTGTTCCAATTGCCGTGATCGGATGGCGGCCGCCAATCATGGAATCAAGCCTGTGAGGCAGACATCCAGGCCGGCCGCATCCATACGGGAACACGTGCGGGAAGTGCCTCGGCCCGTAAATTCCCTGTCCGCTGCTTACCAGGAATTCATCCGAAAAACCGGTCGGGTGTCCCTCCTCTGGCCGGTAAAGTATTCCTCCGCCGCCGGGGAGCGAAAAGCGCCGCCGGACTAATCCAGCGGTTTCAAGTCACTGCCAGTGACCCATCCTGTCAGTTTCAGGGTATGAACGACGATACGACTGTGAATAGCACGGCATACGTCCTGCAGGTGAACGGCGCTACACGCGCCTTCGAGACGGGCAAGGACGAAGTGACGCAGCGCAGTGGGAAGCCGTGACGGGACGACTTCGAACGCGAAACTTCAGGGGCTCGCCGGCGGAAAAAACTGTAACCATGCGAACCCAGCCAATATGAGTACCAGGATCGCAACCAGAACCCAGAACCACCCTGGGTATTCTGGCTTCTTTTGGGTCCATCGGGAATTCCAATCCTTATCCTGTTCCATTCGACCAGCTCCCAAATAAAGTCCATTTCAATTTCACACCTGGCGCTTGAGAATTGTGGGGCAGATTGGTAATCTCCTGCCGATTGGCAATCGGCCTGGACTGTTGCAAATCAAAGGACTGTTGCAAAATCAAAGGACGAGCGCGATTGCCAATCGCGCGCAGAATGCCATTTCGCCCCACATGCAATGCCCGGTTATGAAATGTATGCGGCATTGGGGCACTCGTGCCTGCCCCGCCCGGTCATCCCCTTCAGGGGGTGTCGGCTCGGCACTCCTGCCGGCGCTTGTGCCGATCGGCAGCGATATCAGTGACACAAGCCACTGGCAGTGTTGCGGAAGCCGCAGCCGGCTTTGTCCAAGTCTTGGTCTTTGAGATGGCTCACGCAGCCTGGAGGTTACTCTGAAGACATCGCCAGGTGGGCGCCTGGCCTCACGATGAAAAAACTGCTGGGCGTGACCCTGGGCATCATGACGGCCCTCGGCGGCTTTGTCGATTTGGGCCAGATCGTCTTCACGCTTCAGGCCGGGGCCTCGTTCCGCTACACCTTGCTCTGGCCGATTGTCCTCGGCACGGCCGCCATCATCGTCTACATGGAGATGTGCGGCCGCGTCGCCGTGGTGGCGAAGGAACCGGTCTTCGCTGTCGTGCGCGATCGTCTCGGCCGGCGATTGGGACTGCTGGTGCTGATCGCCTCGAACCTTCTCAACCTGATCACCTGCGCCGCCGAGCTCGGCGGCATCGCCATCATCCTGCATCTGCTGACCGGCTTGCAGGAAAAATGGCTCCTGCCCGCGTCTTCCCTCATCCTCGGCACGGTTGTCGCGCTGTTGCGGTTCCAGTGGATCGAGCGCATCTTTGGTCTCGCCGGCATCACTATGGCGGCCTCGGCCGTCGCCGCCGTCATGCTTCATCCCGACTGGGTCGCGCTGTCGCATGGCTTGTTGCCCAGGCTTTCGCTCGGCGGCGCGAGACAGAGTCAGCGCTACTGGTATTTCGCCGTCGGCATTTTCAGCGCGATGCTGATGGAATACGAGGTCCATTTCTACTCCTCGGGCGCGCTGGAAGAAGACTGGACCCAAAAAGACCTGCCCGAGAACTTCATGGTCGCGAGCTTCGGGTCCGTCCTCGGTGCGCTGCTGACGGTAGCGCTGCTGGCCATCGGCGCGCTGGTATTTTTTCCGCGCGGCGCGTTTCCCGAAAGCCTTGAGGCCTCTGTGTCCGCGATCGCGACGCCTTTCGGCAGGGCAGGATTACTGACGGTCCTGCTGGGCACGCTCGCCTGCCTCGCCGGCGCGGCCGTCGAGACGATGTTGTCGGGTGCGTACAATCTCTGCCAGTTTTACAATTTTTCCTGGGGCAAGAATCAAAAAGCCCGCGACGTACCGGTCTTTGCGATCTCATGGATCGCATCGCTGTGCCTGGCGGCGATCCTCGCGCTCATCTCCGTCGACCCCCTGCAACTCGTCAACATCTCGGTTATTTTCGGGATGGTCGTGATGCCGCTCACCTATTTCCCCATCCTGCGCGCCGCGATGGATAGGGGTGTCATGGGAAAGCATACGAACAGCCCCGCCGACACGGCCATCGGAATCCTGTTTCTTGTGCTGATCACAGCCGCGGCGCTGGCCGCGATTCCTCTCATGCTCGCCACCGATTCAGGCCGGCCATAATGTTGGTTTCCCTCACCCCGGCACAAGCCCCGGCAGCACCCCCGGACCATACCCGATCCGCGGCCGCCGCGCCCTCCAGCAAGCCAGCGCCAGCGCAATTACCAGATCGTCGTGCTGCCCTGCTCCCTCCGCGCCGATCCGTTCGCCCACCACCCTCACATCCACCAACTCCCGCACCAGCGTCCGAACCTCCGGCATCC
>DASZMZ010000048.1:0-26197 GCA_035551455.1 Candidatus Sulfopaludibacter sp.
TCTTTATGAACTTCCAGAAGGTTCGGGGTCGTGAAATTGAGTGTCAACGGAAGTTCAAGTACGACCCCAGCTCGGGCCGTTTTGGCTGCTTCCATTCCCGCTGTTATTTTGGGCAGGTAGTCCTTGCTGAACTGTTCTATATCGGTAACGACTTGATCGCAAAGACGGCTCTGAGCCGCCCTGAATTCCCGCACGGCTAGAGGGATAACCAGCCGATAAAATGATAGCTTCCATTCAAGGATCTGACGATAGATTCCTCCCAGCCGTGCGGCTGCATAAAGGATCTCGTCTGGGTCTCCCGGAACGCCACGCGGACCGAAGGCTTTTGAAAGCGATTGCCTACAAACCTCCTCAGCTAATGTTGCGGTATGTATCGCCTCCGAATCTTTGTGACTGCAATAGTTCATGAACTCACTCGCCATCATGCACTGGGTGTTCCCGAGGGATATGCCGTAGTCCCAGTCTCTTTTGGTGTCAGCGTGTGAGGATATCTCCCTTTCTAAGGCGTATCCAAAGAGAAGATACTCCCAACCTCCGGGTTTGTCGATGAGTAGTCGAAGCTCAGTACCAGATACGCGCTTGTATTTCTCCGACAGCGCACCTGAAGTGGACGCACGCTTACGCAGTTCAAGAGCATCGGCAAACAGGTAGGATAGCTGAGTCCGCAACGTGCTAACGATGTCTTGCGCCGTATCGAAGGGAAACACCCATTTCTCGCCACTGTTTCGGATTCCAGAAATGAACTCAAATACCTTGGGCGAATCAGCTACGCTTCGAAAGTCACCGGTTGGATTGTCGGCCCACACCGGGAGGATATCAAGCAGAGACCGCATGACAAACACGTATATGGGTATTCCCTTGGCCTTTGCCGCAAGATATTCAAGATTGCTGATTGATCGGCCCTGGTCATCAGTGGAGCCGTACCGACCACCGATTATCAGCACAAGCACATCCGCCCTGTGTTCGACTGCCTTTCGACAGTTCTCCACCGTAGGACAGGCAGGATCAACGGGAAAGCAAGGGAACTCCGAAAGAACGGGATCAAGACCAGCGTTCTCCAAATAGCTATGGAGGTCTGCCCGAACCTGTCGAAGGTCGTAGCAGGTTGAACTGACAAAGATAGACGGTTTCCGCATGAGCCGTTCTCCGCGAAAGCGGATACGATAGAGCATAGCCGATTTCACGCACAGTTATGATGATGCTTTCAGACTTCGATTTCTCAGCTCTTGATTACCCCACCTTCAAGGAAGATGCCGTCCGCGAAGAAATCATCGCCCCGATTTTGCGGCGTGCGGGCTACAGGCCAACCGGCCCCCTGCGTGTCCAGAGAAGTCAGCCGCTCAATCGCCCTTTTGTCATGATTGGCAGCAAGAAACACCCGGTTTCGATTGTTCCCGACTATACGCTCTTCCATGATGATCGGGCTTTAATGATCTTGGATGCGAAGAAGCCTTCCGAAGAGATCGTCAATTCGATTCATGTCGAACAGGCGTACAGCTACGCGATTCATCCCGAGGTAAGGTGCGAGATCTACGGGCTCTGCAACGCTCGTCACCTGTCATTGTTTCACACCGGACGCTCCCAGCCGCTGCTTGTTATCGCGACGTCAGAAATCGAAGCGCGATGGGATGAGGTCTCAAAATACTTCAGCCCAGCCGTTCTCAAAATGCCGGAGATTCTCAGCTTTTATTCTGACTTCGGCATGCACGCCTACAGGGCGGGTATTCAGGAGGGGATGATCTTCTCGTTCGAAGAATATCATCTCCAACTGATCCAGAAGCTCGATGAGCATTTATGGACCGTCGAATCGACTTGTTCGATCAACGATCGAGAACACATGATCAGTTTCGATCTCGACGCTTATGCCCTTGACAAAGTCCTTGCGGCGCTTTCCAGTGAAGATCGCGAACGCGTTCGGGATGCGCTTCAGCGAGCCCCTTTCCAGGCGGACCTCGAAGCCCAGATAAACGTCGATTTGACTGCTCTTCTCAGCCCTCCGATTCAAGGACCCTACGAACTTTTTGCGCCGTTCCGCGTCGCAGACGTGTCCGCGAGCCGGTATGATCGGACCGCCGTGCGTACGCCTCATCCTGACGGACTGCCATCAGGCACGCCTGATTATGTTTTCCGTCTTAGCAGGCGTAGAAGTTGCGAGTAGGGCACGCAGGACAAAGCGTCAGTGTTCGCCTGTGCCCACACTTTGCCCATCGCATCGAAAATGGGCGATAGTCAGCGATAGTCGCTTTCTGTGAAATCAACAGCTTGAATACCCACGAAAGCCCGTGAAAACACGTGTTTTACCTTGCGGTGCTAGCGGGAGCAATCTCGTGGGGGTTCAAGTCCCCCTCTCCGCACCATATCTTAAATGACTGCGCCGCCTTCGAGCGCTGAAGATGACCGTGTTCCGGCTCCGCCGAAACGGTGAACGATCCGGCGGACCTGGAAGACGAGATTAGCCACCGGCTGGCGCCAACCTGGCGCTGTTGATCGGCGAAAATCATTTCTTCAAGGCCGACTGCCAGTTCACGACAACCGTGAGGGGCTGGCGCAGGGAATCGGCACTGGGAACCGCGAAGAGGAATTTCCGGCCGTCCGGCGCTGCGTCCATGGACATCCAACCTGACGGGCCATCGAAAAGCTTCTGCGGCATCCCCGGTTCCAACTTCGCGCCGGCCGTCCTGATTTCGACAGCCCACTCCTTCGCGTCGGCGCGATACACCAACTCCCTGCCGCCGGCGGCCCAAAGTGCGGTGTTGCCGCCGCTTGTCGAGACCGGCCACCTTTCGCTCCCGGGCGGGAAACGCTGGACGTAGATCTCAGGCCGCCCGGATTCGTTGCTGTGATACGCAATCCACTTGCCGTCCGGCGAGACTTGGCCATACAAGCAGTTGAACGGACCCGCCGCGACGGCAAACGGTTTGCCGCCATCCGGTGGCGCGGCCCAGACCTCCCTGTGGCCTGTCACGTCGCGATCGAAAATCACATACTTGCCGTCGGCTGTCCACTGATCCACGAGAACTATGCCGTCCAGTCGGGCTACCAACTCCCCCTCGGCGCCAGTGACGGACACGCGCCGGATCGAGGTAGGCTGGCCGTCCGTTTTTCTGAGGAAGGCGATTTGCCGGTTGTCGGGCGACCAGCGGGGACTGACATTCGCCCCGCCGCCGAAGGTGAGCCGCAGATTGGTCCCGCGAATCGGATCGATCAACCACACGTCGTGGCCGCCGTCCACGACCCGCTCCGCCGCCACGGCGTGCCCGTCGGGCGCAATTGCGAAGTCGCTGACGCCAGGCGGACCGAATTCACCGGTCGCGTCGCCTTTCCGGTTGTACCAGCGAAGGCAGTATTTCAGGGCGGTGCGGTAGGCCAGCACGCCGGCGGAAGCCGAAAACGGCGCGGGGCGCGCCGATGCGGGCGAAACGTCTTCCGCCACTGGAAACGCTTCTCCCGTGAACTGCAACGCTCGCGTATCGAACGGCTGCGCCATCAGGGCGCCGTCGCGGCTGAAGAGGACGTAGCCGGGCGCCGCGTATTGCGCGTTGCTTTGGTCCGGCAGCAGCCGCGTCACTCGCGGGGAGTCGAGCGACCCCAGATAAATGCCGCCGGCCGCCGGTTGCGCGGCATACGCCGTAAACAGAAAGTGCTTGCCGTCCGGAAGGAACGAAGGCCACCCGTGACCGGTTTCTTGATGGCCGGAGTCCAGCTTGGTCACCGCTGCCGGCGTTCCGCCCCCAGATGAGATGCGCATCAGCGGCGCGGCTCTACCGGCCGCGAAGAGGATCGTCCCCTCGCGGTTCCACGCGCCGCCCGGAGGCTCGCCCATTCGTGGCCCTAGATCCGCCAGGATCGCCGGGGGGCCGCCGTGCAAATCGAGCTTCTGCAGCTTCCCGTTCGCGAAGAAGCCGACCCATCGCCCATCGGGGGACCAGAACGGATTGTACGCTCCTTCCGTGCCGGGCAACTCGCGGTTTTCCGAAGAGCCCAGCGAACGCAAGTACAGCCTGAACGGCCATTGGGGGCGGAATACCACCGCCGATCCGTCGGGCGACACCGCCAGCCCCGTATCGCCGAGGATTGGAAATTCTCCCGGCGGACGGATTTCCAGGCGAAAGACGCGCGAATCGGCAGGTCTTTCGGCGTGGCGCAACCACGCCCACGACCCCAGTCCCAGCGCGAGCGCCGCCGCGGCCGCCCAGGCCAGCCACACACGGCGCGCCGGACGCGGAGCGGAAGCCGCCGGCTCCACGCCGCATTCGAGAGCCGCCTTGACATCCCCCGCCGACGCCCAGCGGTCTGCCGGGTCTTTCGCGAGACATCGCCGCAGCGCCCGCTGCACTCCGGCCGGCGCGATCGTCTCCAGGCCGGCCGGTTCCCGTTCCAGAATCGCCGCAATTACGCTCGCCGGGTGATCCGCTTCGAAGGCGCGTCTGCCCGTGAGCATCTCGTAGAACACCAGCCCGAAGGAGAACAGATCGCTGCGCGCGTCCACCTCCTTGCCTTGCGCCTGCTCCGGCGACATGTAGTGCGGCGTCCCCAGAATCGTCCCCGCCTGGGTCACCGTTTCGCGCCCCGCCGGCCACGCTTCCATCTTTGCCAACCCGAAGTCCAGCACCTTCAGACCGGTCTTCGTCACCAGGATATTGGCCGGTTTCAGATCGCGATGCACGATTCCCCGGCGGTGCGCGGACTCGAGCGCGTCGAGCAGTTGCCCGCCGAGCCGCAGCGCTTCCTCGATCGGTAACGGCCCGCGCAGTGGCTTGCCCTGGACGAATTCCATTGCCAGGTAGTCCGGTCCAACATCGTACAGCGTGCAGATGTGCGGATGATTCAGCGCGGCGATGGCGCGCGCTTCCCGCTCGAATCGGGCGGAGAACGGCGCCTTCGAAAGCTTCAGAGCCACGGCGCGGTCGAGCCGTGTATCGCGCGCCTGGTAGACCAGGCCCATGCCACCCTCGCCGAGTTTGCCCTCAATGCGATAGTGTGCGAGTGTGTCTCCCGGCCGGTATTCGCGCCGCCGCAGGGGACTTACCAGGCTGCCGCTATCCTCGGCGAGCAGTCTTTCCACCTCGGCGCGGAGTTCGGCGTCGCTCGCGCAGGCGGCGTCAAGATACGCGGCCCGATCGGACTGCGGCCGCTCGCGCGCGCCGGCGAATACTTCCCTGATGCGACCCCAGCGTGCCGGTGTCACGCGCCGGCCCGATCCGCGAGCTGCGTTCGCAGCCAGGCCTTCGCCATCGCCCAGTCGGTCTTCACGGTGCGCGGCGAAATGCCCATTGCCTCGGCCGTTTCGTCGACCGACAAGCCCCCAAAATAGCGCAGTTCCGCGATCCGAGCCTGCCGGGCGTCCAGCGCCTCCAGCCGCGACAGAATTTCGTCCACCGCGAGGATTTCTTCGGTGTTCTCGCCGGCCGCGCAGCCCTCGAACAGACCGTCATCAAAGGTCACCGCGACTCCGCGTTTGGCCGCGCCTCGGCGGCGGGCATAGTCTACAAGCAGCCGGCGCATGATCTGTGCGGCGACGAAAAAGAACTGGACGCGATTCTGCCAATCCGCGTGGTCCTGGTCCACCAGTCGCAGAAAAGCCTCGTGGACCAGCGCGGTGGGCTGAAGGGTGTGGCCCTGCCGTTCGTCCCGCATGTAGCGGCCGGCCACCCTGCGGAGTTCCTGATACACCAACGGAAGCAGCTCGCCGAGCGCGTCTTTACGGCCGAGGCGCAGCTCACGCAGAAGCAGGCTCACCTCTCCACATGTATCCGCCATCGGGCTCGCGCTCACTCCTGATCGGAGACATTGTACACCACCCTCTGATTTTCTCTGCCCCGTTTCTCCGCCTTTTGCGCGCTTTGGCCGGGAGCAGCGAAGATGACGACTTACAAGTTGGCGCTCACAATGGTCTGGATGGCGGCGGCCGGCGCGTGCGCCACCCCGGGCCCGCTGAGAATCGTGGTGTTCGATTACGCGGGTGTTTCGCGCGTCGAATTGACGGCTGCCGCCCGTGAAGCCGGCCGCGCCTTGGATTTAGGCGGAGTGACAAGCGTCTGGTCATTCTGCGAAGTGACTCGCGGCTTGCATTGCGGCCTGCCGCCGGCGGGCAGTTATCTGGAGGTAAAGATTCTCCCTCCCGCGCTGGACAAGGGTAAGCCCACGCGCAACACGCTCGCTTATTCCACGGCGTGTCCACCCACGGAGCGGTGTGTCACATCCGGAGTCTTCTACGGCCCGCTGTCGACCTTGGCGGAGGAGTCACACCAGCCCGTGTCGCTCGTCCTGGCGTATGCGATGGCCCACGAAATCGGGCATCTGATGGGGTTGCAGCACAGCGACCGCGGCGTCATGAAAGCGCGTTTCTACGCGCGCGACATCCGCGAGGCATCCCAGGGGCGGCTGAGATTCGAACCGAGGCAGGCGCTCACGCTGCAGAGTGCGGCCGCGGCTTGGACGGAGACCAGCCTCGCCAGTGTGAAGCGTTAGGGGCGCTCCTCGTTCTCGAGAATTCCGCGAGACTGCAGGAGGCTATGTCGAGAGAGAACACAATCTCGGCGTCGGGTTCGTAGCGGATACCGTAGAGCAGCTTGCCGTCGCGAGAGAATGTGAGACTCGGGCTGACTTCTGCGGAAACCCGCGCACGGCCGCGCCGTCCGGCGAAATAAGCCGGTGGCGAGCGGCGCCTCCTGGGACGGTAACTGCAGCTCATCGGGCACCCACTCCAGCTTGTAGTCGAACCCGCCTTCCACCCGGTCCGATCCAGCGCGATGAAGCAACAGGTCGTAGGCAATCGGTTCGGGCCGCCCCGCGATCGGTATCCCCGCCTTTGCGCTGACTATCGTCCGGATAGCCGAGTTTTCATTTCCCACTCACGATGCACTCGGTTATGGAATGGTGCTCACGCCCTGCCCTGCCGATCCGCCAAATAGGCTGGTGACATTGACGCTCGAAGGCTTGGTTGCCTGCTTGATTTGCAGAGTGAACACTCCGTTGCCCTGGGTGGTCATAGTGCCGATGGCGGCGTTCGACGACGCATTGATCACAGTCAGTGTTGTTTGAGGGTTGGTGCTGGTGGCCGTGACGCTGAGGATCTGGGTAGAAGTCGACCATGTTGCTGAGGTCACCTTCACGGAGTCGGTGGCGACGACCGTGAGCGGATTGGACGCCGAAACCGGGGCTACCGCAAGCGGTCCGGAATACGCCGCCGTAATGGTTGTGGCGCCGGCGGAACTGCCGGAGAAGCTGAAGGATCCCACGAGGGCTCCCTCAGGGATGGTCACACTGTTCGGCGGCTTGGCGGCTTTGGTGTTGCTCGACGACAGAGTGACGATAATGCCGCCCTTGGGCGCCACCACGTTCACCGTGACCGTGCCGAAGACCTGAGTGCCGACGCCAATTTGCGGGCTACTCATCTGGAAGCTCACGATCTGCAGAGACGGATTCACCGTGAACGACGGAGCCTGCACGTCGGCCTTGTTGATCTGCACGGTTTGAGAAGTGGGCGAATACAAGTTCGCGGGTGCGGTGGGCGTAAGCGTGTAGGTTCCGGCGGGAAGGGCGGGGAGTGAGTACTGCCCGGCGGCATTGGTCACAGCCGTGGCGGCGCCGTTCGGACCGGTCGCTGTGATGGTGACACCGGCGACCGCCGCTCCGGCCTGGGTCGCCACCGCGCCGGTGATGTGGAACACCGGAGTCGCGGTGAAAGTCGGCAGCGTGAGGTCAATGTTGCTGACGGTGAAGGTTTGCGAAACGGGCGAGTATGCGAACGCGGGATTGCTCAAGGTGACGGTGAAGGTTCCCACCGGGACCCGCGCGGCGAAGATGCCGTTCGGGCCGGTAACCGCCGAGATGTTCGTGCCCGGGCCGGTTATGGTTGTGGTAATACCGGTCTGCGGAAGTCCCGCGGTGAGCACCAGCCCCTGCACCAGGTAGTTGGGCGCGTCCTGGTGAAAGACGCGCATCACGGGGCCGACAATCTGTCTGGTCACGACGCCGGTTTGTAAGTCGATGCCGACGAAATTCGAGTTACCGGCGGCGTAAATCTGATTGGTGGTCTCATCCACGGCGATGGCGTCAACGATCAGTGGATAGCCAAACCCGGCGGTCTGCCCTTCAATCAGTCCTTCGAGGGCACGTGTCCCTCCACCGGCTGCCGCGCCGTAGACTACGTTCGTCACGCTATTGACGGCGAATGGGCCGGCGGCGCCGAAAATGGAATTGAGATGCGCCAGCGTGCCGGCATCGAAGACTTCCACCGTGGGATATGGGAAGGAAGCGGTGGTGGCAGCCTCCATATACAGTTTGTTGGTGTTCGGATTTACGATGATGCGTCCGATGTTAGTCACAATCGCGTCCACATTGATGGACTTGAGCAGCGCGCCTGACGTGCCGTTGAACACGGCAAGCGTCTTGCCGCCCGCGGTGCAGGTTCCCGAGACCGCCACTTGATTTGCAGCGGCATTCACGGTTATGCCGGACATAGCGCACGTGTCTGTGCCAGCGGGCGTCAGGTCGCTGACCGGATAGAGACGCGACCCGGCCACGCCATCGACTGCGTACCATTGGCTCCGGTCGGCGAAGTAAGCAACGTCGGTTCTGGAATTGAAAGCCGCACCGGCCGTGCCAGCGGCGGCGAGCGGAGCGCTCACTGTCGCGGTGGCGCCATTGAATTGAAATGCGCCGAGCACCTGATTGGGATCCGCCGTTGGGTCGGAGGGACCGGCGAGGATAAATTGATCGGCGCCTGCCCCTGGCATGATCAGAGGCGCGGGCGGTACCGCGGCAGTGGCGATCACCTGATAACTGTTGGTATTAATGATCGAGATCACCCCGGCGGTCTGATCAGTGACGAAGGCGCGTTTCGTCCCGGGGTCCACGGCAATTCCACCCGGATGGGCGCCCAGCAGCACGGTTTTCAACGTGAGGGTCGCCGGATTCACGCTGATCATGCGATCGTCCCAACCAGCCAGGAAGATCGAATTACCTGCGGGGGTGACGTTGGGCTCAAACCGGTAACCGCCGCTGATAAATAGCGGAATATTATCCGAGGTCACGCGGCCCAGCCCGGTGGGAATTCTGGCGGCGAACTGGCTGAAAAAGGAATCGCCGATGAGGGAGTAGGTGGTTCTCGTGACCACCATCGAAGCGTGGCGGGCGGCGTCTTCGCAGTGCCAAAAGAGATTGCCTCCGGCCAGATCCATGCCGATGGGCTGGAAGTATCCGGAGCAATCGGAATTGCTGCTGCTCAGATTTACCTGCAGGCGCTTCATGGGGCTGGGATTGGCGACCGTCGGAGTGATGTTGTTGGGGTCAAGAACCACGAACATGGGCATGATGCCGTTGGCATCCACCACGATGTTGTTGGCCTGCGGCCCGGGTACGGTCGGTAGGTAGTGCGCCATCATATAGATGAATCCGTTGGCCGGGTCGATGGAGAGCATCGCGGATTCCATTCCGAAGACGCTGAACATCTGAGTGAGAGTGTTGGTCTCGGCATCCAGACGGAAAAACTGGGTGAACGGAGCGCCGGACGCTCCGAAGGCGCCGTCTTCCCCACCCGCCACGGATTGAGTCTGATGGCCGGTGCCGATCCAAACGCTGTTGTCGGCGGTATTGATGATCGCGTTACTCAGGCCCGACGGGTAGATGAGGGTGCAACCCGTGGCGCTGCAGGTGGCCTGTTTGATGAACGTATCGCTAGTGCTGTCGATCACCTGCATCCAGAAGTTGGGTGCCTGATAGAAGGTATAGACGCGGTTGTTGGCCGGATTGACCAGGATTTGTAGGGGGCGGTTCGGAATGTCGACGGCGTCGCCGACTACGTTGCCCGAGAGCGTCGTCAACGTGGCGAAGGTATCGCCGTCGAGTACGCGCGTGAGTCCACCGAACGGGGCGGTGTCGCTGGTGTCGCCGACGTAGAACTTATTGGTGTTGGGGTTATAAGCAATAGGTCCGTAGGACTTCATCTGCACAGTGCTACTGGGCAGCTGCAGGAAATAAGTGTTAACCACTTTGTCAGTCGCCCCATCGATGACCTGGAACATCGCGCCCTGGAACAAATAAATGCGATTGGTAAATGTGTTGACGAAGAATTGACCCCTGCTGCCAGCTGGCGCTGTGAGATTGGTGGCCAACTGAATGGAGGTAACGACCGAATTAGTGGAAAGGTCGACCACTTCCACGCCATCGCCGAGAATATAGGCTTTATTGGTGGCCGGGTTGATTACGAAATCGGTGGGCAGAGTGATGCCCGGCTGGGGCCCGAGTGGGATGCTGGCGATATTCTGACTGAATGCCGTGCCGACGGTAACTGCGCAGAGCGCGGCGATAAGAATTAGAGGTCTCATGTTCGTGGTTCCTGGTTTGTTGCTGGATAAAGTATGACTGTTGTGGGCGGGCTCCGGTACAGATACCGACAGAAAAACACCGATTTTACAAAACAACTACAAGTTGTGAACATAGCTTGAGTCCTTTGTTGATTTTGGTTAGCGTCTCGCCGGTGGCCATGCCGGGACTATGGACGTCAGCAGGAATCTCGAGGCATCGTAGATGAAGATTATTGCGGCCCAGCTCCACGCGCTTCCCACCCTGTGCGATCACCGTGATACCGGGGTCGTAAGTCATGGAACAGGGGGCCGTCGGCGCGGTCCGGTGCAAGAGGAATAGGCAATTAGAACGACATCGCTTCCATCAGGCGATTGAGCGAGCTTTCGAGCGCGGTCTTGCGCTTTTGTAAATCCGCCTGGCGATCGCGCAGGGCGGCGAGGTGCTGCTCGGCGGCATCCAATTGGTGGGCGTAGGTCTGCACCAACTGCTGCTGTCCGCTCACGCTATTGAGGCTCGAAATATTCTGGCGGATTCGCGATTCGTCGTTGGTGGATTCCTGGATCTGCCGCTCGGTCTCCTGCACTGCCTGCGCATTCTCCGCTACCAGCCGCTTCTGGTCGGCGAGCTGCTGAAGCTGGGCGCGCTGCGTGGCGGTGAGGCTGCGATTCGCCACATACGCCGCCAGAATGTCGGGCGTCAGATTCGAGACTTGCGTCGATTCACTGTACACGCGCTCCTCTTCCACTGGAAACGCCAGGGTCTTCCCGGGCTCCAGTTGCACCTCGAAGCGATACGCCTCGGGCGTCTTGCGCGTGGCCTCGCGCTTCAACAGCGTGTACTCGGGACGGATGGGATGCTCGATGATCAGGGCCTTGGCCTTGGCGTCGACGTTGGTCACGGTGTAAGTCCGAGTCTCTTCCGCTGCTACACGCGTGGTCAGGATGCCGCGATTCACGTGGATCTCGCGGACCACGGCCGCCTTGCCGCCGAAGGCCTCGGTGATGCGCGTGCCCAAGTCCACGGCGTAGCTGATGAGACGGCGGTCGCCGGTCTTCAGCGTCTCCATCAACGCCTCGCCGCCATAGACGCCGCCGTCATAGATGGTGATGGGTCCGCCGTCCAGGGTCTTGCCGCTGTTGTTGATGAGCTCGGCGGCGTCGGTGGGATGAGTCGAACTATGGTCGGAATAGATCAGCAGTTTGCGCGCTTCGATGGGCTGCTGAAGGAACGGCAGCATGGCCGATTCGTTGCGCCGGATCGTCACCGGCTGGGCGATGCGGTACTCGAAGAGTTCACCGAGTTCCTGCGCCATGGCATCGGCGGCGATGGAACTGGGAGCGACGGCCGGCGGCGGAGGCGGGGCGAGTGCCGCGAAAGCCTTGGCCTCGGCAAGGAACTGATTTTGGCCCTGACTTTGGGCCTGCATGGCGCGGCGGGTGGCGTCCTTGGCATCGCGCAGATCCATGGACGCGGTATGCACCACGGGGCGGGCGGCATGGTCGTCGGCCAATTCGGCGCCGGGCCGGTCGATGTATTTCGGCGCGTAGAGTTGACTCACAAACGAGATGGGGCGGCCGGAGACCAGCGAGAGACGGACGTTGGTCCAATCGTCGGCGGTGGTGTTATCGACAATCGCCCAGCCTTCCAGTACGGGCTGTCCGGAGGCGCCGAAGATCAGACGGTAGCTGGACTTCCAGACCGGCGCGGGCACCATGTAGCTGGCGCGCACTTCGCGCTCGCGGGCATCGCTGGAATCGATATAGACGCTGCGTTTGTCCTTGGAACGCGCGGAGGCGACGGCCGCCAGATAGTCGCGGAACTGGAGTTGGAGCTGCGGATCGGCGAAGCGAATGCTGGCAGCCGCGGAGAGGTCCACGTTGCGCAATTCGCCGGAATCCAGCAGCAGAGTGAGTTGCTCGCGATCGCCGGGTCCTGCGAGCGCGCGGCCGTTCACCACGATTCCGGATAGCGTATCGGCGCCGAATTTCAGTTCGAGCCGCGCGCCCTTGAGGCGGTCCAGCATTCCGGCCAACGGCTCGGCAGCGCCAATCTGGAAGGGGAAGATGGAGAGGCGGTGAGTGAGCGTGTCCTGCGAATCATAGCGGAGGCCGGAGATTTTGCCGCCGCCGGACTCTTCCAGCGTCAACGACTTCAGCACGTCGTTCATCTCCGATTCGGCGAAATCCAGCCGCGCCGATTGGCCGGAGGAGAGTTTGCCCGAGCGCTCGAAGAAGCCGACGCCGTGCTTATACAGAACGACCTGGGTGACGGGCAGCTCGGCGGGGCTGGCGATCGGGCTGGCGATGGTGGTGCAGAGGATGAGCGAGAGAACGGCTTTGTTCATGAGTAACACTCCACGAGAGAAATGCCGCGACGGGGGCGGTCCTTTCGGATCATTCCGCGCACGGAGAGCCCAGCAATCCTTCTAGCCCTTACGAGCTGGTAACGTGAAGGAAAGTCCAAGCGTAAGATTAGGTAGCAGGTTGAAAGGAGGTTTCAACATGCCACGAACTGCGATATTCACCGCCGCTTTGCTGCTGACCTCAGGATTTCTCCTGGCCCAGCAGGAACCGCCGGCCCCGCCGCCCCCGGACCAGACCTTGAGTCCCGACCAATTGAACGATCTGGTGGCGCCCGTGGCCCTTTACCCGGATCCGATCTTGAGCCAGCTCCTGGTGGCGGCCACTTACCCTCTGGAAGTGGTCCAAGCCTTCCAGTGGGCACAAAAGAATCCCGGACTCAACGGTCCGGCGCTCACCGAAGCTGCCCAACAGCAGAATTGGGACCCGAGCGTTCAGGCCCTGGTGATGTTCCCCGACGTGCTCAAGCGTCTCAATGACGACGTGGCCTGGACCACCAATCTCGGCAATGCCTTCCTGGCGCAGCAGCAGGACGTGATGGACGCCGTCCAGCGCATGCGGCAGCGGGCGCAACAAGCGGGCAAACTCCAATCCACTCCGCAGGAGACCGTGGCCACGAGCGACGATGGCGGGCAGCCCTACATCGACATCGAACCCACCAGTCCGGACGTGATCTACGTGCCCGTCTACGACCCGACCTGGATTTGGGGACCGCCCGTCTACTATCCGTATCCTCATTGGTGGTGGCCGCCGCGCAGCGTTCTCACCGGTGGGCTGTACTTCGGCTTCGGTGGACCGATCGACATCGGCTTCTACTTCGGCGCCGGATGGCACGGCTGGGGCGGCTGGGGCTGGCATCCCGGCTGGGGCAATCGCACCGTGATCGTGAACAACTCGTTCATCCACCGGTACAATTTCAATACCAGAGACGTGGCGAACGTGCGCGGTTCCACCACCTGGGCTCACGACCCGGTGCATCGCGCCGGCGTTCCGTACGCCAGCCCGAACCTGCGCACGCAGTATCAGCGCGGCACCATGCAGAACATCACGCGGCCCGCGCCCGAGCAGTTGCGTCCGCAAATGCAGCAGCAGCAGGGAGAACGGTTCGGCAACCGGCAGATCCCGCAGAATCCGACACCGTCGCAGAATCGCGGCGTCTTCGGCGGCATGAATAGCGGTGCGGCCGCGTCTCATAATGCAGACCATGGCTACTCCAGCATGGGACCGACTCGCAGCGCCCCGGCTCCGCGCGCGGCTCCCGCTCAGCGGTCGGCTCCGGCCCCGAGGTCCGCTCCGGCCCGGTCCGGTGGCGGCGGCGGTAGAGGAGGGCGCAAGTGAAATTGGCCATCCTGACTTTGACTCTGGCGGCGGGGATCTCCACGATCCCCGCCTTCGCCCAAGTACCCCAGAAGACTTTCGCCACACCGCAGGAAGCGGCGCAGGCGCTGGTGGATGCCGCCGCCAAGAACGACACCCCGGCCATGCTTCAGATTTTCGGCCCCTCGGGTAAAGACATCGCGCAGTCCGGCGACCCGGCTGCCGACAAGGAGGCCCGCCAGAGTTTCGCCGACCTGGCGCGGCAGAAGATGGAAGTCCGCACCGATCCGGACAAAGACCGCGCCACCATCATCGTGGGGCCTGACGATTGGCCCGTGCCGGTGCCGATCGTATTGGCCAAGGGCCGCTGGCGTTTCGATTCGTCGGTCGGCCGCGTTGAAGTGTTGGCCCGCCGCATCGGCCGCAATGAACTGGCCGCCATTGAGGTCTGCCGCGCCTATGTCGAGGCGCAAATGGAATACGCGGCGCGCGACCGCACCGCGACCGGCGTGCTGCAGTATGCGCAGCGGATTTCCAGCACACCCGGCAAAAAGGACGGGCTGTATTGGGAAGACGGCTCCGACAAACTGGTCCCCAAGGCCTTCGCCAACCCGGCCGCGCCGTACCACGGCTACTATTTCCGCATCCTGAAGGCGCAGGGTCCCGACGCCCCCGGTGGCGCCATGGACTATGTGGTGAAGGGTAAGATGATCGGCGGCTTTGCGCTGGTGGCATTTCCCGCGGACTACGGAGTCTCCGGCATCAAAACCCTCATCATCAACCATAAGGGGCAGCTCTACGAAAAGGACCTCGGCCCCTCCACGGCCGTGCAGGCCCGCCAGATGACCCGCTTCAATCCCGACAAGACCTGGAAATCCGTCACCGGCGAGTAGGACTGGGTCAGGGGTCGAAAACATAGTAGGCTTCTCACCATCACCACGAAGGATCTTAGGGCCGGCCTGCTGGCATGGACAGGCAGCTCCGTCAAGGCGAGGCCGACAGACGCAAAGGCCGAGCTTCCGCTCGGCTGGACAGACGGCAAAAGGCGACCGTCTATCCTACTCAAAGGCGCCATGCGGGGGGCTCGTTTCCGGTCCAGCCGACGGCTTTCTTGGAGGCCGGGTTGGGCTGCGGGGGCTGGTAGGGGGAAGTGCGGAACGAAGCCAATTGTGGGGTTTCGGTTTTAGTTTCAGAGGGTTGCGGAGCGGGTTTTTCGACCTTCTTTTCGTCCTCCTCCTTTTTCAGGCGTCGATAGGCGGCCATGGACTCTTTGTAGGTTTTTTCGGAGGCGGCGACGCGGCGGTGTAGGCGCATGAAGGTGGGACTGGTTTTGTCGAATGCCTCGCCGAGTTGGATACCGGTGCCGGGCTCGGCTTGTTTGGCTTCGTGGATCCAGAGTTCGGCTTCGACGCGATGGAAGCGGCGGAGGAGCCATTCGTGGCGGATGGCCGAGTCGAGGTAGAAACGCTGCTCGGGGCTGGTGGCGGTGTAGTGAGTGTCGTATTCGGATTGGAGTTTGGCGAAAGCTTCGCGCGATTCTCCGATGACGAATTGAGATTCGGCATCGAGTCCTGATTTCAGGGCGTTCATGGAGGAGATAGCTTTTCCTTCTTCGGATTTGGGTCCGGTGGAGAGTTGGGCGTTGCGACGGTTGGCTTCGAGTTGTTTTTGAGTAGACATAGTTTCCTCGGGGCAATTTCATGGTGACAGAGGGGGTGGGGGGAGTCTGAAATTGCGGACTGGGAAGTCCTTTGTTTTGTAGGTAACAAATATTTGAAATTTTGGAAATGGATTTTCACCGCGGAGGAAGAACGGAGCGGCGTCAGTCCATTCGAAGAGCTTCCGTGGGGTCGAGCCGTCCGGCACGACGGGCCGGAAAGTAGCCTGCAGCCAGACCGACGGCGCAGAGCAGCGCCACCGCTGACGCGAGCGTAGCGGGATCGTGAGCCGTAATCCCGAAGAGCAGCGACTGAAAACCTCGCCCCAGCGCGATGGTTCCGGCCAACCCCAACACGAGACCCACGGCCAGCAGCCGCCCGATTTCCGAGAGCAGCATGCCGGTGACCTGGCCCCGATCGGCTCCGAGCGCCAATCGGATGCCGAGTTCGCGCGTCCGCCGCTCCACCGAATAGGCGATCACTCCGTAGAGTCCGGTGCTAGCCAGCAGAAGTCCCAGCAGGCCGAACGCACTCGAAAGTAGCGCCAGCATGCGTTCCTGCTGCATCATTTCATTCAACATGCCGGCTAACGGCGCCACGCTTTCGATCTTGAGCGCGGCGTTTTCCTGATGGACCGCCTCTTTCACGGCCGCCGTGAATGGCCCCGGTTCTCCGACGGTCCGCACGGCAGCTATGAGCAGCATCATTCTGGGCTGCTGGGACATGGGCACATACAGAATCGGCAGAAACTCCTCGCGCGGATTGTGGGCGCGCACATCGTGAGCGACTCCCACCACCAGTAGCTGTTGGCCGTTCTCATAGGCCACCGACCGGCCCACCGGGTCGGCAGCACCAAACAGGCGGCGGGCCGCGGTCAGACTCAAGACCGCGACCGGCGCGGTTTCCTTGCGATCGTCCTCGGAAAGCGGCCGTCCAGACAAAAGCGGAATCTTCATCGTTTCGAAGTAGCGGGCCGACACCGTGGCCTGAAATGCGTTGACGCTCCGCGACGAATCGCCCACTGCCGAAATCAACGCGTTGGTCTGCATCCTCGCGAGCGGTCCGGGACCGCTGAATGCCGCCGAACGGACTCCCGGAATCGCGTTCAGCCGGTTCCACAAGGGCAAAGCCAAAGCCGGATCGCGGAAGCTCAACAGTGCCCGGTCCACTCGGAACTGGACCAACAGCAGGCCATCCTGCCGGTAGCCGAAATCCTGCGTCTCGAGATTGCGGAACGAGTGGGCCAGCATGGCGGCGCCGCTCACCAGCGCGAGCGATACGGCGATCTGGGCCACCACAAAGCAGCGAGAAAGCCGCATTGCGCCGCGACCCTCTCCAGAGCGTCGATTGGCCTGAAGCGAAGCGTGCACATCGACCCTTGTGGCGAAAATTGCCGGCGCCACCCCGAACAGAACTACGGCTGCCGCCGAGATGCCCACCAGAAACAGCAGCAGACGGCCGTCCGGCGCGAGGTCGAGTTGCAGATGCTGGCCCGAATCGGCCATAGCCACTAGTGCCTTCGATCCCCAGGCAGCCAGCAGAAAGCCGAATGCCGCGCCGGCGGCTGCCAGCAAGGCGCTTTCCGTTAGCAGTTGGCGGACCAACCGGCCCTGGCGAGCCCCCAACGCCAGCCGCACACCCATCTCGTGGGTACGCGCGGCAGCGTGGCCCAACAGGAGATTGGCCAGATTGCAGCACGCCATCAGCAGCACCAAGCCCGCGATCGCCATCAGAAGTCGCAGGGGCGCCGAGTACTGCGCCGGCAGCGCGCCCAACCCCTGGCCCCCGGGATTCAGCCTGACCGAGTACCCTGTGGCATGCAGCGAATGTGGACTGAGATCGTGCAGTTCGGCATACAACGCGCTCAACTCGGCCTGCGCCCTTTCGACCGGAATTCCTGCCCGAAGCCGGCCCATAGGAGTCAGCGACGTGCTGCCTTTGTTCTCCAGCCAGTTGCCGAAGGCGCTTTGCGGCGGCCAGACCAGCGGCGAACGGAGCATGGGAATCCAGACATCCGGAGCATTGCCGACGGTCTCGCCAAAGAAGCCGCGAGGCGCCACCCCGATGATGGTCAGAGCGGCTCCGTTCACGTGCACGCTGCGACCCAATGCCGCGGGATCGCCGCCGAACTGGCGCTGCCAGTAGCCGTAGGAGATGACTGCGACGGGCGGCGCCCCCGGCTGGTCATCCTCAGGCTGGATGGTCCGGCCAATCGCGGCAGCGGTTCCGAGCACCTGGAAATAAGCGCCGCTGACCAGGCGGGCGTGGACGGCTTTATCCGCCTCGCTCTCCCTCTGCGGCAAATCGCGGACGGCGAACATGCCGGAGAGCGCCGTCTGACGGCTGGCGATCTCGTGGAACAGCGGATAGCTGATGCTCGGGAACGAGATGCTGCCGGGCGGGTTCTTCTGATCGGCCGCGATGACCACCAACCCCTGCGGGTTCCTGACCGGCAGCAGCCGGAGGACTACTGCATCCAGCACGCGGAAAATAGCCGCATTGGCGCCGATGCCCAGGCCGAGCGTCAGAATCGCCGCGGCCGTGAAGCCAGGCTTTGCGGCTGTCTGCCGAAACGCATAGCGCAGATCCTGTAGCAGGGTATCGAACCAGGGAAGGCCTCGTTGTTCGCGATGGATCTCCCGAATCGCTGTCAGATTGCCGAACTCGCGGCGGGCGGCTGCGCGCGCCTCCACCGGCGACAGCCCGCGGCGAACATAATCGGCGGCCAATTCTTCCATGTGGGCCGCGGCTTCTTCATTGAAGCGGACTTCGTCGGCGGCATTCGAAAACAGACCGCGCACACGGGCGAGCCAACCGCGGACCACTGCTGCCATGTTGTCCATCAACAGGAGTATGGGATACCCTCTGTTGAAAGTCAACAGGGACAATCGGCAGCCGGAACTCTAGTTTGTCGAGTGGGATTGGGGTGATGGTACAATCGGGGTAGCTCAAATGCCTTTCCTTGCAGAAAGATGCAAAGTCCGCATCTTTCGGGGAGAGAATGAATCCAAGAGGTATAGATGGCGCAAGTTCTTCCGCTTCCTCAATTGGTCCGGACCGATGCCGAGCCACTCCTCGACACCATCGGCAACACACCTCTGCTTCGATTGCAGAAGGTTCCGCTGGATTATCCGGATGTTGAAATTCTGGTGAAAGCCGAGTATTTCAATCCGGGCGGCTCGGTAAAGGACCGCGCGGCGCGCAACATGGTGATGGACGGCCTGCGCTCCGGGAAGCTGAACCACACCCGCACCATCCTGGATTCGACGAGCGGGAATACCGGCATCGCGTACGCCATGATCGGCGCGAATCTGGGCTACAAGGTGAAGCTGTGCCTCCCCGCCAACGCTTCAGAAGAGCGCAAGCGCATTTTGAAAGCCTACGGCGCGGAGATGGTATTGAGCGACCCGGCGGAGGGTTCCGACGGCGCCATCCGGCTGTGCCGCCAGATCTATATGGCCGACGCCGACCGGTATTTCTACCCCGACCAGTACAATAACCCGGCCAACTGGAAGGCTCACTACGAACACACGGGTCCGGAAATCATCCAGCAGAGCGGCGGCCGCCTGACGCATTTCGTCACGGCCATGGGAACCAGCGGAACCTTCACAGGCGTCACCCGCCGGCTGAAGCGGGAGCTGCCCGACGTGAAGTGCTACTCGGCCCAGCCTTCCAGCGGCTTCCATGGACTGGAAGGGCTGAAGCACATGCCTACCGCCATCGTGCCCGGCATCTACGACGAGAAGCTGGCCGACGGCAACCTGTGGATTGAGACCGAAGACGCGTATAAAATGGTGAAGCGCCTGGCGCGCGAAGAGGGGCTGCTGGTGGGGATTTCCTCGGGCTGCAATGTGCATGCGGCGACCATTCTGGCTCGCGAGTGCGCCGAGCGGGGCGAAGCCGCCACCATCGTAACGTTTGTGTGCGACAGCGCCGATAAGTACTTGAGCGAGCATTTTTGGAACGAGGAATGATCCGAATCGATCCCGAAGCCTGGGCCGCCATGGTGGCGCACGCCCAAGAAACTTACCCCAACGAATGCTGCGGCGCCATGCTGGGCTCCACCGATGGAGAACAGAAGGTGGTGAGCGTCTCCATGCGCCTGCGGAATTCCTTTGAAGGCGCGCAGGCGGCGCGGTATGAGCTGCGGCCGGAAGATTTGCTGGCCGCCGACAAAGCCGCTCGCGAGCGGCAGATGGACCTCATCGGGATCTACCATTCGCATCCCGATTGCGACGCCTATTTCTCGAAAACCGATTTACAAAATTCGTGTCCGTGGTATTCCTTTGTCGTCCTGTCCATACAGAAGGGCGAATTCCACCACGCCAATAGCTGGCTGCCGAACTTCGATCAAACCGAGGCGGCCAAAGAGGAGTTGAGTTACTAACATGGCCAAGATTCTGATTCCGACGCCGCTGCGTCAATTCACAGGCAAGCAGGACGCCGTCACGGTAAGCGGCGGCACCGTGGGCGAAGCCCTGGCGGCCCTCACCGCTCAGTATCCCGAATTGCGCAAACAGATTTATAACGATGAGGGCAAGCTGCGCAGCTTCATCAACGTCTACGTGAACGACGAAGACATCCGCTACCTGAGCAAGGATGCCACTGCCGCAGCCGACGGCGATACGATTTCCCTGGTGCCTTCCATCGCGGGAGGCAGTGTGGCCGCGCCGCCGGAAGAAGCCCTCACCAAGGACGAAATTCTGCGCTACAGCCGCCACCTGATTCTGCCCGAAGTGGGCATGGAAGGTCAGCAGAAGTTGAAGGCCGCCAAGGTGCTGCTGGTGGGCGCGGGCGGACTGGGCGCGCCGCTCGGATTGTATCTGGCCGCTGCCGGGATCGGCCGCATCGGCATCGTGGATTTCGACGTGGTGGACTTCACGAATCTGCAGCGGCAGGTGATCCACTCCACGGCCGACGTCGGCAAGAAGAAGCTGGATTCGGCCGCCGCCAAGATGCAGGCCATCAATCCGGCGCTGCGCGTCGATAAGTACGACGTGGCGCTCTCGAGCGAGAATGCGCTCGACATCCTCAAGGATTACGACCTGGTGGTGGACGGCACGGACAACTTCCCCACGCGGTATCTGGTGAACGATGCCTGCGTCCTGTTGGGCAAGCCGAATGTGTACGGCTCGATCTTCCGGTTCGAAGGACAGGCCACGGTTTTCGCCTACGAAGGCGGGCCTTGCTACCGCTGCCTGTATCCGGAGCCGCCGCCTCCGGGACTGGTGCCGAGTTGCGCCGAAGGTGGCGTGTTGGGAATCCTGCCTGGAACCATCGGCCTGATTCAGGCCACCGAGACGGTGAAACTGATTCTGGGCATTGGGACTTCGCTGGTGGGCCGGCTGCTGTTGTATGACGCCCTGGGCATGAAGTTCCGCGAATTGAAGCTGCGCAAGAACCCCGAGTGTCCGATTTGCGGCGATCACCGCACCATCACACAGCTAATCGACTATCATCAATTTTGCGGCGTGCCGCAGCCCGGTGCACAGGCTGCCGTAGAGGAGACGAAAGTGAACGAAGGCGAGATCGACGTATTGGAACTCAAGCAGAAGCTGGACCGGGGCGATGACTTTGTCCTGATCGACGTGCGCGAACCGCACGAATACAAAATCGCCAGCATTCCCGGCGCGCAGCTGATTCCGTTGGGCGAGTTCCCGCAGCACATTAGCGAGTTCAACCCCGATGCCGACATCGTCATCCACTGCAAGAGCGGGATGCGCAGCGCGCGTGCCTGCGCGGTCCTGAAGCAGAACGGCTTCAAGAACGTGCGCAACGTGGTGGGCGGAATCCTGGCATGGTCGGACAAAGTCGACCCCAGCGTCCCGAAGTATTAGAAATCATTCGAACGGCGGTGAGGAGACTTACCGCCGAGAAGTCCTCCGCGTTTGCTCCGTCTCCTTCGTGGCCAAAATCATTTCAGATTTCGCTGAATTATATCTCATTTGAAATCAATAGATTAGAATTTTAAGCCCCGAAAATCCAAAAACTCTCCGGTAAGCTTTGAATTGAGAGGGACCGCCGCAAGGCGCTCCTAATCGATTCAAAACAAATGCCAACTGACCCGATCATCATCGTGATGTCCGCAATGTGGATCTTAGGTCTGCTGAAGTAACTAACTCGCGTACCACAGACGCGTATAACCTATAAAAACCCTCTTTTGGGGGTAATCCTTTCTAAGGTGAAAGCTGATATTATTCTTTGGGGATACTCCTTTCGGAGAATCTCCAAAGAATCAATCAGTAAAAGATTTACGGACTCAGAGAGCGGAGCTATCTTCAATTGAAAACAGCCAGGGTATTGGCTTGTTGTGCGCTCCTATTTCCGCTCATCGGTACGGCGCCGTCTGCTTTACCGTTCCGCAGGACGAAGTCCCTGCCAGTCAGTCAGCCGAAATCGGCTCGCTGGATACAACTGCGCTCCCAACTCGATCATGGTAACGAACTTTTCCACTCGGGCCTTTTTCTCCAAGCAAATCAGGTATTTACCTCCGTTTTACTGCAATCCAGAACAGCCCATTTTCGCGATCTCGAAGCTCGTTCCGGCGGCAATGTCGGAAGCTGCCAGTTCGCCCTTCACGATTATCGTCCCGCCCTGCGCTCCTTCCTCGACGCCCGCAAACTCGCGGCCGGTATTTCCGATTGGAGCGAGACTGCCGCTCTGGACACCAACATCGCGTCGCTCTATTCGGAAATGGGCGACCTGGAAACGGCCGCCGGGTGGATGCAGGGCACGCTGGACCGTCTGACCGGTCCGGACCGGACGCAGCACCTTCCGGAAATCCAGCTCCAAATGGCCACCCTGCGCGCGCGCCAAGGCCGCATGCCGGAGGCGCTCGATCTCTTTCGCCGAGGCATCGACGGGGCCGACCGGGCGGGTAATCTCAACCTATATACCATCGGTTGGAATCGACTGGGTGAGGAGTACCTCAAGAATGGCGAACTGGCGGCAGCCGAGGCGGCCTTCCTGGAAGCCTATCGCGTGCGCAAGTTCAATCGCCTGCCGCTGGACAGTTCCTACCGGAATCTGGGACGTCTGCGGCAGATGCAGGGCGACCTGAATTCCGCCTCGCACCTGCTGGACCGGTACGTGGAACTGGCCGAGCAGCCGCACGGACCGCTGCCCGCCTGGGACGTTTACCATTCGCGCGGACGGGTTCGCCTGGCACAAGGTCGTTTGCCGGAGGCTCTGGCCGATTTGCGAATCGCGGTGCGGCTGGCGCGCGCCTGGCGCTGGTCGGCGCCCGCGGACGATGCCGGGCGGAAGGGCGCGGAGGCCATGCTGGATCAGGTCCATGCCGCCTTTATCGAAGCCGGCAACCGGCTCTACCGGCAGACCCACGACCCGTCGCTGCTGCGGGAAACCTTCGAAGTGGCCGAAGAAAATCGGGCCGCGAGTCTGCGCGCGCTGGCCTCCGGCGGCCCATCCACCGGCAATCCGTCGCCCGCCTGGTGGGAGGCGCTGCTGCGTCTGCAGAGAGCCGAAACCGAAGCTGTGCGCACCTCCGCTCCCAGGGCACAGGAGGCAGCGGCAGCCGCGCGCGCCGAGTTGTCCCGCATGGATGCCGCGGCAGCTGCCCCCTCTGCACTGCCCGGCCGATACCACGGTCTGACGGAGCGCGTGCAGGCCGCTCTGGATCCGCACTCCGCGCTGCTGGCCTTCGAGTTGGGCGACTCGGTCTCCTGGATGTGGGCTGCCGACCGTGCCGGTCTGGTCCTGTATGCCCTGCCGCCGCGTCGCGAGTTGGAGGCCGAAATCCGGGTCGCCACGCAAGCCCTTCGAGAGGGTCGTGGGGATGCGCCAGCGTCGGGAGCGGCGTTGTACCGCGCCTTGTTCGGCCGCCTGGCTCCCCGGTTTCGGCAGAAGAGCCGCTGGCTGCTGGCGCTGGATCAGGGCCGCCATTCGGAATTGGTCTATTCGGCCGATCAGGCCAGTCTCTTCGATGTGCCGCTTGCCGCCCTGCCGGTGGAGACTGCGGGAGCGCGTCCCACCTATTTGGCGGAGTTGCACAGCACTCTGGTGATTCCGGGCGCGGCCTATTGGGCCGACGCGGTGGAGAGGCGCGGGACGCAGCCGGCGGCGCCGGTCTTCGTAGGCATTGGCGATGCAATCTACAACACTGCCGATCCACGCCAGCCGGCAGCGCCGAAATCGCGTCAGCCAGTCCACCATGTACTCGCCGCCTGGGCCGCGCCGCGTCAGCAGGCGTTGGCGCTGCCGCGGCTGGTTTCGAGCGGCGCCGAACTGGACGCCTGCGCGCGCGCCTGGAACGGGGAAGAGATTCTGCTGAAGGGCGCCGACGCCTCGCGGGCCAGCCTGGAACAGCAACTCCGGCGCAACCCCGCGGTGATCCACTTTGCCACGCATTTTCTGTCTTCGGGCGAGGCTCCGGCTTCGGCCCTGATCGCGCTCAGCCTCAACAGCCGCGGCGAGACCGAGTTGTTATCGCCGGAGGAGATTTCGCGCTGGAAGGTCAATGCCGGACTGGTGGTGCTGAGCGGCTGCAGTTCGGCCGGCGGCGCGGTGGCGCCCGGTACCGGACTGCTGGGATTGACGCGCGCCTGGCTGGCGGCCGGCGCCCATACCGTGATTGGCAGCCACTGGACCACGCCCGACGATACCGGAGTCCTGTTCAGCGCCCTGTACCGGCGGTGGCGCGGCCGGGACGGTCCGGACGCCGCCGAGGCCCTACGCCTGGCTCAAGTGGAGATGCTCCGTTCCGGCGACTGGCGGGCCCAGCCGCGCTATTGGGGAGCCTATCTGGCGGTGGGAACGGCGCAGCGGGAGGCGGCTCGATGAGCGAGATGACGCCTCAATCGCCCCTCGAAGCGCAGGCGTGGGCCGATCTGGTGCTGCGCATACAGGCCGACGATCCGGTTGGCATGGAGGAGTTGTACCGCATTTTCGCCAGCGGCATCCGCTTTTACTTGTGCCGCCAGTTGGGCTCACAGGACGTCGACGATAAGGTTCACGACGTATTTCTGGTGATCGTCCAATCCGTCAAGCGAGGCGATTTGCGCGAGCCCGAGCGGCTGATGGGCTATGTCCGCACCGTATTAAGGAGACACGTGGCATCTTGCATTGACGACATCGTGCGGTCTCGCAACAGCCATGCCGATTTGGAGACCGGGCGTACGCTGGCGGACCGGGAACCGGATCCCGAGCGGGCAGCCATTCAGAGCCAAAACAAGAACCTGGCGCTGCGTGTTTTGAACAGTCTCCGCCAGCGCGAGCGGGAAGTCCTCGTCCGCTTCTATCTCAAGGAGCAGTCGCCCGAAGACATCTGCCGGGAACTGGATTTGACCGGCAATCAGTTCCGTTTGATCAAATCACGCGCCAAGACGCGCTTCGTGGAACTGGCCAAACGACGATTTTCGCTGCGTAGACTTCTTCCAGTCGGTGTTGATTAATACACTCAGGTCATTTCCCGTTTCCTTCTAAGTGTTTTCCGGCCAAGAATATATGAGAGCAAAGAGTTTCCCTGGACACCTTTAATATAGGAAGCAAGCGCGGGAAATGAATCGACATCTGGACGAAGAAGAAATCGAAAGCTACTCTCTGCAAGCCACGCCGGAAGAGGACGTTGCGCGCTTGGAAGAGCATCTGTTGATTTGTCCGGAATGCCGGGAGCGCGTCGAAGCCAGCGATGTGTTTGTGAGCTCCATGGAGGCTGCGGCGTCGGAGATTCGGCGGGAATCGGCCCGCCCAGTGCGGTGGTTCACGCTGCCGCGTATGACTCTGGCGCTGGCGGCGGGAATCCTGATTGCCTCGATCTTGTTTCCACGGTACACGTCGCGCGAGAATCCACCTTATGCCGTGAGTCTGTCGGCGATGCGCGGGTCGGCGAGTGGAGGCAAGGCGCCGGCGGGCCGGCCGCTGTTTCTGCAATTGGATTTGAATGGGATCGCCTCCGCCGAATACCTGCGGATCGAAATCGTCAGCGAATCCGGGGAAAAGGTCTGGCAGGACAGCTATCCGGGCCATCCCGTACGGCCTCTGACGACGGGCATCTATTTCGTCCGCCTGTATTCCCCCGGGGACGAACTTCTGCGCGAGTACGGCCTGGAAATCCAGCCTTCCCGCTGAGCGCTCCATCACTCTTGTTACACTGACCTTATGGCGCGGCACGACGCAGGCGTGGCTGTCTCCGTCGAACGTTTCTTCCAATTCTCCCTGCTCGGCCTGGTGGCCAGCGGATATCTGGCGGTAGCCGCTTCCGGTTCCCTGGATTCCGCCACGGTGGCGCTGACGGCGATCGGTCTGCTGCTGCGGGCCGCCATGATCCTCGGTTGGGTCCATATCGCTCCGTCAGATCGGGCGATCACTACCGTAACACTGGCCTACGTGGTTTTCTTCGGCATCGACTATCTGCTCCTGTCGCGCGAATTGCTGGCGTCCACGGTACATCTGGTGTTTTTTCTGGCCGTGATGAAGATCGTCACGGCGCACACCAATCGCGATTATCTGTATACGGCGATGATCGCGTTCGTGGAATTGCTGGCGGCGGCGATCGTGTCGGTGAACCTGAGCTTTTTTCTCTTCCTGGCGGTG
>DASZMZ010000049.1:0-7601 GCA_035551455.1 Candidatus Sulfopaludibacter sp.
CGCGCTGGCGTTTGGAATTGCCGAGACGTTGGGCGCGGTGCTGATCCTGGTGCCGAGATTCCGGCGCTGGGGGGCAATCCTGATCGGCATTCTGCTGCTGGCGTTCATGGGATACTTCGCGCTGAATTACAACCTGCTGCGCGGCGCGGAATGTAGCTGCTTCCCATGGGTGAAGCGGGTGGTGGGTCCGGAATTCTTTATGGGCGACGGGCTGATGCTGCTGCTGGCGGCGTGCGCGGGCGTCTGGTCGAAACCCTCGGGCAGCGTGCGATCGGCGCTGGTGATTGCGGGCGTGGTGACGGTGTTCGCCTTCGTATCGTACGGCGTGGAGGCGGTGCGGCAGACGGGCACGAAGGGTCCGGAAACGATCACGGTCAACGGACAGCCATACGATGTGGGCCACGGCAAGGTGCTGTACTTCTTCTTCAATCCTCTGTGTACGCACTGTTTCGA
Organism: Candidatus Sulfopaludibacter sp.; assembly: GCA_035551455.1. Taxonomy (GTDB): domain Bacteria; phylum Acidobacteriota; class Terriglobia; order Bryobacterales; family Bryobacteraceae; genus Sulfopaludibacter. The sequence goes on from DASZMZ010000049.1 coordinate 454, forward strand.
TTCGGCGAAACGCATGTCCACCTTCCAATGGAAAGACGTGCGGGTGGTGGCGATTCCGGTGGAACAGGCGCTGTATGCGGCGGCATTCCTGAACGAGACCGGGCTGAAGGCGGTGGTGAGCAGCGATTTCGAAACTCTGAAGAAGACGTTTGGATATCAGGCGTACCCGTTCGGCGTGGTTGTTGAGAACGGCAGGGAGAAGGCGGCCCTGACGAAGTTCGAGAGCGACGAGCCGCAGGCGACGCTGAAGCACCTGGGCTTTATTCAATAGTCGTTGGACAGGCTAAAGCCGATCCAAGGGCTCCGCCCTTGAAATCCCTGCGGGATTTGGGAGTCAGGAGCCAGAAGTCAGGAGTCAGAATGCACGTGCACGTGAATGGCAGGAGAATCAGTGACGTGGAAGGAACTCTTAACAGTTAAGAGCCACTCCAAAATGATTCTACAGAAGGCGGGAGGAGCCCATCAGGTAGGTATCGATGCCGCGGGCGGCCTTGCGGCCTTCGGCGATTGCCCAGACCACCAGGGATTGGCCGCGGCGCATATCGCCGGCCGCGAAGACGCCGTTTACCGATGACATGTGGTTGGCGTCGGTGGCGACATTGCCGCGAGTGTCGAGGTTCACCTTCAGTTGTTCCAGGAGGCCGGTTTTCACCGGACCCAGGAAGCCCATGGCCAGCAGCACCAGGTCGGCCTGAATGGTGAACTCGGTTCCCGGCATGGCCTGAAATTTCGGCGGACCGTCCACGCGCACGGCGTGCAGTTGTTTGACGTTGGCCTGCTCATCACCGGTGAAACTGACGGTATTCACGCTCCAATCGCGCAGTCCGCCCTCTTCATGGGAACTCTCGACGCGCAATTGCATGGGCCAGAGAGGCCAGGGCGTGGAGGGCGCACGCTGGTCCGGCGGTTTCGGCAACAGTTCGAATTGGGTGACCGAGAGCGCGCCCTGACGGTGGCTGGTGCCCAGACAATCCGCGCCGGTGTCTCCGCCGCCGATGATCACCACGTGTTTGCCGGTGGCCAGAATCTGATTGGCCACTTCATCTCCCTCGCAGCGGCGATTCTGCTGCGGTAGAAACTCCATGGCGAAGTGGATACCTTTCAACTCGCGACCGGGCACGCGCAGATCGCGAGGCTTTTCCGAGCCGCCGGCCAGTAGAATCGCGTCGAACTTCCGGCGCAGATCCTCGGCCGCAATGGTCACGCCGACATTTGCGTTGGTCTGGAAGACCACGCCCTCGGCGCTCATCTGCTCCATGCGCCGGTCGATCAGGTGCTTCTCCATTTTGAAACTCGGGATGCCGTAGCGCAGCAAACCGCCAATGCGATCGTTCTTCTCAAAGACGGTGACTGCGTGTCCGGCGCGCGCCAGTTGCTGTGCCGCCGCAAGTCCGGCGGGACCCGACCCGATCACCGCGACGCGCTTGCCGGTTTTCTGGGCGGCAGGCTCGGGCTTGATGTAGCCTTCCTCGAAGGCCCGGTCGACAATGGTCTTTTCGATCTGCTTGATGGTGACGGGCGGCTCATTGATGCCGAGCACGCACGAAGCTTCGCACGGCGCGGGACAGATGCGGCCGGTGAACTCCGGGAAATTATTGGTGGCGTGCAACTGGCGAACGGCCTCGCGCCAACTGCCGCGCCAGACCAGATCGTTCCAATCGGGAATCAGGTTGGTGAGCGGACAGCCGTTGTGGCAGAAGGGCACACCGCAATCCATGCAGCGGGCGGCCTGATTGGCGAGGCTCTCCTGGGGAAACGGCTGGTAGATTTCGAACCAGTCTTTGACGCGTTCGGCCGGGTGGCGGCGCTGCGGCACTTCGCGCGCGAATTCCAGGAAGCCGGTGACCTTGGCCATTAGTGGACCCCCGTGGTTTGGCGGGCATCCGGTTTCGGCACACCCAGCACGCGGCGATACTCACGCGGAAACACCTTGATGAACTTCTCCAGCATCTGCTCCCAATTCTCCAGGATCCACTGGCCGCGCGGACTGGCGGTGGCCTCGACGTGGCGCGCAATCAAATCCTCCAGGCGCGCAAGGTCCTCGGGCGGGACGGGCTCCAGGTCCACGTCGCCGTGATTGCAGCGCCGCTCGGCGAAATCGCCTTTCTCGTCCAACACGTAGGCGAAGCCGCCGCTCATGCCCGCGGCAAAATTGCGGCCGCACTTGCCGAGCACGACCACCATGCCGTTGGTCATATATTCGCAGCCATGATCGCCGAGCCCCTCGACCACCGCGGTGGCGCCCGAATTGCGCACGGCGAACCGCTCACCGGCCATGCCGTTGAAGAAGGCTTCGCCGCTGGTTGCGCCATATAAAGCCACGTTGCCGATCAGAATATTCTCTTCCGGCAGGAAGGTGGAAGTGCGCGGCGGGTACACGATGATGCGACCGCCGGAGAGTCCCTTGCCCACGTAATCGTTGGCGTCGCCTTCGAGTTCGAGCGTGGCGCCCCTGGCAAGAAACGCGCCGAAGCTCTGGCCCGCCGACCCGTTGAAGGTGCAGTGAATGGTATCGTCGGGCAGTCCCGCCGAGCCGTGGCGGCGCGCGATTTCGCCGGACATCATGGCGCCCACGGTGCGATGGATGTTGCGGATGGGCAGGCGGATATCGACATGCCTGGCGTGCTCGATGGCGTCGCGCGCATGATCGATGAGTTTGTAGTCCAGAGCCTGATCCAACCCGTGATCCTGCGATTGGACGCAGCGGCGGGCCACGCGGCTCGGCACCTGCGGATGGTAGAGGATCATGGCAAGGTCGATGCCCTTGGCCTTCCAGTGGTCCACCGCCTTGCGCGAATCCAGCATGTCCACGCGGCCCACCATTTCGTCGAACGTGCGGAAGCCCATCTGCGCCATATACTGGCGCACCTGCTCGGCGATGAAGAAGAAGAAATTGATGACCTGTTCCGGAGTGCCATGGAATTTGGCGCGCAGTGCCGGGTCCTGCGTGGCAATGCCCACGGGACAGGTGTTGAGGTGGCACTTGCGCATCATGATGCAGCCCATGGCGATGAGCGGGGCGGTGGAGAAGCCGAATTCCTCAGCGCCCAGAAGTGCTGCGATAGTGACGTCGCGGCCGGTCTGCAATTTGCCGTCGGTCTGAACGCGAATGCGGCCGCGAAGGTCGTTGAGCACCAGTACCTGATGAGCCTCGGCCAAGCCGAGTTCCCACGGCACGCCGGCATGTTTGATGGAACTGAGGGGCGAAGCGCCGGTGCCGCCGGTGTCTCCCGAGATGAGCACGACGTCGGCATGCGCTTTGGCGACGCCCGCGGCCACGGTGCCGACGCCGACCTCAGCCACGAGTTTCACGGAAATGCGCGCCTTCGGGTTGACGTTCTTGAGATCGTAGATGAGCTGCGCCAGATCCTCGATGGAGTAGATATCGTGGTGCGGCGGCGGCGAAATCAGCCCGACGCCGGGGATGGAATGGCGGACGCGCGCGATGGTGGCATCCACTTTATGGCCGGGCAACTGACCACCCTCGCCGGGCTTGGCGCCCTGCGCCATTTTGATCTGCAACTCGTCGGCATTGACCAGATAGTTGGCCGTGACGCCGAAGCGGCCCGAGGCCACCTGCTTGATGGCGCTGCGCCGCGAAGTGCCGTAGCGGGCCTCGTCTTCCCCGCCCTCGCCGGTATTGCTCTTGCCGCCCATGGTATTCATGGCGATGGCCAGAGTCTCATGCGCCTCCGCCGAGATGGAGCCGAAGGACATGGCCCCGGTGGCGAAGCGCTTGACGATTTCCTTGGCCGGCTCGACCTCATCGAGAGGCACGGGCTGGTCGGCCGATTGGATTTCCAGCAGGCCGCGCAGGGTGCAGAGATGCTGCTCCTGCTTATCGATCAGGTCGGTATATTCCTGGAACGTGGCGGCGCTTTCGGCGCGCACGGCGTGCTGCAGCTTGGCGATGGTTTGCGGATTGTAGAGATGATACTCGCCGCGCGCGCGGTATTGATAATTCCCGCCGACGGAGAGTTCCGTATCCACCTCGGTGACCGGTTGGAAGGCGTAGCGGTGCTTCTGAATGGCTTCCTGCGCGAGCACGTCGAGCCCCACGCCTTCGATGCGCGAGACGGTACCCGTGAAGTACTTGTCGACCATAGCGCGATTCAGGCCGATGGCTTCGAAGACCTGGGCGCCGCGATAGGACTGCAGGGTGGAGATGCCCATTTTGGAAAACGTCTTCATCAGCCCCTTATTGATGGACTTGATGAAGTTGGGCGCGCCTTGCCCAACGGTCTCCAGCGCCAGATACGGATTCACGGCGCTGGCACCGTAACCGATCAACAGGGCGAAATGCATCACCTCTCGCGGCTCGCCCGATTCGATGATCAAGGCCACCTGAGTGCGCGTTTCTTCGCGGACCAGATGATTGTGCACCGCCGCCAGAGCGAGCAGGCAGGGGATGGGAGCGTACTCCTCGTCCAGGCCGCGGTCCGAAAGAATGAGTAGCGTGTAGCCCGATTGGATGGCCAGGGACGCACGGCGGCAGAGTTGGCCCAACGCCCGCTCGAGGCCCTTGACGCCTTCCTCGACGGCGAACAGCATGGGCAGCGTGGTAGCCAGAAAATCGCCCTGCGAGACTCGCCGCAATTTTTCCAGGTGCGGATTGGTCAGGATGGGATGGGGCAGTTTCAGCGTGTGGCAATGCTGCGGCGTCTCGGCCAGGATGTTGCGCTCGGTGCCGATGTAGCTGGTGAGGGACATCACCATCTCTTCGCGAATCGGGTCGATGGGCGGATTGGTCACCTGCGCGAAAAGCTGTTTGAAGTAATGGAACAGGGGCTGCGGCTTATCGGAGAGACAGGCAAGCGGCGTATCGGTGCCCATCGAGCCGATGGGCTCTTCGCCCTTCAGGGCCATCGGTTCCAGAATCATGCGCACGTCTTCGTCGGTATAGCCGAAGGCGCGCTGACGGCGCAGCAGCGTGGCGGCATCGTCAGCATGCTCGCGCGGCGGATCGGCAAGCTGATCGAGCGTGATCTGGTGTTCCTTGAGCCACATCTGATACGGATTGCGGCCGTAGAGGGAACGCTTCAATTCCTGATCGGAAATGATGCGGCCCTCCACCGTATCCACCAGCAGCATTTTGCCGGGCTGCAGGCGGCCCTTGAGTTTCACGTCTTCCGGCTCGATATGCAGCACGCCGGTCTCTGAAGACATGATCACCAGGTCGTCTTTGGTGACCAGGTAGCGCGCCGGACGCAGACCGTTGCGGTCCAGCGTGGCGCCGATGGAGCGGCCGTCGGTGAACGCGATGGCCGCGGGTCCGTCCCACGGCTCCATGAGGGAGGCGTGGTATTCGTAGAAGGCCCGCTTCTGGGGATTCATGTGCGGGTTCTTCGACCAGGCTTCGGGAATCAGCATGGCCATGGCGTGCGGAATGCCGCGGCCGGACATGACCAGCAGTTCGAGGACGTTGTCGAAGGCTGCCGAATCGCTGCCGTTGGGCTGCACGACGGGAAACAGTTTCTTGATGTCGTCGCCGAAGAGGGGCGATTCGAGTACGCTCTGGCGGGCATGCATCCAGTTCACGTTGCCGCGCAGCGTGTTGATTTCGCCGTTATGCGCGATGTAGCGGAAGGGATGCGCCAATTGCCAGGTGGGAAAGGTGTTGGTGGAAAATCGCTGGTGGACCAGGCACAGGGCGCTGACCACTTCGGGGTCGCTCAACTCGGGATAGAAATTGGCGATCTGCGGCGCCAGCAGGAGTCCTTTATAAACGATGGTCCGCGCCGAGAGCGAGGGCACATAGAAGAAGCCCTTATCGGGGATGTTGGAGGCGCCGATTTCCGCCTCCGCGCGCTTGCGCACCACGTACAGCTTGCGCTCCAGCTGATCCTCATGCATGCCCCTGGCGCGGCCGATGAAGATCTGCTGAATGTAGGGCTGCGATCCGCGAGCAACACGGCCGATGGCGGCGCCCTCGATGGGAGTGTCGCGCCAGCCGAGCACGGTCAATCCCTCTTCGCCGACAATGCGCTCAATGACGCCTTCGCACTGGAGGCGCGCGTGGCGTTCCACCGGAAGAAACGTCATGCCGACGCCGTACTCGCCGGCCTGCGGCAGAGTGAAACCGAGTTTGGCGCATTCGCGGGCAAAGAATTTGTGCGGAATCTGAATCAGGACGCCGGCGCCGTCGCCCGTTTCCGGATCGCAGCCGCAAGCGCCGCGATGGGTCAGGTTGATCAGGACCTGAATGCCCTTGAGGATGATGTCGTGCGATTTTTGACCCTTGAGATTGGCTACGAAACCAATGCCGCAGGCATCGTGCTCATTGCGCGGATCGTAGAGACCCTGCGCTTCAGGTAGACCGGCGCTCACAACAGAGTGGTTCATTTTGATGTTCTCGGGGAATTCCGCGTGCCTGAAGGGTTATCCGGCCGCAGGTTCGTACAGTGGGGCGGTCGCCTTAAGAACAAGTCTATCAGCGCTGCTACTATTAGGCAATAGGAAATAATTCCACATGAAATATTAGTTGCGCTTATGTTACACTTTTGCTGTGGGCTTCGCTGACCTTCGCCTTTTCAAAGAGATAGCCGCTAGTGGCAGCATGAGTAAGGGTGCTGCATTGTGCCACATCAGCCAGTCGGCAGCAAGCCAGCACGTGCAGGAGGTGGAACGGCGTTTGGGGCTGCCGCTGTTCGACCGGAGCAAGCGTCCGTTGGAATTGACACAGGCGGGAAAACTCTACGCCGATTTTTGCCGCGATATGCTGCTCCGCGAAGAGGTGTTTGGACTGGCGCTGGAATCGCTGAAGGGCGAGATCGCCGGCACGGTGCGCGTGGCGTCGATCTACTCAATCGGCTTGAGCGAGATGAGCCGTCTGCAGGACGAATTTTCGCGCCGCTACCCGGCATCCAATCTGGCCGTGGAATACATGCGGCCCGATAAGATTTATCTGGCCGTGATGAACGATTCGGCCGACCTGGGACTGGTCAGCTATCCCGAATCCGACCGCGACATCTCGGCCATTCCCTGGCGCAAGGAAGAAATGCAGTTGGCCGTCGCGCCGTCCCATCCTCTGGCGTCGCGCACTTCGGTGAATCCGGCAGATTTGAATGGGCAGGACTTCATCGCTTTCGACGAGGACCTCTCCATCCGCCGCGAACTGGACCGGTACCTGCGCGGTCAGGGGATCGAGA
>DASZMZ010000050.1:0-40397 GCA_035551455.1 Candidatus Sulfopaludibacter sp.
GTCCCGCACTGAAAGCTTTCACGCCGGCCCTGACAACGGCGCGCAATCTGGAACGTCATGACAGTCCGGCCAATTGCGGACCTCAGCGTTCGGTGACGGGCGCCATTGCCTGGGGGGTAAAGACAGGCGGCAACTAGCTTATTTCACTTCTCCAGACGGCTTGGCGAACTTGGCGTCATCGACGGGCGCGTTATTCTTTGCATCGGCAATCTGAATGGTGAAGCGTCCGTTGGGCCGGGAAAGAGTCCAGCGCATCGGCGTTTTGACGCCGTCCATTTCCTTGTAGTCGGCGTAGTCGATCTGCGTGGGTAAGCGGCCCATCGGGGTATCGGCAAAGCGGACCTGGCGGACGAGCAGTCCAGAATTCTTGGCGAAGTAGAGTCGCACGGCGGGCTTGCCGGGAGCCGTGCCGTTCAGAACGTCGCATTCCACGCCGCCGATGGTTTCGGCGCGGCCGCGGCGCAATTGCGGATAGATTTCCTTCAAGCGCAGCGGCAGGTAGAACTCGGCGTCCAGGCTCGAGGCGCCGGATTCGGCCGGGCTCATGTCGCGCGCCGGACGTCCGGTGTTGCCCATCCATCCGGCTTTGCCGTCGAAGGCGGTGAAGCTATCGCCATTCGCGCTGTGGCTCACCGTTACGCGCAGGTTCGGCGCCTTGGTGAAGACTTCGATGGGCGTATTTGTGCCGCCGGCCGCGATGGAGCCTTTCATGACGCGGCTGGTGACCTTCTTCATGGCGTCGGCGCCGCCAACCGCGGCGGTGTACTTGGCGAGGATATCGTCCACCGTAGGCTGGGGTGTCGCGCCCGCGCCGGCGGCGGGAGGCGTCATGGCCGCCGCGCGCATGGGGGCGTCGGAGTCCTGCACCGGCGGACTGGCTACCGGCCGCTGTGCTCCGTTATGGCAGGAATTGCAGGTGATTTGCTGGCGTCCACCGAAGCTGGTCTTGTTGATGAGCGCCGTCATCTGCATCATCTGACGGGCGGTGCGCTTGGTGTTCTTGTCGTCCGCCTCCGGCTTCCCCTGGACGTGGCAGAAATCGCAATTCACTCCGAGCGACGCGGAAATGAACTGCATGGCCGGATTCAACTGGTCGGCGGGCGTCCCTTTGAGTTCGGTGATGTTCTTGAAGACTTCCTCGGCGGGTTTTACTGCTGCGGGCTGGGCGAAACTCGCCGCGGGCGTCAGCAGACCAGCCGCCGCCAAGCCGATGATGGTCCCCAACCGTCGTGCATTGTGCATTCCTGTTAACTCCTCGATCTATGGATTGTACCCGATTCGCCGGCGGGCGTATGCTAGTTCTCATGGCGCAAACAACGACTCCCGTTCCCGCCGGCTTTCACACCCTGACACCCCATTTAGTGGTCAAGGGCGCAGCCGATTATATCGACTTCCTGAAGAAGGCGTTCAACGCCGTCGAGATCCGCCGCTCGCCCGGGCCTGGCGGAAAACTGATGCATGCGCAACTGCACATGGGCGATTCCATGCTCATGCTGGCTGACGACTTCGCGCAGGAGTTCCACATGACGCCGTATGTGGAAGGCAATCTGCCGCTCTATCTGCAGCTCTACGTGCCCGATGTGGACGCCCTCTACAATCAGGCGGTGGCCGCCGGTTGTAAGGCCACCATGCCCGTGAGCGATCAGTTCTGGGGCGACCGCTACGGCCAGGTGCAAGATCCGTGGGGCTTTCACTGGGCCATCGCAACCCACATTGAGGATCCCACGCCGGAGCAGTTGACGGAGCGCCAGGCCAAGATGTTCGGTGCACACTAGACATCCATGGCTACTCTGGGCTTCGTGGAATATGCGGATGCCGGTCCGGAAGTGCGGGCGGTCTATGACGACATCATGGCCACCCGCCGCACGGATTGGATCAACAACTTCTGGAAGGCGCTGGCGCACGATCCGCCCACGCTGCGCCGGACGTGGGAGAGCATCAAGCAGATCATGGCGCCGGGCGCGCTGGACGCCGTGACGAAGGAGATGATCTACCTGGCCGTGAGCGCGTCCAATCAGTGTCCGTACTGTATCGCGTCGCACACCGCGGCCGCGCGCAAGGCCGGAATGTCGGACGCGATGTTCGCCGAACTGATGGCTGTGGTGGGGATGGCCAATGAGACGAACCGGCTGGTCTCCGGCTATCAGGTTGCGATCGACGAGAAATTCAAGGTATGACCAACAGGCGACAGTTTCTGCAGATGGCCGGCATCGTGCCGGCGGCGCTGGCACAATCGCTGCGCGCCGACTCGGGCTGGAGGACGTTCGAAATCACCACGCGCGTAACGGTGTTAAAGCCCTCCGGCCCTACGCGCATCTGGGCGCCGGCGGCGCTCTTGACCCAGACGGCGTACCAGAGGACTCTGTCCAACACGTTCCTGTGCGAGGGCGGCACGGCGCGCAAGGTGGAGAGCCGGCCGGAATCGCTCAGCATGATTGTGGCGGAGTTTGCGGACGGTGTGAAGCCGGTCCTCACGGTGAACAGCCGGGTGGCCACGCGCGATTGGTCGGTGGACCTTTCCGCGCCTGGGGGCGCGAAAAAGGTCAGCAGCGAGGAGCTGAAATACTGCCTGCGGTCGACTAAGCTTTTGCCCACGGACGGGATTGTGCGCGATACGGCCCTCGAGATCACGAAGGGCAAGACCAGCGACCTCGCCAAAGCGCGCGCGATTTACGAGTGGATCGTGGAGAACACGCATCGCGAACCAAAGACGCGGGGCTGCGGTCTGGGCAACATCAAGTACATGCTGGAATCGCGCGATCTCGGCGGCAAGTGTGCCGACCTGAACGCGCTCTTCGTCGGACTGGCTCGCTCGATCGGCCTGCCGGCGCGCGATGTTTACGGCATCCGCGTGGCGAAATCGCAGTTGGGGTATAAGAGTCTCGGCGCGGCGTCAGAGATTATCACGAAGTCCCAGCACTGTCGCGCGGAAGTACACCTTGGCGATTATGGCTGGGTGGCCGTGGACCCCGCGGACGTCCGCAAAGTGATGCTCGAAGAGCCGGACGAACGAATGGTGGCGAAGGCTCGTGCGCGGCTTTTCGGGTCCTGGGAGATGAACTGGGTGGCATACAACTTCGCGCACGATGTGGCGCTGCCGGGGTCTGCCGGTCCTCCTGTGGGCTTCCTGATGTACCCGCAGGCGGAGACCGCCGAGGGCCGGCTGGATTGTCTGGATCCGGATACGTTTCGCTACGAAATCAGCGCGCGAGAAGCGTAGGCCCCGCGGGCCGGGGCCCATGTTAGTCAAAACGCGACAGACGACAAAAGGCGATCGTCTATCCTACCGCTTGCCGCCGGTGGCCGGGCGCTGGTAGTTGGGGAATGTGGGACGGTGCGGTTCGGGGACGGGATGCTCCTTCAACTGCTGAAGGGCCACCTGGACTGCCTTCTCGAGTTGCGGATCGTGGCCCTCGTGAACGGCCTTGGGGTCCATCTCCACTTCGATATCGGGCGAGGTGCCCTTGTTCTCCACGTCCCATTGACCATCGGGATTGAAGAAGCCGTAGTTGGGTGAAGTCACGGTGCCGCCGTCCATCAGGGTGGGATACGCCGAGAGACCGACCAAGCCGCCCCAAGTCCGCTTGCCCACGAGGGTGCCGGTCTTGGTGTGGTGGAACATCCACGGCATCATGTCGCCGCCGGAACCGGCGAATTCATTTGTGATCATGACCTTGGGCCCGAGCACCGCTGCGGCCGGCGTGCGATAGATGGCGCCATATCGCGGACTCCACCAGCCCTCCAGGGGACGGTTCATCACGTCGATCACGTAGTCGGCCGCCTGTCCGCCGCTGTTGTAGCGATCGTCAATGATGGCGCCGGGCTTATCGACCTGGGCGAAGTAATAGCGATTGAAGTTCGTCAGTCCGCCCTGCGCCGTGTCCGGCATGTAGACGTAGCCGAGTTTGCCGCCGCTCAATTCATCCACCTTGCGGCGATTGTCTTCGACCCAGGCCTGATTGCGCAGCGCGGTCTCGTTGGCTACCGGAATCACGGTCACTTCGCGCGCGCCAGAGCCCGAAGCATTGGCCGCGATTTTCACCGTCACGTGCTTGCCGGCGGTGTTCTCCAGAAGGCGCGAAATATCTTCGTTCGCGGAAAGCTCCTGGCCATTGACGGCCAGCAGGTAATCGCCCGCGGAGATGTTGAGTCCCGGAGCGGCGAGGGGACCCTGAATCTGCGGATTCCAACTCTCGCCGCTGTAGATGCGCTTGATGCGGTACTTGCCGTCCGCGACTTCGAAATCCGCTCCGAGCAGGCCGCCTTGCACCGTCTTGGCGAGCGGAAGATTGCCGCCGCCGCCGCGCAGGTGGCCCACGGTGATCTCGCTGATCATGTCGTGAATGATGTAGTTCAGGTCGGCGCGCGAGCCCAGCGAATCCAGATACTTCTCGTATTGCTTTTCGGAATCGGCCACGTTGACGCCGTGCAGATTCGGGTCGTAGAAGTAGCTGCGTTCAATGCGCCAGACTTCGTGGTACATCTGCTTCCACTCGGCGATGGGGTCGACATTCACTTCCACGTCGGCCAGACGGAGAGCGCCTTCGCCCGGTTTCACGGGAGCGTTGGCCGCGGCGATCACGAATTGCGGTGCGGCCGGTGCGCCGCCTGCCGCGCCGCGTCCACCGCGTCCGCCGCCGGCGCCGGCCATGCGGAGCAGCATTTTGTCGCCGTTGGCGGAAAGGTCGAAGCTCATTACCCCCGTGGCCAGCGTGTCCTGTTTGCGGGCCTTCAGATCATATTTGACGAGCGTGGCGCCACCGCCGCCGCCGCGTCCACCGGGCGCGCCGGCTTCCACGATGTACAACATTCCGGGCTTGCCCGCGGTGAGCGACGAATAGGAACGGGCCGGTAAAGGCAGCGCAATGATGCGCTGCTGCAGCTTTTCGAAATCGATGCGCACCGGCTTGGGCGGGGTGTTGGCCGCCGCGCCGGCGCCGTTTCCGCCGCGCCCTCCACGACCGCCACCTGCCGCGGATTCGGGAACGGGATTGCCTTCTTCATCGCTTTCCGGCGCCAGCGGGGACGCCGCGTTATTGGGCAGCACAGCCAGATAGATGCTGCTGTTCACTTCGAACTGATCGCTGGTCATGTCCAGACCGCTGGACGACGGGCCGTAATTGGTGCTGGCGGTGAAGTAGAGATACTGGCCATCGCGGTCAAAGGCCGGGTGGCGCGCGTCGCTCATGCCGTCGGTGACTTGCGTGCTCTTCTGCGTGTCCAGTGAATAAACGAAGATGGCGTGCAGGCGGTTGGGCAGCGTGCGCGAATAAGAGATCCACTTGGAATCGCCGCTCCAGGTGAACTCCACCGGACCTTCGTAGAAATAATCGCTGTCCACTTTGGCGGCCTTGCCCGAAGCCACATCGACATTCCAGACGTTGAGTTGATTGTCGGCGAAGGCGACGTACTTGCTGTCCGGCGACCATTTGGGATTGAAGTAGAAGGCCGACTTTCCGGCCAACGGAATCTTGCGCGCCTCGCCCTCGCCGCTTTGCGGCTTGATGTGCAGGGCGTACTCGCCGGACTCGTCGGAGAAGTATGCGATCGACTTGCCGTCGCCGGACCATGCGGGCGAGCGGTCCATGACGCCGGGCGAATTGCTCAGATTGCGGACGTCGCCCTTTTCGGCCGGCGCGGTGAGGATCTCGCCGTGCGCTTCGAAGACGGCGCGCATGCCGGTGGGCGAAATGGAGGCCTCGCGGATTTCGCGGGCCACGTTCTGGAAATGCGGGCGGACCTCAGTGAGGTCGGCCGTGATCTCCACCGAGACGGGGTGCTCTTTGGCGGTGGCGAGGTCGTAGATGTGGATTTGGCCGAACTGCTCGTAGATGATGCCGCCGGGTCCGGCGCTGGCGGAGATGATGTCGCGGGCGGTGTTGTCCAGCAGTTTCGCTACCTGCTTGGATTGGGGATCGTAGCTGAAGAGGGTCACCGGACCGTTCCGGTCGGAGAGGAAATAGATCTTGTCGCCGATCCACATCGGGTCGAAGTCGTTCGAATCCGTGCGCGGGATTTTGACGTAGGAGAGGTCCGCGAAATTCACGACCCAGATGTAGCTGGCGCGTCCGCCGCGATAGCGCCGCCAGGAAACGAAGTTGGCGCCCTCATTGGCGAACTGTCCGCCATCCAGCGGCTGATAAGCCAGGCGCTTCCCGTCGGCCGAATAGCTTCCGGTGTAGGCCATGGGCAGGGGCAGCAGCGAAGGAAGGCCGCCCTCCGCGGGTACGGTGTAGAGTTGCGTGTAGCGCGAAAAAGCATCGCGATTCGAGCGCAGCAGAATGTGCTTTCCATCGTTGGTCCAGCCCACAACGCGATCGGCCGAAGGATGGTACGTGATGCGCTTGGGGATTCCGCCGGTCACCGGCACGGTGAAGACGTCGACGTTGCCATCGTATTCGCCGCTGAAGGCGATGGTGCTGCCATCGGGAGAGAAGGCCGCATCGCTCTCATTGCCCTGACCGGTGGTGAGCCGCTGCGCCACGCCGCCCTGACGGCTGACGCTCCACAGATCGCCGGCATAGGAGAAGACGATCTCCGTCTTATTCATGGCGGGCTTTTGCAGCAGATGCAGCGTCGCTCCCGGTAAGGAGGCGCACAGAGCCGCCAGCAGAATCGCGTATTTCATAGATGGACCTCTGGTGGTATAGTTTACCGCCGAACGGTATCGCGATAGACCTTGCCGGCCTTCATCACGAACACGACGCGGCGGACGGCGGTGATGTCGTCCAGCGGATTGCCCGAGACTGCCACGAGGTCGGCTTCGAGACCGGGAGCGATGGCGCCGATCCGATCGGCCATGCCGAGCGATTGGGCGGAAATCGAAGTGGCGCTGACGATGGCGTCCATCGGCTTCTCATGGCCTTCGCGGACGCGGTAGATGAATTCCTCGGCATTGCGGCCATGGGCTCCGGCGACTGCGTCAGTGCCGAAGGTGATCTTGATATTGCGGGCGCGGGCGCGCTGGAGCACGTCGATGGTGGGGCCGAGTCCTTTCTGCAGCGTGTCGAGTTGCGGCTGGGTGAAGGTGTAGCTGTCGCGCTTGTCCAGGTAGTTGTGGAGCACCAGCAGGTTGGGGTCGAAGTACGTGCCCTTTTGGGCCATGAGGTCCAGGGTTTCGTTGGTGAGGAAGGTGCCGTGCTCGATGGACGTGCAGCCGGCCAGCACGGCAGCGCGCGCGCCGGAATCGCCGATGGCGTGGACGAGGGTCCGCAGTCCTACCGATTTGGCTGCGTCGCAGACGGCTTGGATCTGCTGGTCGGTCATGGTCTGGCCGCCTCCCGCTCCGAGGCCTGAGGTGGCGAAGAGTTTGATCAGGTCGGCGCCATCCTGCTTCGTCTTGAGGACCAGGGCGCGGAGGGCTTCGGGGTCGCCGGCAGTGGCCTGAATCTGGCGGAGGGAGGTGAGCACGCGAGGTCCGGGGATCAGCCCCTGGGCGATGCGGTCGCGGACGACGCCGTCGATGGCCGCGCCGACGCTTTGCACGGTCGTGAAGCCGGCCTGGAGCGTCATCCAGCCGTCGCCGGCGGCGTAGAGGGCGTTGTCGGCCTGATTCTGGGTGCTGGCGACACTTTTGTTGTTTTCGTCCATGTGCCAGTTGAGGTGGATGTGGGTGTCGATCCAGCCGGGCATGACGGTGAGGCCGCGGAGGTCGAAATCGGCAGGGCCGGCACCGGGTTTGACGCTGACGATGCGGGAGCCGTCGACGACAATCTGCGCGTTGGCGATGGTGGCGCCTTTGCCGTCGAGAATGGTGCTGGTCTGGATGACGAACTGCTGGGCGAAGGCTGGGCAGGCAAGGAGGAGAAGAAGGGGAAGCCGCATGGAGCGATTGTATCGTTGGTAGAGGGTTACCGTTTACGGCATCTTCACCGTCTTCAATATCGCAGGCAACAAGTACCGCCTGATTGCAACCATCAAATACAAATGGCAGATGGTGTATATTCGCCACATCCTCACACACCGGGTACACGAAAGGTAGGTGGAAGTCATGAGCACGGCCTTACATCTCGACGAACGCCATTACAAGAAGCTAGTAGCCGCAGCCGTGCCGGTTGTCATTCACACCGAGACGGAATACCGGCGGCTACTGGAAATTGTCCGCGGACTGATGGAGCGCTCCGATGAAGAGATCAGCGAAGAAGAAGGCCGCCTGCTCGAATTACTGGGACTGCTCATCGAGGACTACGAAGACAGGATTCACCCTTTACCCCAGGGGAAACCGGCTGAGATGCTGCGTCATCTGCTCGAAGAAAAAGGGATGAATGCAGGCGACTTAGCCGCGATCCTGCCCAAAAGCAGGGTATCCGAGATCCTCAGCGGGAAGCGCGGTATCAGCAAGCAGCAGGCTCGCAAACTCGCAGAACTCTTTGAGGTCTCGGTCGAGCTTTTTCTCTGATGCTTCGAAGAGGCGAGCAGGCTCGCCTGGACAGACGACTAAAGGCGATCGTCTATCCTACCTCTTGAGGCGGGCTTCGACGGCGGCCTTGAAGGCTTCGTCGGTGATGGAGTCGAGATTGATGCGGACGTTTTCCAGGACGCCTGCTTTCGCGGCTACGGTGAGGGCTTTGGCTACGGCGAGGTCCGAGCCGAAACGCGCGGGAATCACCAGTGCATCGAGACGCGCCTGCATCAGAGTGGCTCTCTCGTAGACCTGCAGAGGGACTTCGGCGGCGCCGTGGAGCGCTTCTTCGATGAAGGGAGCGCGCTCGTCCTTGGGCCGCTTGTAGGCGGCCATGACCAGTTGAAAGGCGGCGGCATCGCGGTCGACGGCTTCAGTGAAGTAGTGGCGATCGTCTTCAAAAGCGGCGGCGTCCTGCTTGGACATGCGCGTGACCATGGAGCCGAGCGCGGCGGCCATGGCTGCGGCGGCGGCTGAGGCGCTACCGCCCCCGGGGGTCGCCGTGGGCGCGGCCAGCGCGTCGAGAAATTCGGGCAAGCCGCCGCGCGACGCCATCGCGTCGGCGACGCGATGTTCCAGCACCAGCTCCGGGCGGAAGTTCTCGAAGCGCAGGAAATATTCGGCGGAAAGTTCGAGACTCTTCTTTGGGATCAGTCCCACGATCTCGCTGCCCACGACCGGGACGCCGTACCGTTCGGCCTCGCGGCGGACGGTTTCGTAAACCAGGTGCATGGGGGTCTGTTCAAAATCGGTGAGATTGATGGAGACCTGCGCGAGGTTGCGGGACCCGAGCATCACGCCCATCGACTTCACGTAGCGGAAGCCGCCGGAGGAGAAGCGAATGGTCTTGGCGATCTTTTTGGCGATGGCGAGGTCCGGCGTGCCGAGATTCACGTTGTAGGCGATCAGGAATTTGCGCGCGCCGACTACCGTGGCCCCCGCCGTGGGATGGCACCGATCGCCGCAATCCGGCAGGCGTTCCGGAACCGCGCCAATCTCTTTGACCAGTGCTTCGAACTGTCCGCGCCGGATGTTTTCCAGGTTGGTGCGCTCCGGCCGTTTGGCCGCCGCCTCATAGAAGTAGACCGGAACTTGGAGCTTGCTCCAGATTTCGTTGCCGACCCGCTCGGCGAGCTTCACGCACTCTTCCAGAGTCACGCCTTCAATGGGGATGAAGGGCACGACGTCGGCGGCTCCGATGCGCGGGTGCGCACCCTGATGCTGAGTGAGATCGATGAGCGCGACGGCCTTCTCCACACTGCGGAAAGCGGCTTCGGCCACCGCCGCGGGCGGACCCACGAACGTGAGGACGCAGCGATTGTGGTCGGCATCGGATTCACGGTCGAGCAGCGCGACTTCGGGCACGGCGAGGATGGCCTGGACGATGGCGTCGATCTTGGACGGGTCGCGGCCCTCGGAGAAATTGGGGACGCACTCAACGAGTTGTCGGGGCATACGTTCTACAACGTATCATGCGGCGGAGCGGCTGCCCCAGCGGTAAATGAGAATGCCGAGCATATTGCTGACGGCCACCACGCCGCAGATTTTGGTGGCGTAAGCGGCGCGGCTCACCACGTCCACAATGGGGTAGACCGCGATGAACATGGAGACGAGACTGGTGACGAGTCCGGCGGCGGCGGCGACCTTGAGCCATACGGGGAGGCGGGAGCGGAGCACGCCGGTGCCGACCAGCGGAATGAGAAAGAGGCCGGCGTAGGCAATGGCGTAGTGGACGTCCGACGCGACCACCAGGAGTTGGTTGGCCTCCTGCTCGTGAACGCCCAACATGCTAAGAGTGACCAGGCCCATGACCAGCGCGGCTACGAAGAGAATGGAATTGCGCGGCGTCTTCCAGCGGGGATGGAGTTGGGAGAACCAGCGCGGCACCAGATTGTCCCATCCGGCGGTCATGGGCAGGCGTGTGAGTCCGGTGAAGATCAGGCTGGAACTGGCGATGGCGCGGGCGATCAGGAGGAAGATGGCGAAGGGCGCGGCGAATCCGGCGGGTCCGGTATTGCCCATGGCGGCGCGCATGGTCTGCGGAATGGGACCGATTACGTTGATGGGTTGACCGCCGATGAAGGCCAGGACCACGCTGGTGCCGAGGATGAACATGAGTGCGATGATGGGCGCGGAAATGACGACGCTCTGTCCCACGGTGCGCGCGGCGGAGCGGCATTCGCCGGCCAGGATGGCGACATATTCGAAGCCGCTGAGCGCGCCCACGGACATTTGGCCGAAGACCGCGAGGCTGAAGAGATCGAACTTGGGCCATTGCCACGGGATCGCCTCGAAGTGGGGCAGAGAGCCGCGCCATAGCGCCCAGATGGGGAGCATCAGCAGGATCGTGTAGGCCAGCATGATGAGGACGCTGCCGGCATTGTGGAGCCACTTGCCGACGTCGAGTCCGCGAATGGCGACCAGCGTAATTCCCGCCAGTACGGTGCTGGTGATGGCGAGCGTGGCGAGTTTACTGGCGGGCAGCCATGCGGCCGCGGGGCCGAACATGTACGAGATTTCGGTGGGGATCTGAAACAGGATGGCGCCCACGCAGACCACGGCATACACCCAGAGATTCCACGCGGTGACGAAGCCGGCCATTTCCCCGAAGCCGGCGCGAGCCCACTGGTACAAGCCGCCTTCCTGCGGCATCAAGCGATTCAGGTGGATCACCACGGCGGCCAGCGGCAGGTAGAACATCAGCATGGCCGCGATCCAGAAGACTACGTGAGCGCGGCCGAGTTTGGCGGCGATGCCGACCCAGGAAGAGCCGACCACGCAGAGCACCTGGGCGAGGACGAGGTCGCGGAGTCCCATCTCCTGTCGGAGGCTGTGTTCCTGGGTATGGGCGGTGGCCACGGTTCCATTGATGATGCCACACCCGGCTCCGAAATCGTTTCCGCCGGCCCCAGGCCGGAGGCTTACGCTACCGAGACGGTGATGGCGGCTGGTTGGCGCAGCGTCTGGTAGACGACGCAGTAACGCTCCGTGAGGCGGATCAGCGTGGCGAGTTGGTCGGGTGTGGCGTCGCTATCCAGATCGAATGTGAGGCGAATAGCCTGGAAGCCGACCGGAGCGTCTTTGGCGACGCCGAGCGTGCCGCGGAAATCCAAATCGCCTTCGACGCGGACGGCGCCGCCGCGGAGATGCACACCGATGGACGTAGCGACCGCAGCCAGGGTAACTCCGGCACAAGCCGCCAGGGCTTCGAGCAGCATATCGCCGGAGCAGGCGAAGGCGCCCGATCCGCCGGTGGCCGGGTGAAGACCAGCCTCCACAAGAGCTTTTCCGGTCTGGATGCTGCAGGTGATGTGCTCGCCGATGCGGCCTTCCGCTTTCAGCGTGACCAGGCCGGCGGTGGGTTCCGATCGATACCGTTCTTTGAGTGGGGTCTGGGCAGCTTTGAGGTCTTCGAGGTTCATGGACTTTCATTATGCAACCGGCAGCGAGTGTTGAAATGCATACCTCGGCAACCCGCATGCAGCCAGGAAAGAATGCCTACCAAAAAGACAAAGAGCAAAATGGTTCTGGTCACCGGGGCCACCGGTCACCAGGGCGGAGCGGTCTTGCGTCACTTGAGGATGCGGGGCTTTCCGGTGCGCGCTCTGACGCGCGATCCCAACCAGCAGAAGGCTCGCGACTTGGCGGGTCCGGGCGTGGACCTCGTGCGGGGCGACCTGGACGATCGCAACTCGCTGGTCCGCGCGCTCGATGAGGTGTACGGCGTCTTCTCGGTCCAGGACGCGCATCAGGCCGGCTCTGAGGGCGAAATCCGGCAGGGCATCGGTCTGGCCGACGCGGCCCGCCGTTCCGACATCTCGCATTTTGTATATAGTTCGGTGGCGAGCGCCGATCAGCGGACGGGCATCCCGCACTTCGACAGCAAGTTCCGGATCGAAGAGCACATTCGGTCCACAGGTTTGAAGTTTACCGTGCTGAGGCCGGTCTTCTTCATGGAAAACTGGCTGGGCCAAAAGGAAGGGATCGACGCCGGGACGCTGGCTTTGCCGATCGACCCCGGAACGCGATTGCAGATGGTGGCGGTGGACAATATCGGCGAGGCGGCGGCGCACGCCTTCGAACACACCGGAAAGTGGCAGGACCGGGTCTTCGACTTAGCGGGCGATGAACTTTCAATGAGTGAAACGGCCGAGGTGTTTTCGCGCGCGACAGGGCGCGAAGTCCGCTACGTGCAGACGCCGTGGGCCGACTTCGAGACGCATGCCGGCCCGGAGATGACGCGGATGTTCCGCTGGTTCCAGGAGAAGGGCTACCACGTCGACATCAGCGCAGTGCGTCAGGAAATCCCCGATCTGTTGTCGCTGGAGCAGTGGATTCGCTCGGCCTGGAACCGCTCAGTGCGCACGGCCCGATAGCTCCCTCTTGACATCCCACAGGAACTCTGGCAGACTCCTCTAAGCAACCCACAGGAGGGCGGCATGGGCGAGGGGAAGTCGGAGATTCTGCAAGGGACGCTGGATCTGATGGTGCTGCAGACGCTGCATACCATGGGTCCGTTGCACGGCTACGGCATCGCGCGGCGGATCGAGCAGGTCAGCGAGGCGGCGCTGCAGGTCAATCAGGGCACCATTTATCTCTGCCTGGTGCGGCTGGTCCAGAAGGGATGGATTCGCGCCGAGTGGGGCGAATCGGAAAATCATCGCAAGGCCAAGTTCTACACCATCAGCGCTGCGGGCCGCAAACAACTCGCGGCGGAAGCCCGGGATTGGGAGCGCGTGGCGGGCACGATCGGCCGGCTGCTGGAGATGGGCAAGCGATGACTTCCCTACCCCGGCTCGTGCAACGGATTCGCGCCTTTTTCAGCGCGCAGGCCATTGACTGCGATTTCGAGCAGGAAATGGAATCGCATCTGGAACTGATGGCGGAGGATTACGCGCGGCGCGGACTCACGACCGAGGAAGCCCGGCGGGCGGCACGTTTGCAATTCGGCGGCGCCGCGCAATTGCGGGAGGCGCACCGGGACGCGCGCGGCTTGCCAGGGTTGGACAGTCTGCTGCAGGACTTGCGATACGGCTTCCGCGCGGTGCGCAAGAACCCTGGTTTCAGCGGCCTGGCGATTCTGACGCTGGGAATCGGGATGGGCGTGAATACAGCGGTCTTCACGATTTACAACGCGGCGATGCTGCGGCCTCTGCAGGCCGTGGATCCGGGGCGCGTGGTGCAAATCGGACGCGCCGCGCACGACGCCTATTTCTCGTACGGCGAGTATGGCCACTATGCCTCGTACAGCCGCTCTTTTTCGGGAATGGCAGCGTTAACGAACTTCGTATTTTCAATGAGCGGCGTGCCGGCTTCCGAGGGCGGAGGAGGAGGAATCGCAGCGGCCGCCGGACTACAATTTCCGAGAAACCTGGGCGGCTCCGAACCAGTGACTGCCGCCGTGGTGTCAGGCGGCTATTTCCCGATGCTCGGAGTAGCGGCAGCCACGGGGCGCGTGTTCCTGCCAGAGGAAGACTTGCCGGGTGGACAGCCTGTGGCGATGCTCAGCGACAACTTTTGGCAGCGGCGATTTCTGCGCGATCCGGCAACCTTGGGCCGTACACTGCGATTGAACGGTGTCGATGTGACGGTTGTAGGCATAACACCGCGCGGCTTCGGAGGCACGCTGCTGACGGTGCCGGACATCTGGACGCCGATGGCCGTAAAGACGCGCCTTGCGCCCGACGCGCCCGGCCTGGCGGAGCGGGAATGTTGTCTGGTGTACGGCAGACTGCGTCCGGGCGTGAGTCCGGGACAAGCGCGCGACGAATTGAATGCGCTGCGTACGAGGCTGCCGCAGGAGGGACGGAGGAATTCCCAACTGATCGTGGGAGCCGTTTCGCGCACGGGCCAACCCGGCGGCGCGGCGGAAATTGCGGCGCCGGTGCTGCTGTTGGGCGCCGTGGGGCTGGTGCTGCTGATCGCTTGCGCGAACGTGGCGAGTCTGCTGCTGGCGCGGTCCGCGGCACGGCGGCGGGAGATCGCGATCCGCCTTTCGATTGGGGCAAGCCGGGGCCGGGTGGTGCGGCAGTTGCTCACCGAGAACGGAATCGTCAGTCTCTGCGCGGCGGCGTCGGGCGTCTTGTTTTCCTGGTGGGCGCTGAGTTTTCTGATGCGGGAGGTGGCGAATTCCCCATTTGGGGACGTGGCCACGGCCGCGCTGAACGTCGCGCCCGACCATCGCATCCTCGGCTACATTCTGCTTCTTTCCCTAATTTCGACGATGGGCTTCGGACTCGCGCCGGCGCTGGAGGTGTCGCGTCCGAATCTGAGCGCCGGGCTGAAGGACGAAGGGGCGGCGTTCGGCGGGCGGCTGCGCAAATCGCGCATGCGCGACCTGGTGGTGGGCGCGCAGGTGGCAGTCTGTCTGCTGCTGCTGATCTGCGCGGGAATGCTGGCGCGCGCGTCGGCGCGGGCGCTGCGGCTCGACCTGGGCTTCGACTATCGCAATGTGATTTCGCTGGAAGTCGTCTTCCCGCCGGGCTCTTCGGCGGCGAAAATCGCGGCCACGCGGACGCAACTGGCCGAGGAGTTGGAGCGGCTGCCGGAGGTTCGATCGGTAGCCGTCGCATCGCGCCTGCCGCTGGTGCATGGCGGGATGCGCGAGTTCGCGGTGTCGCTGCGCGGCGGGTCGCCGGATGACGCGGGTACGCCGAATGCCTGGTACACGCTGGTGACGCCGGGGTATTTCAATACTTTGGGTGTGCCGCTGGTGCGCGGCCGGTATTTCACTTCCCAGGACGCCCGCGACGGAGTGAATTACGAGGGCAGCGCGGTGATTGTGAGCGAGGCGACGGCGCGCCTGTTCTGGCCAGGGGAGGACGCGCTCGGCAAGTCCCTGGCCTTCGGTGCGCGGAAAGATAGCGGCCGCCTGAGCGACGGAAGTGAAGACGCGCATTCGGCGTCGAGCGTGGTGGTGGGCGTCGTCAAGGATGTGCGGAGTTGGCGGCTGGAGCGCGTCGACCCCACCGATATCTACCTGCCGGTAACGAGCGCCTTCGGGGGCACCGCGAGCGGGACCAATGGACGTCCCATGGGCGTGATTGCGGTGCGCGCGCGCAGCAGCGAAGGGAACACTGTGACCGCGGTGCGGCGGTTATTGCAGTCCGGCCATCCCGAACTGCAGATCGCTATCGGCGACATGCGCACGGCGCTGACGACGCAGAATGGCTTCGTGGGTTCGCGGCTGGGCGCGATCGGCGCCTCGATCATCGGAATACTCGGGCTGCTGATGGCTTCGGTTGGCATCTACGGGACCGTGGCGTTTGCGGTTACCCAGAGGACCCAGGAGATTGGGGTGCGCATGGCACTGGGCGCGTCGCGACGCGATGTGCTGGGGCTGGTGCTGATTGAGACCATGCGTCCGGTAGCGGTGGGCCTGGTGGTGGGCTTCGGTCTGGCTGCGGCCGTTTCGATAGTGATGCACTCCTTCCTGCTGGGGCTGAACCGGCTGGATCCAGTGGCCTTTCTCGGGGTGCCGGCAATCCTGGCGGGAGTCGCGCTGGTGGCCGGGTATGCGCCGGCGCGGCGAGCCATGCGCGTCGACCCGATGATCGCTTTAAGGTACGAGTAACTGCATATTCAATTTTTGCCCGGCGATCCGATGAGGTTCCTAGGGAAATGAGATGGATATTCAGGCCACACGGGCTCTGCTGCGATCGCACCTGACAGGCGCCGTGGGAGGCCATTCGGCACAGCGCCAAAAAGCGTACGCGCGCCTGTTCGAGTGTCCCCTGTTTCTGCGCGAAATGTTCCGCCCCGGGCGCTTCACCGATGGCAAACTGAAAGAGCAATGCGCCGCCTGGATCAAGGTGGATAAACTTCTGGATCTCAGGCTGGCGCGGCTGGCTCCCGGTCGAACTGAGGATCGGGCCGGCCTGGCATCGCCGCAATTGGCGCGCCTGCTGCAGGTGCTCCATCATATTTCGTCGGGTCCGCGATTGATTCTCCTGGTGAATCATCTGAAGCAGCACCCAAATGCCGAGGTGGCGGAGAGCGCGACGGTGCTGGTGGGCCGGCGGATTCGCAACGTGGCATGGGTGAAGCAGCGTCTGGCGTCGACCGAACCGCGCATTCGTGCGGTCGCCGTGGAGAGCTTGTGGGCAGCGATACGCCGTCGGCCCGGATCCTGATGAGGCAAGCGCGCAAGGACGAGAGCAGCCGCGTGGTGGCGAACGCGCCATTAGGCCTTCACTTTCTGGGCGAGACCAATGCGCGTCAGTGGCTGGCGGAGATGGCGCGTGATTCGCCGCACTGCGGTGGAAGAACCCGAGGCCGCTGTCCCGGTGGAGCCCGTCTTCGTGCCACAGCCCTCCCCGCGGCACGCGGCCTTCCAATTCCGCTTCGATGGAACGTTTCGGCCAGCGCAGTTGCCCTGACCGTCCATCAATCTCAAAACAAATACTTCACCGCAAACTGGATCAATCGCGGAGCCACAGATTGCTGCGTGATCACTCCGAACGTCGCCGAGTCCAGCGTGGTCCCGGGATTCGCAAACTGTGGATGATTGAGCGCATTGTAAAACTCCATGCGGAACGCCAGCAGTGCATCCTCCCGCAACCCGCCCACCCGCAGCTTTTTCCCCAATGAGAAGTCCGTATTGAACTGCCCGGGACCCTCCATGATGCTCTGCCCGCTCGCGCCGTACCCCGTCGATCCGTCCGACCCCACGACGGCCGCCCCGCACAGAGCCGCCGTATTGATCCAGTGATTCAGCCGCGCGCCCGTCGTCACCAGGCTCTGGTAAGTGGCTCCGGGACAGAGCGTCACCGTGGATGCCGCCGCTTTTCCATACACGCTGCCGCCACTCGGGTCCGTCAAGGTCATCGCCAAGCCGCTTTGCACAATGACGATGCCGGTGAGCGACCATCCGCTCAGTAGCCGCCCGTGCGCCGGCAACTGGTAGTCGAAATTCACCGTCGAGCGGTGCGTCCGGTCGAACCCCGCGCGTGCCCAGTCGAGGGCCGCGTTGTTCTGGTCGTTCAGCCGCGTCGTGTCATTCATAGCTCGCGAATAAGTGTAATTCCCCTGGAACGAAAGCCCGCGCCAGACGCGACTGCGCAGCGTCACCTGCAAGCTGTGATAGCTGGACGAACCTGAAAACTCGCTGTCGCCCAAGGCCGTCGGCGTCTCGCCCAGCACCGGTACGCGCAGGGACGCATTCAACGATGTATTGGCGGTGACGCCGTTGACGGGCTGCGCCGCGCTCGCCAGCAGAGGCTGGTTGAGTCCTCGCGAGATCAACAGACGGTCGCCGTACGACCCAACGTACCCGGCATCCAGCGATAGCGTCTTGGAGAGCCGCACTTGCGCGCTGAGGTTCCACTGCTGCAGTCGCGGGATGAGGTAGTCCGGCCCGGCTACGCGGTCGGACAGTTGTGAGGTGGCGGTTCGCGCCAGAAAGCCCAGCGTGGTCGCGGGAAAAGGATTCGAAAGGCTGGATTGATTATTGGCGGAGTCCGAGTTGCTGAAGCCCTGCGCAAAAGGCGCCGACGTGAACAGCGGAGTGCCCGACGCATTGCCGCTGTAGGAGGGCGATTGATAAAACCAGCCGT
The DNA here is from genome assembly GCA_035551455.1 of Candidatus Sulfopaludibacter sp. Classification (GTDB taxonomy): domain Bacteria; phylum Acidobacteriota; class Terriglobia; order Bryobacterales; family Bryobacteraceae; genus Sulfopaludibacter. The sequence continues at coordinate 17,956 of DASZMZ010000050.1, forward strand.
AGCCGCCGCGAACAGCCAGCCGGTCCCCGCCAAGAGGCTGCCATGCCAGACCCACGCGCGGCGCAAACGCATTCAGCGGCGTCGAAGTCCGATAGTAGCCGTCGCCAGGACGCACCACCACGCCCGCCGGCGGCGGACCGAACGGCAGACCGGTGTACGGGTTGATCCGATTGGGATCGTAATTGGCGGCCACCGTATTTCCCGTGAAGTTGCCGGCCGATTGCGCCAGGGACGGCCAGAAATTGCCCAGCGCGCCGGTCGTGTCCGATGCCGGCCCGATATACTCCCACCGCAGGCCCAGATTCAGCGTGAGCCGCGAGTTCACCCTGACATCGTCCTGTAGAAATGGCGCCGCATAGTAACTGCGAAACCGGTATTGCATCTGTCCCAGTGCGCCCGCGCCTTCGCTTGCCTGAATGGTTTGTATGTTACTCCGTCCGAACGGGCTCAAGTTATCGGCGGCAGTAAGTCCGATCAGGAAGTCTTCGAAGCTCTGAAAGTACAGACGGCCGCGCGCCGTGCCATTGTCGTCGCGGGAGTTGGCCTGTGTCAGCAGAAAGATCCCCGCCCGCAGCGAGTGCTTACCGTGGACCCAGGCCAGCGTGTCCGACCAGGAATAGTATTTGTTGGCGGTGGCAAAATCGTTGCCCGGCGTGCCAAAGAGACGGAAGCTGCCAAGCGGGCCGAGGACGGTGATCTCCGGGGCTTCCGCAAACAGCCGGTCGGCCGGGTTCATGCCGAAGAGCGCCGCCGCCGGTGTGCCATCGCCCGTCGCCGATTGCAGCGAGCGCGTGAAACTGAAGCGGCTTTCGTTGACGGTGCTCCGCGAGACGGCCGACGTCAGATTCACGCTGGCCACATAGTCCCGCGCCGCCAGAGCCTGCGGCGTTCCCGGACCCGGCACCATGGCCGCTCCGGGATAGCCCTGCGGAGAGCCGAACGTGCGGAATTGATCGATGGTGGCGATATAGCCTCGCGCGGCCAGCGTATGTTTCGCTGTAAGTAAATAGTCGCCGTTCAACAGGCCTTGATTCTCGTTATAGGTGGAAGGCAAACTGTAAGACGAGAAACCCAGACCGGAAGTAAGTAACGTCTGGGGATTCGGAATGTAATAAGTCCCGTCTGGATTCTTCAACTGAAGCAGCTTCAGCGCCACGGGATTGATGGGCGCAGTCGCCGCCGTAGATCGATTCTGACAGTCCAACTGCTTCCCACCCGCGAAAGTCGCGTACCGGGTGTCGGCCAGGTGATTTGCCGGACAAAAGGCGGCCGCCAGACCCGCCGCGGAACGGTCGCTGGTCAGCGGCGGCAGCAGCAGATTGGCCGTCGACGTCTGGTCTAACCCGTTCACCTGCCGTGTCCCCTGATACGACGTAAAGAAGAATAGCTTCTTGCGATGCACCGGACCGCCCAGCGTGCCGCCATACTGATTCTGCTTCAGGTGTTCCTTGGGCTGCCCGGTGGCGTTGAGGAAGAACGCGTTGGCATTGAACAGGTCGTTGCGCACGAACTCCCAGGCGTCGCCATGAAAGTCTTTCTCGCCGCTCTTGGTGATCAGCGCAGTGCTCGGCACCTGCGCGCCATAGATGGCGTCGTACTGCGAAGTGTGGATCTTCAACTCGGAAATGGTATCGGGATTCGGCACCGCGCTCGGCGCAAACGCGCCATCCAGACTGTACGCCCCCGCGCTCGTATTGCCGTTCACGTTGACGCTCCGCGTCCCGCGCCCCAGCGTTCCCGCATTGTTCACATCCGCCGCCGAGCCCGACGACATGGAGAGCACCTGTGTGAAGTTGCGCGTAGTCAGCGGGACCGCGGTGATCGCCTTGGCATCCACCAGGTCGCCCGAGGATGAGGTCACGGTGCGCAGGCGGCACCGGCACTCCGTCACGTCGGACGAGTCGCCCGGCTCCAGAATCGTCTCCAGGTTCGGCGTCTCGGAAACGTTGACCGTCACCGGCATCAGGCGCGCCGTCTTAAACCGCGGCGCGGCGAAACGGGCCTCGTAGGCGCCGGGCGCCAGCATGCCGAAGCGATACGCGCCGTCCGCCCCGGTAGCGGCGGATTGCGTCTGACTCGTGGCCGAGTCCGTCAACGTGACATTCACTCCGGGCAGCGCGTCGCCGGCCGAATTCCTCACCGTGCCGGCCAGCGCGCCGGTGGTGGATGTCTGGCACCAAATGGGGGAAGGACAACCCAGGAGAAGCGCGGTCCAGAAGAAGCATCCTGACGCGCGGAGGTCGGTTTTCATGTGGCGTGGAATGCCGCCCTCTATTGTATAGGCCGTCGCGGAGTGGTATTCATCGAAGATGCTTGCGAAATCCCTTCGATGGCCGGCCTTTGCCGCGCTGCTCGCCCTGCCGCTGATTCTCCCCGGGGGCGCCGACTATTTCCCGCCTCCCGATACCGCGGGCGGCTGGCGCACCCTGCCGAATGCGGCGGCGGTCCGCAAGACCGCGGGTATGGACCTCGCCCGCCTCGACCAGGCCTTCGAATTCGAGAAGGAGACCTGCCAGCACGGCGGACTCGTCGTGGTGCGCCACGGCTATCTTGTCTACGAGAAGTACTTCGGCAAAGCGAACCGCGAGGCCCATCCCGACATGGCGTCGATCGGCAAGGCCTTCACCAGCATCTCCTGCGGCATCATGCTCCACGAGAAGCACGACCAGATTCCCGAAGGCCTGGAAACCAAGGTCTTCACCGAAAAGTATCTGCCCGAAGCCTTCCCTCTCAGCGACCCGTCGAAGGCGGATATCAAATTGGGCCAACTGCTCTCGATGACGTCCGGCATGCACGGCGACGGCACCAATCCTGGCATGGTGCACGGTGAGGATCTGCGCATGGAAGCCTCACCCCGTCCCGCTACGCCGCAGGATCAGGACACCAGCGCGCTGCGCACCGTAATGTGGACCAAGCCCGGCGAAGGGTATGCCTATGCGTCCGGCTCGCCGCACGTCGCGTCCATCGTGCTGCGCCACCTGGTGGGCATGGAGATGCAGCAGTACATTGACGAGAAGCTCGCCAAGCCCATGGGCTTCGGTCCCTGGGGTTACGCCGTGCACCGCAACGGAACCACGCTGCCGCACACGCCGGGCGGCGGCAGCATCGCACTGCGCGCCACAGATGCGGTCCGCTTCGCCTACATGCTGCTCCACAACGGACGCTGGGCCAATCAACAGTTAGCGCCGGCCGATTACGTGGCTCTCTGCGGCAAGCCCTCCGCGTACAATCCGCACTCGCCCATGAGCCTGATGTTCGAAGTGAATGCCGACGGCCACGTGTTCGGTGCGCCGCGCGATGCCTATTTCAAGTCCGGCGCCGGCGGATCCGGCATCTACGTGGTGCCGTCGCTCGACATGGTCCTCTATAAGATGTCCGCCAGCGATGCGCAGATCGATCCGGCACTCACCGGTCTGCCAGTGACCTATCAGGTGGATCATTCGCGCGATACCTGGAAGCCCGGTCCACACGATCAGTTCCACGATGGCGCCGTCGGCGGTGACGACAGCGTCCGCCGAATGCTCGAAATGGTGGCGGCCGCCGTGGTCCAATAAGGTCGGAATTCGGACTCGGCTCCGGCGGCTTCAGCTCGATCGGTATCGCCAACAGGGCCATAGCCGCCCGATGAAATAGCGCAGCAAGCGGCTCCCGACAAACAAGCGTTAGAACAGCCGGTCCTGTTTCTTCAGCGTGCCGAAGGTGCCTACATTGGCAATCGCGAATGCCACCGTCAGCCGCGATTCGTCGCGCACGCCCACGTTGTACCGCCGGTACTGCACGCTGAAGCCGCAGCAGTCCGTGTTGTAGGTCACCTGAGTCGTGGAATATTCCAGGACCGACTTGCGATAGTCGTACACCGCATCGATGCCGGCATTCCAGCCACGATGCTGCGGATCGCCGAAGCCCAGGCGCATGCGGTACTGATTGGCGGCCGGCGTGAGCAGTGGGTCGGTGCGCACTTCGTTGTTGCCCGCCGAAACGAAGTACTTCTTCAGGAAGTGATAATCCACTGAGAAGCTGCTGTCCACCACCCGTCGATAGTAAGGGTCGTAATCCGCCTGCCACGTGAAGCCCAACCCGGCGATGGGGCTGGCGCGCAGCGTCGATACCACCGGCGAATAGCTGCGCGGACCCAGCACGAAAGCGTACGCCGTCAAATCCGCCGTGGCCGCGAAAACATCGGGACGCGAACCCACCACCGCGCCGCCGAACGTCGGGTCGAAGTAGCGCTTCTGCGCTAGTTGCCAGGTGAAGATTTCCAGCACCGAATCGCCGCGTTTGGCGAAGATGCGGTTGGTCAGCGAGATCTCCACTTCGCTCGTATTGGCCAGCAGATCCGTGGAGTCGAACCGGATGTAGCGATTGAAATCGTCACCCACGCCCGTCACATAACGATAAGTGGCGCGCGGCTCGATCACGTGTTTCAACTTGTCGCCGAAGATGGTCTTCTTGTTGTATACGCGCGCCAGCGAAGGCAGAATCAAGTCCAGCGAAAAGTCGCGCGCGCTCCGCACCACGTTCTCGCCAACCACCTGATATAAAGTCGACCCCGGCGCTGACGGCATCTGACTCTGCCCGTAGAATGTCTCGTCGATCCCCACGCTAGGCACCAGACTGATTGCGCCTAAATGCAGCGCGCTGGTGAAATGCGGTGCGAAGTGGACGCGCGACATCACTTGCGCGGTCTGGAAATTGTCGATCAGGTTGTAGCTGGTGTCGAAGATCGGCTGCGAGCGCGACATCAGCCCCGCCGAAGATTCGAACGAGAACCAGATCGGCAGGTTACTGAACAGTTGTTTCTCCCGGCCGTTGAGCTGCGCCTCCGGTAATTTATAGATCAGCACGGCATTGCGCGTGAAATCCTTCTGCCCCGGCTGCTGCACTTCGCCCGATTGAAAATTCTCCAACCGCGAAGCCACCAGGTCCACCGAGTAGTTTGACCAGTTCTTCTCCACGTAGCCCTCGGAGTGGATTTCCGAACCTATGGCTTCGTTGAAGGATTCCGACCATTCCTGCCGGAACCGGAACGAACTCACGTAATTGACGAATCCGTTGGCATGCCAGCCCTTGCCCAGATCGCTGCGGCCCACGAAGTACAGGTTCATTCCGCTGAACTGCTGGTTGCTGTTATTCGGATCGCCGCCGCGGTCCTGCACGCCGTACAGAATAAAATCGAAATCCGTTCCCGGACGCGGCTTGCCGCGGAAGTCCACGTGGTGACCAAAAGCGTTGCTGTTGTAATCCTGAAAACGGTAAGTCACGTCGTAGCTGCGATTGATGGCCCAGAAATATCCCAGTCCGATCATGAAGCCGCGCTGCGAACGCGGCACCAGATTGGGAATCAGAAAGCCGCTGTGCCGCGGCTCTTTCACCAGCGAATGGTAGAAATACGGCGCATAGAATAACGGGATCCGCCGCAGAATGAACCAACTCTTATAGGCCTTCGCCCGCTCCTGCGGAATGATGTCGAATTTTGGACCGCGCATTTTCCACCACGGATTCGGCATCTTGCAGTTCGTCACCCAGCCGTTGTAGAGAATGTATTGCTCGCCCAAACGTTCCGCCCACTCGCCTTCGAAGTGGTACGGACTGGTGCCGCTCAGAATCCCCTTGCGCGCCACCAGACGCGGCATGGATTCGCCCCGCACCTCAAAGAATTTGCCGCGCTGCTCCTCGGTGTTGTACTCCATGTGGTCGCACCAGAGCTGCTCTCCCTTCTCATAGGAGTGGAAGTAAACGTTGCCCTTTGCGACTACATCTTTGGTGTCTTCGTTGTACTCAATCTCATCGGCGCGGATCAGCATGGAAGCGCTTTGCACTTGTGCGTGTCCGTGCAGTTTGCGCAGGGGACCGTCCGACTCTTCGTCCCGCGCCGTGAGAATCCATTCGCCGGGGACGAAGGTCTTGCTGTCCTTGATGGCCGGCCAAGCCGGGGTGATGGTCTTCGCCGCATCCTCCTGCGGAGCTTGCGTTGCAGTTTGCGGCTGGGCGAAGGCTACGGAGGCTAAAATCAGCCATCCCAACAGGGTAGGAGCGAAAATATACGTATTACTCGAAGATTTTTCGTGACAAGCCTCGGGAATCATGTTAATAAGTTTGAGAGAGGTTTTCAGGTGAGGCCTCAAACGGTGAAGTTAGCATACTTCCCGCTCCAGATCGCCTGTGAATTTGTGGAACTCTGTGTTGAAAAATGACCTGTAGCTATTGTGGATCTAGAAACGGCGAAGGGGAGCACCGCTGCCGACGTTGCGGACGGACGCCCTCCGACTCTTTAAATAACGGCTATCGTACCGATGGCGCGCTGGCGGCCAAGCTGCAGCCCGTGGCGCAACTTGAAATACCGGAGCGTCCCAGGTCGAACGCTTCGGTCAATTTGGCCAACCCTTACCAGCGGCCCCTCTTTCAGGATCGAGCCTCTACCAACGTCATCCCGTTCGAATCGTTTGCTCCGCCGCCTCCCGCGCCCGCCAAACGCAAGTCTCCGGCCCGGAGTTCGCAGCGCCGTGTTTCCAAAGTGGTGGAAGGACAGGGCAGTCTGGACTTTCTGCCGGCCGCGCCGGTCAAGCCGCGCACGCTCGGCACCACGGTGGATTCGGTTATCTATTGCGAGGCTCCGGTGGCCACCACGGCGCATCGAGCCGTAGCCGCGGCTCTCGATTGGGCCATGGTGCTGATCGCGTACGGCGCCTTTCTGGCCACCTACCGTCTCCTTGGCGGCGAGTTCGCTTTCGACAAACTGAACGGCATGATTTTCGGCGGCGCTCTGCTGCTGATCGCCATGACGTACGGCCTGTTCTTCACCATCGCCAATTCCGAAACGGCCGGCATGCATTGGACGCATCTGAAACTCACGACCTTCGACGGCTTCCCGCCCGACTTGCGCCAGCGCATCATCCGCTTCGCCGGGTCTTGCCTGAGTCTCTGCACGGTGGTAGGTCTGCTCTGGTCGCTGGTGGACGAAGAATCGCTCACCTGGCAGGACCACATCTCCAGCACCTTTCCGACTCCGCGCGCGCTCGATTCGCAAATCTTCCGCCGCGTCTGATGGAGGGTTGTTCTTGGCGGTACAGTAGTTACTGACCATGATCTACCGCTTCTCCGCATTCTGTCTGGCTGCCGGCCTTCTGGCCACCGCCGCCCCGTCGCCCGCCGCGGGACCGATCCGCCTCATGCTGCTCGATGGCCAGAGCGGCGGACCTTATCACGCCTGGCAGATCACCACGCCGGTATTGAAGAAGGAACTCGAAGAGACCGGCCTCTTCCAGGTGGACGTGGTGACGGCGCCGCCCTCGAACGGCGATTTTTCCAGCTTCAAGCCGGAGTTCACCAAGTACAAGGCAATCGTCTGGAACCTGGACTCGCCCGAATGGCCCGCGCCTCTGATGACCTCCTTCGAGGATTACGTGAAGAACGGCGGCGGCGTAGTGATTGTTCACGCCGCGGACAATGCCTTCCCCGCGTGGCCCGCGTTCAACGACATGATCGGCATTGGCGGCTGGCGCAATCGAAATGAAAAGGCCGGTCCGCTCTGGTATTTCAAGGACGGCAAACTGGTGTCCGACCCCGCGCCGGGGAACGCCGGCTCCCACGGCAATCGTCTGCCGTTCCAGATGACGGATCAGGATACCGACCACCCGATCACCAAAGGTCTGCCCAAGCAGTGGATGCATGCGGGGGATGAATTGTATGCCACGCTGCGCGGTCCCGGGAAGAATATGAAGGTGCTGGCCACCGCCCATTCCGATCCGGCCAATCGAGGCACGGGCCGCGACGAGCCCATGCTGATGGTGCTGAGTTACGGCAAGGGCCGGATCTTCCACACCACGATGGGACACGACATTCCGGCGCTCTCCTGCGTCGGCTTCATCGCCACGTTCCAGCGCGGCGCCGAATGGGCCGCCACGGGCAAGGTCACTCAGAAGGTGCCCGCCGATTTCCCAACGGCCACCACGGTGAGCACCCGCCCGGACATCGCCGCCATGCAACCGCCGCCGGCCGCGAAGAAGTAACTGGACTAGCGGGGATTCCGAGCCATCAATACAGCCCTTTCACAATTCCGCCATCCACCGCGATGGAAACGCCCGTGATGTAGCTGGCGCGCTCGCTGGCAAGATACACTACCAGGTCGGCGAATTCCTCGGGACGCCCAACACGACGGAGCGGCGCCTGACGGGCCCAGCGATCCTCCACTTCCGCGGGAGTGATGGCTTCCTTCACCGCGATGGTGGACGCCAGGTCCATCAACCGCGCCGTCGCCGTGAAGCCCGGACAGACATTGTTCACCAGCACGTTGTGAGGTCCGTATTCATTGGACAGCGTCTTGATCAGCCCACTGACTCCGGCGCGAATCGAGTTGGAGAGAATCAGTCCCTCGACCGGCTGTTTCACCGTCATCGACGTGATGGCGATGAAGCGGCCCCATTGCCGCGCCTGCATCAGGGGCAGCGTCTCTTTCGCCAGGTACACCGTGCTCATCAGATTCAGATTGGCCGCCTTCTGCCAGTCTTCGATGGTGGTCTCGGCGAAACTCTTCGAGGGCGGACCGCCCGCATTGGCCACGCAGATATCCACGCTGCCGAAGGCCGCAGCCGTTTCCGCCACGAAGGCGCGGACGTCGTCATACACCGTGACGTCGAAGGCGCGCGCGAGAACGTCCACACCGGTGGCGGCGCGAATTTCGGCGGCGGTGGCCTGCAATTCCGAGTCGGTGCGCGCGCAGAGCGCGAGTTTGGCGCCCTCGCGAGCCAAGCCGAAAGCCACCGCTTTCCCCAAGCCCTGGCTGGATGCAGCCACCAGGGCGACGCGATCTTTGAGTCCCAGGTCCACGGTTAGCCTCGCAGATACTGGTCGTCTTTCTTGAGCCAGTCCTGACGGATGGGGCTGAAGATGTCGAGGTCCAGCGTATCTTCCAGCGCGGTGGCTTTATGCGGCACGTGGGACGGGATGCGCAGCACCTGTCCCTTGCCCACCAGAATCTCCTGGCCTTCGATCTCGAACAGCAGCGCCCCTTCCAGGATGTAGGTGATCTGTTCGCTTTCGTGATGGTGCTCCGGCACCACCGCGCCTTTCGCCAGGAATACCTGGGCCACCATGGCTTTATCGCCGGTGATGATTTTGCGGGCGATGGTCTCGCTCAGAACTTCCTTTGGCATTTCGTCCCACGTGTAATGTTCCATGACTTGGTTATTGTACTGTGGCGACCGGTATAATGGTCATCATTCCCTCGAGGGGTCGTTCATGAAGCGATTCGTGTTTCTCGCGATAGTCTGCACGGGCTGGCTGGCAGCGGCCGACGCGGCCTTGTGGAAAGTCACACCCGCCGTGCCCGCATCCATCGACCGCGACCGCGTTGCCGATCTCACGGCGCGCCGTAAAGCCCTGGCCGAGCAGATCGGTGAGAAGGGTATCCTGATTCTGCATGCCGCCGAGCCTCGCAATTATGCCGGCGACGTAGACTGGCCGTATCGCCAGGAAAACGACTTCTTCTACCTCACTGAAATCCCCCAGCCCGGCAGCACGCTCGTGATCATTCCGGGCGGCGGCAAGATCCACGAGATCCTGTTCATGCCGCCCTCGGATCCGGCGCAGGAGAACTGGACCGGCCACATCCTCACGCCCGCCGAGGGCCGCCGGATCTCCGGCATTCAGGACGTCTGGGACGCCCGCCAGTTCAATGCGTTCCTGACCACGCTGATCCCGCAGGCGAAAGACGCTTTGCCGCAGACCGGCGGCGGACGCGGCGGACGCGCAGGACGCGGCGGCTCAGGTCAGCGCGAAACCCCGCCCCTTCCCGTGGATGTCGCCGCTGAATTCGCCAAGCCCATCGAGTGGGTGGCGTCGAAGCAGGCGCAGCTCTTCATGATCACGCAGGGTCGTGCCGCCGAGTACGGCCGCGAGGAAGACTTCGCCAAAAAGTTGGCCGAGCTCTATCCCGGCTTCAAGATCTCCAACGCCGCTCAGATGTTCTCCGACTTGCGGAAGGTGAAATCGCCGCGCGAGCTCGACATTCTCAAACATGCGGTGGACATCACGGCCGAGGCCTTCCAGCGCGCCTACGCACTCGGCGTGCCCGGCACTCCGGAATACGAAATTCAGGCGCAGTTCGAATTCACCTTCCTGCGCCGCAACAGCCACTGGGGCTATCCGTGCATCGTCGCGTCCGGCGTGAATGCCACCACGCTGCATTACGAGACCAACAAGGACACCATGAAAGCCGGCGACCTGCTCCTGATGGACGATGCCGCCGAGTACGACGGCTACAGTGTCGACGTGACCCGCACCATTCCCGTGAGCGGCAAATATTCCAAGCTTCAGGCCGACATTTATCGCCTGGTATGGGAAGCGCAGAAGGCCGGCATCAACGCCGCGCGGCCCGGCAAGACTTCGGCCGATATCACCGGCGCTGCCAACAAAGTCTTCAAGGATGGCCTGTTCAAACTCGGTCTCATCACCGACCCGACCAGCGATCAGCAGGTGCGCATCTGGTTCAATCACGGCATCAGTCACGGCATCGGACTCAACGTTCATGACCCCGGCGGGCGTGAGTTTCAGCCTGGAATGGCCATCACCATGGAGCCCGGTGTCTACATCCGGCCCGACGCGCTGGACAACCTGCCGAAGACTCCCGAGAACGAAATCTTCATCGCCGCCGTGAAGCCCGCGTTCGAAAAGTACAAGGGCATCGGCGTGCGCATCGAGGACGATGTGCTGATCACTTCAGGCGAGGCCAAGGTGCTGTCCGCGGCCATCCCTTCTAAACTCGAAGACGTGGAGGCCGCCATCGCGCAGTTGCGCAAGGCCGCCAAGTCTACCCCTATTCCTTAAACTATGGACGATATTTCGGCTGTCGACGTATCCGCGGTCGTGGGACTGACCGCAATGGTCTTGCTCACGCTCAACATCCTGATGGGATTGTTGGTGTCCACCAATTACAATTCCGTCAAACAGTGGCCGCATCGCAAGCTGCCGTGGCCGTTGTTCAAGATTCACAACTGGACCGGCTACATCGCCATGTCGGTGGCGGTGCTGCATCCCGTAATCCTGCTGTTCTCCACGCTGAAGTCGCCGCACTTCACCGTGCTGGACGTGTTGTACCCCATCCATTCGCCGGGGCAGACGCTGTACAACAACCTCGGCGCGCTGACCTTCTATTCGTTCCTGTTGGTGGTGACCACGTCTTACTTCCGGCCGAAACTGGGCTATCGTCCATGGAAGAAGCTGCACTATACGGCGTACGTCGCGGCGGCGTCCATGTACGTGCACGGCACTTTGATTGACCAGAACCTCAAGGGGCAGGTCCCGGATTTTCTGGACGGTGAGAAGTTGCTGGTGGAGGGCTGCTTCCTGGTGGTGGTGGCGGCGTCTCTCTGGCGCTGGAAGCACGGCTCAGAGAAGAAGCGCTACCTCGCTGCTCATGCAAAACGTGTAGAATCGGTAGCAAATGCAGACCGCGGAGTCTGAAATTGTTTACCGCCGCCTACAACAGATTCCCGAGCCGGCGTCCGTGATTCACCGCCGCTGGGACATGGCCAAGCTCGGCGCCCGCCACCTTCTGGGCACGAAAATCTAACCCTGCCATCCACCCCGCGGGGCAACTCTCACTGCTATCATTGCCCTTCGGAGGCCCCATGAGTCTCACCACCGCGATCCAAGCGCCCCGCGGCCGCGCCATGAGCTGCAAAGGATGGCATCAGGAAGCCGCCCTGCGCATGCTCCACAACAATCTCGACCCGGAGGTGGCCGAGAATCCCGACCACCTCGTCGTCTACGGCGGCACCGGCCGCGCGGCCCGCGATTGGCCCTCTTTCCACGCCATCGTGCGCGCGCTCCGCTCGCTCGAAAACGACGAATCCCTGCTGGTCCAGTCCGGCCGTCCCGTCGGCATCTTTCGCACGTATCCCGAAGCGCCGCGCGTCCTGCTGGCCAATTCCAATCTGGTCGGCCAGTGGTCCAACTGGGACGAGTTCAACAAACTGGAGCGCATGGGCCTCACCATGTACGGCCAGATGACGGCCGGGTCGTGGATCTATATCGGCAGCCAGGGAATCGTACAGGGCACCTACGAGACCTTCGCTGCCGTGGGACGCCGCCACTTCGGCGGCTCGCTGGCAGGCAAGATCGTGGTGTCGGGCGGCATGGGCGGCATGGGCGGCGCGCAGCCTCTGGCCGCCACCATGGCCGGCGCCTGCTTCCTGGGCATCGATGTGGATCCGCACCGCATCCAGCGCCGCCTGGAAACCGGTTACTGCGACCGCCTCGCCGCCACTCTCGAAGAAGCCCTCGCCCTGCTCGAAGAGGCTCGCGCGAAGGGTGACGCCATCTCTGTCGCGCTCGCCGGCAACTGCGCCGACGTGCTGCCCGAACTGGTCCGCTCCGGCTTCACCCCCGACGTCCTCACGGACCAGACCAGCGCGCACGATCCGTTGAACGGCTACGTCCCTAACGGCATGACCCTCGATGCGGCGCGCGCACTCCGCGCATCGAATCCGGCGGATTACACGGCCCGCTCCATTCAGGCCATGGGCCGCCACGTCGAAGCCATGTTGGCCCTGCAGGCCCGCGGCTCGGTGACCTTCGATTACGGCAACAATATCCGCACGCAAGCCAAGAAGGCGGGAGTGGAAGACGCCTACCGCATCCCCGGCTTCGTGCCCGAGTACATCCGTCCGCTGTTCTGCGAGGGCCGCGGTCCCTTCCGCTGGGTGGCGCTCTCCGGCGACCCCGCAGACATCCGACGCACCGATCGTCTGGCGCTCGAACTCTTCCCGCACAATGAAACTCTGGCCCGCTGGATTCCGCTGGCGCAGCAGCGCATTCAGTTCCAGGGTCTGCCCGCGCGCATCTGCTGGCTGGGCTACGGCGAACGCGCCGAATTCGGACTGGCCATGAATCGCCTGGTCCGCTCCGGCGAAATCTCGGCGCCCATCGTCATCGGGCGCGACCATCTGGACGCCGGGTCGGTGGCCTCCCCGTATCGCGAAACCGAAGCCATGCGCGACGGCTCCGACGCCATCGCCGATTGGCCCCTGCTCAATGCTCTGGTCAACACCGCCGCCGGCGCGTCCTGGGTCTCCATTCATAATGGGGGCGGCGTGGGCATCGGTTATTCCCAACATGCCGGCATGGTCGTGGTGGCCGATGGCTCCGATGAAAGCGCGCGCCGCCTGGAACGCGTCCTTACCAGCGACCCCGGCACCGGCGTCATCCGCCACGCAGACGCGGGCTACGAAGAGGCCGTCCGCTTCGCCTCCGAGCACCACCTCAAACGTCCCATGGAGAACCAATGAAGCACCAGGAAGATCCGTACTACGATCCGCACTGGCCGTGCGCCAAGGACTGGCTGGATGGCGATTATCTGGCGAAGGCCACCAAAGGGCTGGCCGTCATCGGCGTGCCTACCACGCTCGGCTCCATCCCGCCCGCCCAATGCCAGTTGGCGCCGCAAGCCATCCGCGCCGCGCTCCACCACTTCAGCACGTACGATCTTTCGGCCGGCCGCGATCTGCGCCATCTACGCGCCCGGGACGTGGGCGATCTCGCTGTGGCCGAACTCAGTCCCAACGACGCCTTCATTCCCATTCGCGATGCCGTCGCGGCGCAACTCGGCGATATGACTGCGGCCGTCCTGTTGGGCGGCGATAACAGCCTCACCGCCGCCGGCGTACATGCTTTGGGCGTCGGACTGGACCGCTGCGGCCTGCTCAGTTTCGACGCCCACTTCGATATGGGCGACCTGGACCGCGGCCTCAACAATCACAACTCCACGCGACGGCTACTCGAAGACGGGCTGGCCGGCGATCACATTTACAAGATCGGCCTACAGCGCTTCGCCAGCTCCGATGCGTATGCCAGATTGGCGCGCACCGCCGGAATCCACGTCATCACTTCCGACCAGGTGATGGACCTCGGCATCACCAAAGCCGTCCATCAGGCTCTGGGACATCTGCAACTTCACGTCGACCGCATTTACGTCAGCGTCGATATGGACGTCCTCGATCGCATTCACGCGCCGGCCGCCCACGATTCGCTGCCCGGCGGTCTCTTCCCCGGACAGATGCGCCGCGCCGCCCACCTCTGCGGACTGCATCCCAAGGTGCGCGCGCTGGATCTCACCGAACTCGACCCCACGCACGACGTCGCCGATATCACCGCCATGACCGCCGCATCCTGCCTGCTCGAATTTGCCGCCGGCATTCTGGCCCGCCCCACGCATGTCTGAAATCGCCGTAGTCAACATCTCGCAACTGGTGACACTGGCCGGTCCGCCGCGGCCTCGCGTGGGCGCCGAACTGCGCGACCTCGCCATCATTCCCGATGGCGCCCTACTGGTGCGCGACGGCCGCATCGCCGCCGCGGGCAAGCGCGCGCAGGTCGAAGCGCTGCTGCACGGCGACGTCGAAACGGTGGACGCCGGGGGCCGCATCGTTCTCCCCGGCTTCGTGGATGCGCACACGCACCCCGTCTTCGGCGGCAATCGCGCCGATGAATTCGAGCAGCGCGCTGCGGGCATCACATATAAGGAGATCTCCGCGGCCGGCGGCGGCATTCGTTCCACCGTCCGCAAAACACGCGCGGCTTCCGAGGATGAACTGCTCAACGCCGCCCGCCGCTATCGCGCATGGTTTCTGCGCGGAGGCACCACCACCATCGAGGCGAAATCCGGCTACGGTCTCTCGCTGGATGCCGAACTAAAGATTCTCCGCGTGATTCGCGAACTCGATCGCGAGGGCCCGCTCCGCTACGTTCCCACCTTCCTTGGCGCCCACGAAGTTCCCGACGAATTCCGCGGACGCATCGACGATTACATCGATCTGGTCGTGCGCGAAATGCTTCCGGCCGTGGCTGCGGAGAAACTGGCCCGTTACTGCGATATCTTCGTGGAGCCGTTCGTCTTCCCCGCGGAGAAGGCGCGCACCGTCCTGCGTGCCGCCGCGACCCTGGGCTTCGGACTGCGCATTCACGCCGATCAGTTCACGCCTGACGAAGGCGCGCTCCTCGCCGCCGAATTCCACGCCGCCACCGCCGATCATCTCGAAGCCACAACCACCGTGGGTCTGCAAGCGCTCCAGGCCGCCGGTGTGCAGCCCGTGCTGCTGCCGGCCTCGGTTTACAACTTAGGCTCGACCCATTACCCCGCGGCTCGCCGCATGATTGATCTCGGACTGCCTGTAGTCTTGGCGACGGATTTTAATCCTGGATCTTCTCCCACAACTTCCATGCCCATGGTGCTCTCACTGGCTTGCACGCAGATGAAGATGACCCCATCCGAGGCCATCACGGCAGCCACGTTCAACGCTGCCTGCAGCCTGGGAATTGCACAGGTTACCGGGTCGCTTGAGCCGGGAAAAGCTGCGGAGTTCGTCATTCACGATTGCTCCGATTACCGCGAACTGCCTTACTTCTTTGGCCGCGAAACCGCCTATTGGTCGCTGTCGTGCTAGGCATGACAGGAAGCGCTGCTCAACGAATATAGACCAAGGGAAGGAATGACCAAAATGCGTAAGACCCTGACATTCGCTGGATGTGTAGCTTTTTTAGCAACACTTGCATTTGCCGAGAGTTGGAATGGTAAGTTGCTCGACGCAACCTGCATGGACACACAGAAGGACATGAAGGCTTGCAGCGCCACCAATGCGACTACGGTGTTTCTGCTGCAGGTAGACGGAAAATCTTACCGTCTGGATCAGGCCGGCAACACCAAGGCAATGGATGCCTTGAAGAGCCGCGCCGACCGCTCCGCTCCGAACAACCCCAACACCCCCAATACTCCTGCCGCTACCACGGGCATCAACGCAAAAGTAAGTGGGACGGTTGAAGGCGACACCATCAAGGTGGACACAATCGACGTGCAGTAACGGAGTAGGACAGACGATCGCGTTTGGTCGTCTGTCCGTCTTCCGGGCTTGAAGAACAACTGCTGGTTCGGCTACTGGACGACGCCTTTGTACGCGTGTTAGAACGAAGGAGTATGGCAAGGCTGAAACCAGCGACCAAATCGCGGCTGGATCCGCAACAATATGTAATTCCCGGCGAGGATCCCGAAGATTTTCGCAAACTCGCCGAGGAAATGATCGAAACCCATCAGCCCGGCGACGTCTGCGAGCGCTTTATGGTCGACCAGATGGTGGTCAACGAATGGCGCTTGCGCCGGTATGAACGAATTCTGCCCCACGTTCGCACCATCGGCACGGAAAAAGACGTTTCCCGTTTGGAAAAGCTCATCGCCAGCATCAAGCGCAATTGCCGCCGCTCGGAAAAAGATCTGAAGAAGATGAAGCTGATCGGGCAGCCGGAAGTTCCCAAGACCAAGAAGAGGAAGCCCCTGGATTCGAGCCTGCCGCCGTCCTATTACATCAACTAGCCGACTTTATAGCCTTCCCACCGCGCCACTACCGCGCTTGCCAGGCAGTTGCCCAGCACGTTGATTCCGGTGCGCGCCATATCGAGCAGCGCATCCACACCCAACAGCACCGCCACACCTTCCATGGGAAGGTGAAAAGTCGCCAGGGTGCCGGCAAGAATTACCAGGGCCGCGCGCGGCACACCGGCCACTCCTTTGCTGGTCAGCATCAGAGTTAACATCATGAGCAACTGATCGCCGAGCGATAGATTCATGCCGGCGGCCTGCGCCACGAAGATCGATGCCAGCGAAAGGTACAGCGCGCTGCCCACCAGATTGAAACTGTAACCTGTAGGAATCACGAAGCCCACCACATGCTTGGGGACGCCGAACTGCTCCATGTTCTCCAGCGCCAGTGGCAGCGCCGCTTCACTGGATGCGGTGGAAAAGCCGATGAGGAACGGCTCGCGAGCCGCACGCCAAAATCCGCGCGCCGGAATCTGAAACAGAAACAGCGCCGGAGCCAGCACCAGAAGCACGCACACCGTCGCCGAGACGTACATGGTCAGAATCAGCTTGCCCAGCCCGAACAGCACCGTGATTCCCTTGCTGCCCACCGTCACCGCGATGGCCGCGCCCACACCCACCGGCGCCAGATACATCACGTACTTCGTGTAGCGGAACATCACTTCCGCCAGCGAACTGCAAAACGCGATCACCGGGTCCGCCTTCGCCCCGATGGCCGCGCACGCCGCGCCGAACAAGAACGCGAACACCACAATCTGCAGAGCGTCGTTGCGCGCCATGGAGTCGATGATGCTCGAAGGGAAGATATGCTCGAGCACGCTGGCGAACGTGGTCTGCGATTGCGCTACCGCCGCTTCAGCCGCCGTGGCGTGGATGGGAATGCCCAGCCCCGGCTTCACCAGATTCACCGCGAACAGCCCCAGGAACAGCGCCAGCGTGGTGACCACTTCAAAGTACAAAATCGCCTTGCCGCCGATGCGGCCCATGCGCTTCATATCGCCGCCGCCCGCGATTCCCACCACCAGCGTGCCGAATAACAACGGCGCGATGATCGATCGGATCAGCCGCAAAAACACATTGCTGACGGGACCCAGTTGTTTGGCGAACCCGGGCGCCGCGATGCCCAGCGCTACTCCAGCGGCCATGCCGATAAAGATCCAGGCAGTCAGCGAAATCCGTTTCATCGTTCGCCCCATTTCAGTTTTTGGCGCAGCACGTCGAAGAACATCATGTGAGGCGGACGGACCAGCCGCAGCGAATGTGCCGAACTGCGGCAGACAATCGTATCGCCGTCGCGGATGGGGTTGCCCACCTGTCCGTCGATGGTCAGATACACGCTCTCATCGGGACCATGCGAAAGAATGCGGATCACGCTGGTCTCCGGCACCAGCACCGGCCGGTTGGTCAGCATGTGCGGACAAATCGGCGTCAGGCAGATGGCGGGCACGGAGGGGAAAATGATCGGTCCGCCCGCCGAAAGCGAGTACGCCGTCGAACCGGTGGGCGTGGCGATGATCAGTCCGTCCGCCTTGTACGTGCAGACGAACTGCTCGTCCACGTGAGTCTCCAGGTCGATCATGCGGGCCAGCGCGGATTTCGTCAGGACCGCGTCATTCAGCGCGTCGTAGCTCGCAATCGTCTCTCCGTCGCGCACCACTTCGGTGCTCAGGAACTTCCGTTTGGCGATGCGATTCTCACCGCGGAAGGCCCGCTGCAGTTCCTCGTAGATATCGTCGATCGTGATGGCCGTGAGAAATCCCAGGCCGCCCAGGTTCACCGGGAACAGCGGAATTTCGCGCTTGCCTATGGCCCGCGCCGCCGAGAGCAGCGTCCCGTCTCCGCCCAGCACAATGATCAGGTCGCAACCCTCCGGCACGTCGGTGCGCGGAATGCCCTGCCTGCCGCCCGCATACGCCGCCGTGTCGTCGTCCATGCGGATGGCGATGCCGCGCGCGTCCAGCCATTTGAGCAGCTCCGGCACCAGGTCGGCTGCTTCATCCGAGTTCGGCTTAGACACCACTCCGACCGTACTAATGATGGCCATGGAGGAGAAACTCCTTATTGCCTTCCGCGCCCAGAATGGGGCTGTCCATGATGCTCGTTTGGAACCCCAAATCCGTCACTGCCTGCGTCACCCGCTGGCAAGCCGCCTGGTGTAAGGCAGGGTCGCGCACAATTCCGCCCTTGCCCACCTGGCCCTTACCCACTTCAAACTGCGGCTTGATCAGTATAACCATTTGGCCGCCGGGCTGTAACAGCCGCACCGCCGCGGGTAGAATCAGCGTGAGCGAAATGAAGCTCACGTCGCAGACCAGCAGGTCGCAAAGTTCGCCGATATCGGAAAAGGCCAGGTCGCGCGCATTGATGCCTTCGTGGACGGCCACGCGCGCGTCGTTGCGCAGTTTCCAATCCAGTTGCCCGGCGCCGACGTCGACGCAGTGTACCCGCGCCGCCCCGGCCTGCAGCAGGGCGTCGGTGAAACCGCCGGTCGAAGATCCCACATCCAGGCAGACCATGCCCGTCACGTCGATTCCGAAGTGGCCCAGCGCGCCCGCCATCTTGAAGCCGCCGCGGCCCACGTAAGGCGGCCTCGCCAGCACTTCCACCAAGACCTCGACGTCCACACTTTGACCCGGCTTGCCGGCCTTCTGCCCGTTGACGCGCACCTCGCCCGCCATGATCATGGCCTGCGCCTTCTCGCGCGATTCGGCGAGTCCGCGCTCCACCATCAGCCGGTCCAGCCGGTTCTTCATGATTTGCGATGGACAATCAGGTCGGCCAGTTCGTGCAGGCGGACGGCCCGCTCGCCGAACGGTTCCAGCACCTGATGGGCGCGCCTGCATTCTTCTTCCGCCATGCGGCGGGATTTCTCCAGCCCGTAGACCGCGGGAAACGTGATCTTGTGCTGCGCGGCGTCCTTACCGGCCGTCTTGCCCAGTGCCTCCGACGATTCCTCCACGTCCAGAATGTCGTCCACAATCTGGAATGCCAAGCCGATGTGCTCGCCGTAGCAGGAGAGCGCGGCGTACTGTTCCGCGGTGGCTCCCGCGAAAATCGCGCCCAGCCGCAGACTCGCCCGCAGCAGCGCGCCCGTTTTGGCCCGATGAATGGTCTCCAGCAGTTCCGCATTCGGCGGCTTGCCTTCGCCTTCCAAATCGGCCACCTGCCCGCCGATCATGCCGCCCACCGTCCCCGACGCCGTAGCCAGTTCGCCAATCAGCCGCGTCTTCCGGTCATCGGCGGTCTTGAGTTCGGCCAGCACCTGGAAGGCCAGGGTGAGCAGCGAATCTCCCGCCAGAATCGCCATCGCGTCGCCGAAGACTTTGTGATTGGTCAGCTTTCCGCGGCGGTAATCGTCATTGTCGAGCGCCGGCAGATCGTCGTGGATGAGCGAATAGGTGTGGATCAGTTCCAGCGAGCAGGCGCAGGCGGCCACGCCTTCCGCGTCGTCGCAGACGGTCCGCGCGGCTTCCATGCACAGCACCGGCCGGATGCGTTTGCCGCCGGCGAACAGGCTATAGCGCATGGCACGATGAATGGTTTCAGGAGCTACGGTTTCAGCGGGGACCAGACGGTCGAGTTCGCCATCGACCAGTTTCTGCTGCTGGACGAGGTATTCGCGCAGATTCATGCTTTCTCGGATTTTTCAGGGCGGAACGGCTCGGCCGTCATCTTGCCCTCACGGCGGATCAGCATCTCGACGCGCGTCTCGGCCTCTTCGAGTTGTTTACGGCAGGTATCGCTCAGGCTCATGCCGCGTTCGAACAGTTCCAGCGAACGGTCCAGCGAAAGTTCGCCCCCCTCCAGTTCCCGCACCACTTTTTCCAGTTCGTCGAGGCACGATTCAAACGAAGTCACCGCCCCCGCATCGCCTTGATTTTCCGCCATCGCCCCATTCTAACAACCTGTCGCCGCGCTTCACTACGAAGCACGGACTCAGGGCTCTTGATCGGAAACTTGGGAAGAAAAAACTACCGGAGGAAAGCATGGTGAGTCGGGCGGGACTCGAACCCGCAACCACCGCCTTAAAAGGGCGATGCTCTACCATTGAGCTACCGACCCACGCTGTCTTTACAGTCTAGCAAATGGCTACCGCTCTCCCTAATTTCCATGCGCCTCGCTATACTTGTGCCTGACCCATGAACCGGCTCACCCGCCGTCTCGTCCTGACTCTGCTGTCGATCGGCCTCACCCTGGCAATCGGCACGATCGGCTTCGTCGTGATCGACGACTATCCGCCGTTCGATGCGTTCTATATGACGCTGACCACCATGACAACGGTGGGTTATGGCGAGGTCCATCCGCTGTCACACGCGGGCCGGGTCTTCAATTCCTTCCTGATTATTTTCGGCGTCACCACCATTCTGATCGCCATCGGCGCCATGACCCAGAGCATCATCGAAATCGAATTCGGCGACATCATGGGTCAGCGGCGGAATAAGCGCATGATCGAAAAACTGAAAGATCACTACATTATCTGCGGCTTCGGACGCGTGGGACGCGGCGCCGCCGCCGAACTTCTGCAAGAGGGCGTGCCCTTCGTGGTCATCGACAGCAGCCCCGAACGCGTGGAACGCGCCATTCTTTCCGGCATGCTGGCTGTGGCAGCCGACGCCACGCGCGATGAAACGCTGCGCCAAGTGGGCATCGACCGCGCCCGCGGCTTGGTGGCGGCGCTCGCGACCGACGCCGACAACCTGTTCGTCCTGCTTTCCGCCAAAGGCCTGAATCACAGCCTCTATGTGGCCGCCCGCGCGGCCGAAGAAGGCGCCGAAGAGAAGATGCGGCGCGCCGGAGCCGACGCGGTCTTCGCGCCGTATACCATCACCGGACATCGTCTGGCCCAGTCGCTGCTGCGGCCGCACGTCGTGCAGTTCCTGGACTTCACAACCAAGGCGATCGGCGAAGATATTTCGCTCGAACAGGTGCGCGTCTCGGCTTCCAGCCAGATGATTTCCAAGAGCATTCGCGACATGCAGTTGGGCCGCGACCTGGGAGTGATTGTGATGGCCATCCGCAATCAGGACGGCCGCATGGTCTTCAATCCGCCGGCCGATACTGCCGTGCGTGGCGGCGATCATCTGATCGTCATGGGACGGCAGGAGAGCCTGCGGACGCTCGAAGATCTGCTGGCGGGCCGCAAATAGAGCCTCCACTGTATAATAGGGCGCGTGCCGCTCATACAGCGTTTAAAGGCTATTTTCGAATCCATCGCTTACGCCGGTATGAAGCCCGGCGCACCGGAATCGCCGGCCCACGAGGCGCCGACGGACTCTTCTCCCGGCGCAGTTCAGCGATTTCTCGATGGGAAGGCGTCCCACGATCCCTTCTACCTGACCAATCGGACTGTGGCACAGAAGGTTCGCCTCGGTTTACTGATCGCCATTCCGCCGGCGCTGGTGGTGGCCGGCGTGGTCTACGCGGTGGCCAACCGGTCCGTGCACGTGGCGCCCCCCCGTCAATTGACGAACGCCGAAATTGCCGCCCGCATGCTGCCGAATCTGAACGAGACCATCGACCTGCACAGCAATCCGGAAGTGGATGTCGTGGACGTGGTGGTGCAAGGGGGCAGGCAGCGAATCACGGGCACTCTCCGCAATAAAACCGACCGGGTTCTGAGCGGAGTCGAAGTGATATTTGATTTGACGAACTCGAAAGGCTCGCGGCTGGGCGCGGTGAATTGCAAGGTCGACCGGATCGCGGCGAAGAGCTCGGTAGCTTTTCAGACGCAGATCACGCAGCAGGATGCAGCCTACGCAATTGTCCGCGAAGTCCGAAATCAGTAGGATAGACGATCGCCTTTCGTCGTCTGTTGGGATGGGCCTGCGGCCCGCCAAAATTCATGAAAAACGCCTGGGCCTCGGGAATTTGCCGGATGCTGTCTCCGCGTCTTCCTCCGCGCCTCCGCGCTGAGGGTGAATATGTTTTCGGGGGAGGAGGTTTTTCGACCCTGTTTTTTGCGCTGACGCGCAACGATTGCGATGAAAATAGGTGTGATTGTCGGCGTGTCAAGGTCGTCTGGACAGTGGAGATGGCGAGGCCGTGACCCTGTTTTGATCTGGGACCGTGGACGGAA
>DASZMZ010000051.1:0-14138 GCA_035551455.1 Candidatus Sulfopaludibacter sp.
ACTTCACTGAGGGGCAGGATCTCGACTTTTCCTGCTTTGGGACGAATCAGATTGGTATCGCCCGCGTGTACGGGGAGGATCGCGGCCACAGATCCCAGAAGGATTGCGGCGAATCGCAATTTCATGTGGGTAAACAGCTCCAGTTGGATTCTATTGTACTATGACGTGATTCGGAGCCCCCTCGTTGCTGGTGTTTCTTCACCCGCGCGCCCCCTACTGAAGTTCGTCCGAACCGCCGATAGGGTGGTTTGGAAGGACGTATGACCAATCGAGCCAAACTGCTGTACCTTTTCCTGGCTGTGCTGGCGCTGATTCTGGCGCCTCTGGTGGTTTACCAGAGAGAAGGGCGGCAGTCGCATCGTCAACTGGAGGAGGTAATTGGCCACTACAACCGAAAACTGGATATCGGCACGCAGGTAGAGCTGGCGACCACGGAAATGCAAGGGTCGCAGCGCGGCCTGATGCTGTCCTACGCCATGAAAGATCCGGCCGCATCGCAGCAGTATGTGCAGTTGTACGCTACCAACGGCGATAAGATCGACCGGCTGATGGGAGAACTGGAGCCGCTCCTGGCGTCGGAGGCGGAGAAGAGCGCGGCTGCCGACATTCGCGGCAACAGGGAGGCCTGGGCTCCGCGATTCCAGAAACTGATCGGATTATGCGTCGCGGGGCAGATTGAGGAAGGCTACCGTTTGCGCAATGAGAACAAAATGATCTCGGCCAAAATGCATGCCGCCGCAACTACTTTGGTACAGCAGCAGAAGAAGGCGTTGGAGCGGGCGCAGGCCGATTCCGAGGCGGCGGTGGCGCGGTCGAACTGGATTGCGGCTTGGATCACATTGCTCAGCCTGGCCGTAGGCGCGGTGATATTCCTGGGCGTGCGGAAAGAAATCCGGAAGGTGCGGGAACTGGTGGCGGATCTGCGGGAGACGGCGGTGGAGGTGGCGCGAGCATCGCGGCAGGTGGCTTCGTCCAGCGAAGCGGTGGCGCAGGGGGCGAGCCGCCAATCGGCATCGGTGGAAGAGACGTCGGGTTCCACCGAAGAGATCAGCGCGATGACGCGGCAGAATCGCGACCAGTTGCGGGCGGCGGCGGATCTGGGCGTCCTGAGCAGCCAGGCGATCGGCGACGCCAATCAGACACTGGGGAAGATGCAGATCTCCATGCAGGAGATCAACGTTTCTTGCGAAAAAGTGGGGCGCGTCATCCGGGTGATCGACGAAATCGCGTTCCAGACCAACATTCTGGCTTTGAACGCGGCGGTGGAATCGGCGCGCGCGGGGGAAGCGGGCATGGGTTTCGCGGTGGTGGCCGGGGAAGTTCGAATTTTGGCGCAGCGCTCGGCCAAAGCCGCCAGTGAAACCGAGGAGTTGATTCAGGAATCGATTGCCAAATCCAAGCTGGGCCGCGAAACGCTGGAGAATGTCTCCGGCGCTATCGGCAAGATGACGGCCAGCGCCGCGCAGATCGCGGCTCTGGTGGAAGGGGTAAAGACGGGCAGCGAAGAACAGGCGCGGGGCATCCAGCAAATTGCCGAGGCGATGGTACACATCGGGCAGGAGACGCAGTCTTCGGCTGCGGCGGCGGAAGAGACGGCTGCCGTCGGCGAACAGATGGACGCGCAATCGGGCAGGCTGGAGGACATTGTGCTGAGGCTGCACCGGATGGTGGAGTGAGCAACGTTTTCCCCAAAATGGCTGTTTCGGAGCTAAAATAGTTTTTCTCAGGTGGCAGCCCGAGCGCAACTTCCCGCCGGAAATCCGTGTGACAGATGAATCCACGGTCAGCCATTTGGATTCGTCTTAAGCTATGATGCGGTCTCTTTTGGTCCTGTTTTTAGTCTTGGTAGCCAGCGCCTCAGCGCAGTTGGCTTCTTTTCCCAAGCCGTCTTACTTTCGCGAGGCTTTTTCGCGGTTGGACACCAGGGTGGAATTGAAGGCTCCGGTGCGCCTGAACGATTTCGTTCGGAGCAACAAGTTGGAACTGTCGCTCAAGTCGTATCTGGAGCTGGTGATGTCCAACAATACGGACATCCAGATTCAGATGCTGAGTCTGGAGACGCCCAAGAATGCGATTATGCGGGCGCTCGCGACGTGGGACCCGACGGCGACGGCCAGTTTCAGCAGCACGCGGTCGAAATCACCGGCAGTGACGGCGCTCGATGGCGCCAACACGAGCGAGTCGCTGAGCCAACCGGCAAACTTCAGCGTGACGCAGGTGCTGCCCACCGGGGGACAGTATTCGGTGGGATTTGCGGCGGCCAAGAGCTCCACCAACAGCAGTTATGCGCTGTTGAATCCGAACCTGAACGCCGGGTTGACCCTGAATTTTTCGCAGCCCCTGCTGCGCAATCGCGGTTATTACGTGAATCACC
Source organism: Candidatus Sulfopaludibacter sp. (assembly GCA_035551455.1). Taxonomy (GTDB): domain Bacteria; phylum Acidobacteriota; class Terriglobia; order Bryobacterales; family Bryobacteraceae; genus Sulfopaludibacter. The sequence continues at coordinate 2,375 of DASZMZ010000051.1, forward strand.
TCAACCTGATGGTGGCGCGCAGCCGGTACCGGCAGGCCGATTACAATCTTCGGTCCACGCTGCTGCAACTGGTGGAACAGGCGGAGAGCGCCTACTGGGATGTGATTCAGGCGCGCGAGAATCTGCATGTGGCGGAAAGCGCGCAAGCCCTGGCCGACGCTACCTTGAAGCTCTCGCAGCGCGAATTGGAATTGGGGGCGCTCTCGCCTCTGGATATCTTCAATCCGGAACAGCAACTGGCCACCGCCACTCTGGGTGTTTCGCAGGCGCGATTCAGCCTGGCGCAAACCGAAAATGCCCTGCGCAAGCAGATTGGGGCCGATCTGGACCCGGCCATCCGCGAACTGCCGATCGTTCTGACCGAGACGGTGGATCTGCCGGTGGGCGTGGAAGTGAATACGGAAAAGGAAGTGGAAGTAGCCCTGCAGTCGCGGCCCGACCTGAAAGCGGCGATACAGAGCCTGGATTTAGACGATTTGGGTCTGCGGTCGGCGCAGAACGAAGCCCTGCCCAATCTGAGCTTCAACGCTTCTTACCAGACGCGCGGCATCGGCGGCATCGTCAATCCGTATACCGATCCGATTCCCGGCGGTCTGGGCGACGCGTTGAGTCAGATGTTCGGCTTCGGGTATCCAAGCTACACGGTGGGAGTCAATCTGCAGTTCCCGATTCGCAGCCACGCGGTGGCGGCGGATATGGCGGACGCCCGGTCTCAGAAGAAGCGCGACGCCCTCACGGTGCGCAACACCCAGCAGCAGGTGCGGCTGAGTATCCTGAACGCTGTCAATAACTTGGAGTCCAGTAAGAAGTCGCTCGAACTGGCCAAGGCGGCGTCGGACTTTGCCGCCAAGTACCTGGACGCGGAGAACCAGAAATACACCCTGGGAATCGACCAGATGCAGTTTGTCCTGCAGGCGCAAAACACGCTCACGCAGGCGCAGAGTTCGGTGGTGCAGGCGCAGGTCGGCTTGCGGCGTAACCTGTTGAATCTGTACACCCAAACCGGCGAATTGCTGGACCAGCGCGGGATCGTCGTACAGTAGGCTTGTGCGCACGCTTTTCCTGGCCGTCGAACTGGGCGCGGTATTGAGTCTTCTGGCGCCGCCCTTACAGCGCGGTCTGGCGGCGGTACTGAAGTCCCGGCGCGGGCTGGTATGGCTGGCGCCGGTCCTCCTCACGGCGGTTTTCGCCGCCGCATCGATGGTGGCAGGCGCCTTCTCGGTGGCCTTGACCGCCGCCGTCCTGGTATACACGGCGCTGCCGGTGGCCGCGGTGTGGATGGGGCAGGACTTCGCCGCCATTCTGCTTCTCTGGCTGCCCATAGAGTTTGCCGCCGGAGCCTCGCTGGTACCGCTACCCGCCCGCGGCTTCCTGCATAGCGCGGCTTACGGCGTGGCGATTCTGCTGGGGCTGGTCCTGTTTCTGGGCTTCCGCCGGCTGCCGGGCATGAAGTACAACCTGCCGGCCCACGGGCGGGATTTCTGGCTGCCGCTGGCGGGGTTTGTCCTGGTAGCCCCGGTGCTGATCGGTGTGGGGATGGCGATCGGCTTCATACCCGCACCGCACCTCCCGATGCAGCCTGCAGGGAAAATGGCGGCGGCGATTGGGATCATCTTCGCGGGAACCGCGCTTCCCGAGGAGATCCTGTTCCGCGCGCTGATCCAGAACCTGCTGATGCAGCGTCTGGGCAGCACCACCCGCACCCTACTGCTGGCCAGCCTGATTTTCGGGGCGGCGCACCTGGACAACGGTCCCCAGGCGTTGCCGAATTGGCGCTATATGATTGAAGCTACGATTGCGGGAGTGGCTTACGGGAAGGTATTCCAGAAGTCGTCGAGCGTCTGCTCGTCGGCGCTTTTGCACATGACGGTGGACTGGACCAAGCATTTCTTCTTCTGAGAGCGACATAGACAGACGGCGGAAAACGACCGTCTGTCCTACTACTTCGCAAAGTCCCACGGCTGTACAGGGTAATCCCACAAGCGGACACCCAATCAATCTCGCTATCCAAGTTAACCCCTTAAACGTCATATGTTAGACTAATCGCGGATTGGCAGGCGCCGTGCCCTTTGAGGGGCTCGGAACCCGAAATGGATATTCAACGCAAGAACGTCGGCCGCAGAAAAGCCGTCCGCTGGACGGTCGGCATCATCCTCTTGACAGGCGTACTCATTGGGGGCAGTTTGGGGCTGAAACAGCTCAAGCCTGCCGCCCCGAGTGTCGAGATGTCGACCCTTTGGCCCGACCAGGTCAAGAGGGGTCCCATGGTCCTGGATGTGCGCGGGTTAGGCACGCTGGTGCCGGAAGATACACTGCTGATCGCGGCCCGGAACGATGGGCGCGTGGAGCGAATTCTGGTGCGTCCCGGAAACGACGTCAAGGCCGATACCGTGGTGATGATCCTGAGCAGTCCCGAACTGCAGACGCAGTTGGTGACCGCCGAATTCACCATGAAGGGGGCCGAGGCCGACTATACGAATCTCAAGGTGACTTTGCAGAAGCAGCTGCTGGACCTGCAATCGCAGGCCGCGCAGATCAGCGCCGATTACAACAACGCCAAGCTGCAGGCAGAGCGCGACGCCACGCTGGCCAAGGACGGGCTGGTTTCCGATATCGACGCCAAGATTTCGGCGCAGAAGGCCAAGCAGTTGGCCGATCAGTTGGAGATTCAAAAGCAGCGCATCGCCATCAACTCGCAGTCCGACGATGCCCAGTTGTCGGCGTCCAAGGTGAAAGTGGACCAACTGCACAGCGAATACGATTTGAAGAAGAGCCAGGTGGACGAATTGAAGGTTCGGGCCGGCTTCGCGGGCAGGCTAGAAGCGGTGCCGCCGCCGTTGACTCCGGTGGAAGAAGGACAGAAAGTCACCGCGGGAACGCCGCTGGGCAAAGTGGCACAGCCTACGCATCTCAAGGCGGAACTGAAGATCGCCGAAACGCAGGTCAAGGACATCACGATCGGCCTGCCGGCCGATATCGATACTCGTCTGGCCGGCGGTGGATCGAACGGACACATCAGCGGCACGGTTTCGCGCATCGATTCTTCAGTCTTGAACGGCACGGTTACGGTGGATGTGACACTCCACGGCCAACTGCCTCCGGGGTCGCGTCCGGACCTGAGCGTGGATGGCACCATTCAGTTGATGAGGCTGGATAACGTAGTGTATGTGGGACGTCCGGTATTCGGACAGCAGGACAGCACGGTGACGCTGTTCAAGCTGGAGCCGGATGGAAAGTACGCGAACAAGGTGAAGGTGACGTTTGGCCGCAGTTCGGTGAGCACCATCGAGATCAAATCCGGCCTGAACGTGGGTGACCGCGTGATTCTATCCGATATGTCCGCGTACGACAATTACGACCGAATTAAGTTGAACTAAGTAACTGACAAAATCGTAGAGGGGTAATGATATGGATAATGGCTCCCAAGCGTTGATTCGTCTCGAACAGGTCAGCAAGGTATTCGTGACCGATGAAGTCGAGACTCACGCCCTTTCGGGCATTCACTTCGAAGTGAAGAAAGGGGAGTACCTGTCGATTGCCGGGCCATCGGGCTGCGGCAAGTCGACGCTGCTGGCGATTCTGGGGTTATTGGATACCCCGACGGACGGCACGTATTACCTGAACGGCAAGCCCGTGACCGGATTGAAGCTGAGCGAACGCGCGCGCATCCGCAACCGCGAAATCGGCTTCATCTTCCAGGCGTTCAACCTCATTGGCGACCTCACGGTTTACGAAAACGTGGAACTGCCGCTGACGTATCGCGGCATGCCGTCCTCTGAGAGGAAGCGCCGGGTGCAGGACGCGCTGGAGCGCGTGGGCATGTCGCACCGGATGAAGCACTATCCTTCGCAGCTATCCGGCGGTCAACAGCAGCGCGTGGCCGTGGCTCGCGCGTTGAGCGGCGATCCGCTGATCCTGCTGGCGGACGAACCGACTGGAAACCTGGATTCGGCAAACGGCGAAGCGGTGATGAGTCTTTTGCGCGAACTGCACGCCGCCGGCTCGACCATCTGCATGGTGACACACGATCCGCGGTATGCCGAATTTGCCGACCGGACGATCCGGCTCTTTGACGGCCGGATTGTGGAAGAAAGTATCGAATCGGCGAAAACAAGCTAAGCAGCGTCTGAATAGACGTTGTTGTTGACGGAGAGGCGAGCGGCGCTCGCCGGGACAGGCGGACGCCTATCCTACGGCCACCGAGGAAGGGGGGCGCAATGAGGGTGAAGGGGACACTGGGTTTGCTGTCGCTGCTGTTGAGCGGCTCTGCTTTATATGCCAACGTGATTGGGAATCCGCACGTTGATTTTCATCAAACATTTGCACTCGGCCCGAGCGGCCGCGTTCTCATTCAAAACTTGTACGGCGACGTCAGCATTACGGCGTGGGATCGCGACGAAGTGCTGGTGGAGGCGATCAAACGGTCGCCGGATCCGAAGCGGTTGGACGATGCGCGCATCATCGTGGAGCCCTCGTCGGGCGGCCTTTCGATCCATACGGTGTACACGGGTGCGGATGCCGAGCATCCGGCCAGCGTGGAGTACCGCATCATGGTGCCGCGCCGGGCGAATCTGGATCAGGTGAAGCTGGTCAACGGTGGCCTGTCGATCAGCGGAGTGGCGGGGCCGATCAAGGCTTCGTCGGTGAACGGCAGCATTCGGGCGGATAAGCTGGAAGGACAGGCCGACCTCTCGACGGTGAACGGGACGCTGGATGCGGCCTTCAATCGCGTGAGCGCGTCGAAGCCGATCTCGCTGAGTTCGGTGAATGGACCCATCAAGTTGTGCCTGCCGGCGGGCGCCGCCGCGAGCCTGAACGCGCACAATCTGAGCGGCGGCATCGAATCCGACGTGGGGCGTGTTTCGCGTGCCGACGATGGACACGACCTGCATGCAGTGCTGAATCACGGCGGCGCGGCAATTCGGGTACACAACGTCAATGGCGGTATTTCGATCCATTCCACGTGGTCTCATCGCATGCCCAAGCGCACTTAGTCTCCACCGGTCATGTGCCATCTGATAACCTGACAGGCCATGGGTGTGTTCGGTCAGGATTTGCGCCACGGGGCGCGAATCTTCGGTAAGTCGCCTGCCGTCACCGCGATCGCCTTGATCGCGCTGGCATTGGGAATCGGCACCAGTACAGCGATTTTCAGCGTGGTAGACACGGTGCTGTTGAAGCCACTGCCATTCCGCGATGCGCAGCAACTGGTGGTGGTCTGGGAGAAGAGTCCCGCGCGCAACCTCTATCGCATGTATGTGGCGCGGAGTAACTTTTGGGAATGGAGCAGGCAGAGCCGCACCTTGCAAGGAATGGCCGCAATTCAGGAAGCGCAGATCAATCTTACGGGCGGACCGAACGGTCACATGGAGCCGGAGGAATTGAAGGCGGAGCGGGTTTCGGCGGGTCTATTCCCTCTGCTCGGCGTCCAAGCAGTGGTGGGGCGCGTATTCCGGCCGGAGGAGGATCAGCCCGGTCACGTCAACTTCGCATTGTTGAGTCATCGCCTGTGGCAGCGGCGCTTCGGCGCGGATGCGGCAATCGCGGGCAAGTCGATTCGTCTACGCGAGCAGAATTACACCGTGGTGGGCGTGCTGCCCGGAGACTTTGCGCTGCTTGAGCCGGATGTGGACGTGTGGGTGCCGTTGGGATTGAATCCGAACGATGCGCGGCTGGCCGGCTCGCGGACGTTGAGAGTGATTGCGCGACTCCGCCCGGGCGCCAGTCTGGAGCAGGCTCGCAGTGAGATGGATACCATCGGCAGCCGCTTGGAGCAGTCGAATCCGGGCTTGAACGGCGGCTACCGGCCGAACGTTTATGCGATTCGCGAAGAGCTTGCCGGGAAGACGCGGCAGCCGCTGCTGGTTCTGTCCGGAGCCGTGGGGCTGCTGCTGTTGATGGCCTGCGCCAACGTGGCCAGTTTGCTGCTGGCGCGGGGCGCGTCGCGGCGGAAAGAGATTGCGGTGCGTTTCGCATTGGGCGCGACGCGGGGCCGCGTGGTGAGGCAACTTCTGCTGGAGAGCGTGCTGCTGGCGCTGGCGGGCGGAGTGTTGGGCCTGGCGGTGGCGCGACTGGGAATCGGCATGGTGCACCGCTTCGGACCCGAAGCCATGCCGCAGTTGAAGGCCGTGGCGGTGGATGGACGGCTGTTCCTGTTTGCGCTCGGCGTCTCGCTGGCCACCGGCATCGTATTCGGCATTTTGCCGGCGATACACAATTCGACCGTGGAGTTGAGCGCCGCATTGGGGGAAACCTCGCGCGGCGGAACTGCCAGCCGGACAGGCCGAAAGATGCGCAGCGGGCTGGTCGTGTTGGAAGTGGCGCTGGCGGTGCTGGTGCTGATCGGCGCTGGGCTGCTGGTGCGTAGTTTCTCGCGATTGCGGGCGGTGAATCCGGGCTTCCAGCCGAGGGGATTGCTGACGGTGCGGCTACCTTTGCTGGGCGGGCGGAACGGCGCGATGGAGCGGCGGGCGCCGTTCGTCGGGCAGGCCATCGAAAGTCTGGCGGCGCTGCCCGGAGTGCAGAGCGCGGCGGCGGTGACATCCCTGCCTCTGGCGGGCCTGGACGTAGGTTCGGTCTTCTGGGTGGCGGGACGCAACGCTCCTCCGCCGGATCAACGGCCTCAGTTGCTGGTGCGATACATCAGCGGCGGGTATTTCTCCACGATGGGGATCCCGTTGATTGCGGGTAGAAGCTTTGCGAACGGCGACACGCCGCAGGCGCCGCCGGTAGTGGTGGTGAATCAATCGCTGGCGCGCCGGTTCTTCCCCGGCGAGAATGCGGTGGGACAGCGGTTGACGCTGGATTCGCTCTCCTCGCGCGTGGCTGAAATCGTAGGCATTGCGGGCGACGTCAAACAGGAGAAGGTGGTGGGGGAAGACTGGCCCATGGCATACCTCCCGTACACTCAGCTGCCGCCGCCCTACATCGTGATGGCGATGCGGACGGCCGGCGATCCGGCGTCTCTGGCGGGAGCGGCGACGCAGGCGATACACAAGCTGGATCCGGACCAGGTGGTGACCGACCAGCGCACGATGCAGGACGTGATGGACCGCGCCGTGGCCGAGCCGCGATTCGATACCGCCATCCTGACGTTCCTGGCGAGCGTGGCATTTCTGCTGAGCGCGGTGGGCATCTACGGCGTGATCTCTTACGATGTCAACGACCGAGTCCACGAGCTGGGCATCCGCATGGCTCTGGGCGCGCAGCGCGGCGACGTGTTGCGCCTGGTGGTGGGACAGGGAGCGCGGCTGGCAGCGCTAGGGATTCTAATGGGGCTGGCGGGAGCGCTGGCCTTGACCCGGCTGATGGGCTCCATGCTGTACGGCGTTCAGCCGACCGATTTCTTTACTTTCGCGACCATCTCGTTGTTATTGGGAGCGGTGGCTTTGGCGGCGAGTTACATACCCTCGCGCCGCGCCATGGCGCTCGACCCGGTGGTTGCCCTGCGGCACGAATAGGACAAAACATGATTACACTTCGCAATGTCGAGAAGTTCTATGAAGGCGGTTATGGACGCAGTTATGTGCTGCGGCGCGTGAATATCGATATCAAGGAAGGCGAGTTCGTGACCATCATGGGGCCGTCCGGCGCCGGAAAGTCGACGCTGCTCAGCATCCTCGGCATGCTGGATGGGGCGTGGACGGGCGAGTTCGAGTTCTTCGGCCACATGGTCCATCGCATGAAGCCGAAGGATCGCGTGGAGTTGAACAAGAAGTACATCGGCTTTGTGTTTCAGAGCTATCACCTGATCGACAATCTGACGGTTTACGAGAATCTGGACATTCCGCTTTCGTACCGCAACGTGAAGAGCGCGGAGCGGTCCGCCTCGGTCTGCGATACGCTGGACCGGTTTCACATTGTGGGCAAGCGCGACCTTTACCCCAGCCAGCTTTCCGGCGGACAGCAGCAACTGGTGGCAGTGGCCCGCGCGGTGATCGCCAATCCGAAGCTGATTCTGGCGGACGAACCGACGGGCAATCTGCATTCCAGCCAGGGCAAAGAGATCATGGAGCTGTTCAAGAAGCTGAATGACGAAGGCGCCACGATCGTGCAGGTGACGCACTCGCTGGAGAACGCCAAGTACGGCCACCGGATCATTCAACTGGCCGATGGTTGGGTGGTGAGCGGCGGCACGGAGGCCGCGGCGTAGGTTAAGCTTTAGCTTGTCCGTTTTCGCGACCATTTCCAATCACTTCCGCGCGCGCCGCATGCAGCGGTTTGCGTCGGAACTCCAGATCACGGCGGAGACTCGCATCCTGGATATCGGCGGCACTCCGGAGTACTGGATGCTACTGCCGGAGCGGCCTCGGGTAACGCTGCTGAATACGCCGCGGGCGCGCGCCGAGGTGGGCGAAACAGCATGGGTGGCGGGCGACGGCCGCTGCCTGCCCTTCCGTGACGGCGCTTTCGATGTGGTGTTCAGTAATTCGGTGATCGAGCACGTGGGCGACGCGGCCAGTCAAGAGCGTTTCGCGCGGGAGGTGGCCCGGGTGGGTCGCCGGTATTGGGTGCAGACGCCGAATCGCTGGTTCCCGGTGGAGCAGCATCTGCTCACGCCGTTTGTCCACTGGCTGCCGCGCGAATGGCAGCGGGCAGTGGTCCCGCGCTTCAATCTCTGGAGTCTGCTGGTGCGGGTGACTCCCGACCGCCGGCGATTCTACATCGAGCATTACCTCTCGGACGTTCGGCTGCTGACGCTGAGCGAGGTGCGCGGCCTGTTTCCGGACGCGCGGGTGATTTGCGAACGGGTGGCGGGAGTTACCAAGTCTTTCATCGCGGTGAAATCGCGGGCGTAACCGAATCGTGTCCTGAAACTCATCGGCTATTCATCGCTTGGAAACTAAAATCGCCGTATGCTCAAGCGATTTTCGGTTCCGATTAGTGTACTTGCGCTCACATTTGCGGCGTCGGCGCAAGTGGATCGGCCGCTGCTCAGCGGCACGGTCACGGACGCGACTGGTTCGGCGATGCCGGGAGTGAAGGTGGAGGCCGCAGCGGCGGCTACTAATTTCCAGAGGCAGGCACTCACCGGAGCTACCGGGACGTATCAGATTCCCGGGCTGCCGATCGGCAGCTACACCATCACGTTTTCGAAGCCCGGATTTCGCGACGTGGACGTGAAGGGCGTGGAGTTGGCGGTGGGACAACCGCGGACCGTGGACACGCAGATGCAAGTGGGCACGTTGACCGAAGCGGTCACGGTGACGGCTGCATTGGAGACGTTAAATCGCAGCACCGCGGAAGTCGGCGGCCTGGTGGAACCGGAACAGATTCGCGAAATCCCGATCAGCGGGCGGAACTGGGCCAGCCTGATGCTGCTGGCGCCCGGCGCGGTCAATTATGGCGACGGCGCGCAGCGGGCCATCCGATTCAGCGGCCACTCGCTGGACGACAGCAACTTTGCTTTCGACGGCATCGACACCAGCGGCGTACAGGAGCAGACGCAGAAGGCCGACACGCGCCTGAATATCGCGTTGGACTCGATTGCCGAATTTCGCGTAAGCACGGCGGTTTATACGGCGGAGACGGGAGCGGCGGGCGGCGCGCAGATCAACGTGGTTTCCAAGAGCGGCGGCAACGATTATCATGGCAGCGCATTCTACGCGCTGCGCAACGATGCGCTGGATGCGCGGTCGCCATTCGACGGGTCGACGCTGCCTCCGTTCACGCTGCATCAATTCGGCGCCAGTATCGGCGGGGCCATCGTGAAGGACAAGGCGTTCTTCTACGCGAACTACGAGGGGCTGCGGCAGAGCTTGGGCGAAACACTCATCAACTTCGTGCCGAACGCGGCTTTCCGGCAGCAGGTGCTGGCCACGTCGCCGGCGCTGAAGCCGATTATCGATGCTTATCCGCTGGGGCAGACTCCCATCGACAGCGTCACGGATCAGATCACCAAGGTGGCCACCGACACAGTCCGCGAGGATGCCGGGATGTTCCGCTTCGACTATCGCTTCACGGACAACACCACGGCGTACGCGCGCTACAACGTGGACAACGCGTATATCGACACGCCGACCGATGCGCTGGGATCGCACAACGTGATTCCGCACGTGCCGACGAATTTCGTCATGGCCTTGCAGCACATCTTCACGCCGACGACGATTGACGAGGTGAAGGTTGGATTGAATCGCGCGAACTATCACAACTGGGGGTATGGTACGGCCCCGGTAGCGGTCAGCGTGGCGTCGTTCGACGGAGTGAGCGACACGTCGCTGGATACCGAAGTGGGCACGACGTTTTCGTACATCAACAACCTGACTTTGGTGCGCGGCCGGCACACGTTCAAGACGGGCATCGACATCCGGCGCATCCGGCTGAACAACTCCGGCAACACGCTGACCACGTCGTCGGTGAGCTATGCCACGGCCGACGATTTCATCCATAACCGGGCCCAATCGGCGACTTATCTGGAGGGCGAGGGAGTGGTGGGCAATCGCCGCACGTTCGCCATGGGATATTTTCAGGACGACTTTAAGGTGACACGCGACCTGACGCTGAATCTGGGATTGCGGTACGAGTATTACTCGGTGACGCACGAGATTCTGAATCGCTCGGCCGTGGTGGATATTGCCGGATGCGGCGGCTTCTGTCCCAAGGGGACGCCGTATTACAATCCGAATCCGACCGACTTGGGGCCTCGCGTGGGATTGGCCTGGGCTCCGGGGTTCCTGCATGGGAAGACCACCGTTCGCACTGGTTTTGGGATTTACTACGGCGGCAATCAGAATGACGATTTCAGCGATGCGGCGGAGAGCGCGGTGCCGCGGTATTCGCTGGCCGTCACCGATTTTCCGGCGCTGTCGTTTCCGCTGGTGGCGTTTCTGGATCCGAAGAATCAACTGTTCAGCCCCAAGGCAATTGCCCGGAATCGCAAGGACCTGTCCTACAACAACTGGGACTTCGTGGTGCAGCATGAATTGCCGAGGGAGTTCCTGTTGCAGGTTGGCTATGTGGGCAGCGAAGGCCACCATCTGTTCGACAAGTACACGGTGAACCTGATCAATCCGGCGACCGGGAAGCGGACGCTGGCAACTTTCGGGTCATTCGGGCTCAAGGCGAACGACGGCAACAACAACTTCAACGCGCTGCAGGCCTCCATTCAGCGGCGCTTCAAACATGGACTGCTGTTTCAGGCCAACTATATGTACTCTCACGGGATTGCCGATGCATCGATCGGATCTGGCGAAGGTCTGACGTTTCAAGACATGGGCTGCCGCGCCTGCGACCGCAGCAGCACCAATATCGACGTGCGGCACAATCTGACGGCCAACGGCGTGTACGAACTGCCGTTCCGGGGCACCGGTACGGCGAAGAAGATTCTGGGCGGCTGGGAAGTGGCGGCGCTGGCGAGCGCGCGCACGGGACTACCGGTGAATATTACGATCTCGCGCAAAGCGGCGGCGCTGCCGGACGGAAACACTTCCTCGCAGCGTCCGAACGCGGTGCCCGGCATTTCCATCTATGCGGCGAATCAGACGATCAATAACTGGTTCAACCCGTTGGCCTTTGCCACGCCGGCATCGGGCACGTGGGGAAATCTGGGCCGGTATATCGGCAACGGGCCGGATCACTACGAGATCGACAGTTCGCTGCAGAAGCGCTTCCGGTTGACGGAACGGACGAGTCTGAACTTCCGGGCCTCGGCATTCAATCTGACGAATCATCCGCAGTATGCAAGTCCTTCCGGGAATGCTTCGTCGTCGAGCTTCGGCAGGATCACCTCCGTGTTGAATACGGGAGCGACTGGCAGCGGCGCTCC
>DASZMZ010000052.1:0-5986 GCA_035551455.1 Candidatus Sulfopaludibacter sp.
CAGGCCTCGGGATTGATGGGCTCACCCACCGTCCCCAGCAATCGCAGGCTCTTCATCGAGTGCTTAGCCGGCCATTGATCGCCAAAGCGCATGAAGGCGCGGATGGCGGTCGGCGCCGTGTAGAAGATGTTGACCTTGTGCCGGTCAATGATGCGCCAGAACCGGTCGGGCTCGGGGAAATTCGGCGCGCCTTCGTACATCAGCGTAGTCGCCCCGTTCTGCAGCGGGCCGTACACGATGTAGCTGTGGCCCGTCACCCACCCGATATCCGCCGTACACCAGTAGACGTCTTCATCCTTCAGGTCGAAGACCCATTTGGCGGTGATGTAGGTGCCCACCGAGTAGCCGCCGGTCGTATGCAGGATGCCCTTCGGCTTGCCCGTGGTGCCGGACGTGTACAGCAGATACAGCGGATGCTCGGCGTCGAGAGGCTCGGCGGGACAATCGTCCGAGGCGTTCTTCATCAGCTCGTGCCACCAATGATCGCGTCCGCCGAACATGGTCTGCGGCGTGCCGGTGCGCTGGTAGACGATTACGTTCTTGACCGACGGGCAGGACAGCACGGCTTCGTCCACCGCCGGTTTCAGTTTCACTTCGCCGCCGCGACGGTAAGACCCGTCCTGCGTGATCACACAGCATGCCTGCGAATCGGTAATGCGATCGACCAGGGCATTGGCGGAGAAGCCGCCGAAAATCACGGTATGCGGCGCCCCAATACGCGCGCAGGCCAGCAGCGCGATGGGCAGGGCCGGACACATGCCCATGTAGATGGCCACACGGTCGCCCTTTTTGACGCCCAGAGACTTCAGCACGTTGGCGAACTTGCAGACTTCGATCAGCAGTTGCTGGTAAGTCAGCGTCACCACTTCGCCCGGCTCGCCCTCCCAGATGATGGCGGCCTTGTTGCGGCGGTGTCCGGCCACATGCCGGTCCAGGCAATTGTAGGAGAGATTCAGTTCCCCGCCCGAGAACCATTTGGCCCACGGACAATCCCAGTCCAGCACCTTGTCCCAAGGCTTGAACCAGTGCAGTTGGGAAGCAATCTCGCCCCAGAACTTCTCGGGATCCGTTTCGGCTTCCTTGTACAGACGTTCGTAGTCTTCGATTCCGCGGACATGAGCATGCGAGCGAAATTCGTCGGAGCATTCGAAAACGCGATTCTCGGTGAGAACGGAATCGATATTCGGCTGAATTACGGTAGACATAGTAAGTCCTCTTTAGGCGGCCTTGACGGGCCGTTTGGCAAATAACTCGCACAACAGGGCAACCGCGGCCAACCCCGCAGCCGTATAAAAGGCAGCCTGATAATTGTGATACTGGTCGAACATCTTGCCCCCGATGCGGGGCCCGATAATGCCCGCCACGCCCCACGCCGTGAACAGCATGCCGTAGTTGATGCCGGCGTTCTTCGTGCCGAAGAAATCGGCCGTAGCCACGCCGTTCACCGAAAGCTGCGTGCCGTAGCACCAGTAGACGACGAAGACCGCGACATAAAGCGCTACGACGTTGCTCCCCGCCGCGTACAGCGCCGGCATGGCCACAATGCAGATCGCGATCATGGTGCGCAGCACGTTGATGCGGCCCAGGCGGTCGCTCATCCAGCCCGAAAGGATTCGGCCGGACGCGTTACCGAACGCCCCCACCACCAGGGTCATGGTGGAGAGCGCTCCCGCCGCGATGCCGACGCTCTTGGCGAACGGCACCAGTTGGCTGATCACCATCAGGCCCGCCGAGCAGCCCAACGCATACGCCACCCACATAAAGTAGAACGACGGCGTCCGCAGCACCTCGCCGGGTGTGAATTCATGGCTCGTCGCCGCCGATTTCGATGCCGAGGCCGCCTTCCAGCCCTTGGGTTGATAGCCCGCCGGCGGATTCTTCAGCAGGAAGGCGCCGATCATGGTCATAACGAAAAAGATCCCGCCGAGAATCTGAAAGGTGGCCGGCAGTCCAAACGCCGGAATCAGTTTCAACTGCGAGAGCGGCCCGAAGATGGCCGACCCGGCGCCGTAGCCTCCCACGGCCAGACCCACTGCCAGTCCGCGCTTATCCGGGAACCACTTTGCCATCACCGGAATCGGCGTCGCATAGCCGAAGCCGTTGCCCAGCCCGCCGATTACACCGAAGCACAGAGCACAGGAAAAATCCCAGGCTCACCAGCAGGCCGCCGGTCAGCGAGCAATAGAAGGGTCCGAACTTATCCTGAATGCGCCCCGCAACCACAAAGGACAGGGCGAAAACCACCACGGCGATGGTAAACACCATGGAGGTATCGGCCCTTTTCCAGCCGAATTGCTTTTCCAGCGGAGCCACGAACACGCTCCAGCCGTACAGGGTTCCCAGGGCCAGGTTCATCAGCAACCCGCCCACCACCCGCCACCATCGGCTCATCTCGCCGGTGGCCACAGTCCGCGCTTCCATCGATGCATTCATGGTTGACATATTGTCCTCCTAAAAGTACATGAGTTGGAGTTGGATGGTGAGTTCATTACCCGCTTTCAATGCCGGGTTATTCCGCGGCATCGCGCGCAGATACTGGCAGGTCCATTTCAGGTTTTGATTGCGGATGTAATAGTTGGCTCCGAAACCGGCGCGATTGATGTCTTTCGACGCATTCGCCGGCGTGACGAAACTCTGCGCCTCGTACTTCAGGAAAGGCTGGAACTTGGCCTGGTGAATATAATAGGCCGCTTCCAGCAGGTAATCGTTCTGATCGGCAATGGCGGTGAATTTGTTGCGGCCGTCATAGTGAACGTATTGGAACTGTCCCGCGATTTCGTCTCCCTTATTCACTGGCAGCGCGGCCGCCGTATTGGCCGAATATCCACGGTAGGCGCCTTGCCGGTCGATACCGGCATCCACGGCCAGAATCTTACCCTTACCCAGAGTTGTGCCGCTGAAGAGGTAGCCCTTCTCCCGGTCGAAGAAGTCGTATTGGAGATAGGCCACCGTGCGCAGGGAGTTGTGCGCATTGGCATCGCGCTCGCCGGAGACCTCGGCGAGGCGGTACTGCAGCCGCTCGTTGGCGAAGAACCCCTTGAACTGAAATCCCAGGTCGCGTAGCGCGGAGGATTGGGTGGTGGTATTGGTCACCGTCGAAATGGGGCTGACGTCCAGCGTTAGGTAACTGAGCGTGGACTGCAGTCCGTTGCGGGTGAAGGGCACGAGAAAGAGTCCACCGCCCACTTGGAACACTTTGGTCGGTTTCCACTCCATCAGGGCGTCCTGAATTATGAAACCCGAGGCCAGGTTCTTGGGCGTAATTCCCAGTTTGGGATCGTCCGTTTCGAAGAAAAAGCTGATGTCTTTTCCGATATCGCCGGACATGATCAGACGCGCGCGGCGGAGATAAAAGTTCTGTTGATAGCCCTGGGCACCGCTAGAATCCTGAGTCCAGTCGGCCCACAATTGACCCTGAACGCCGAATTTGAAGGTGACATCTTCGTTCTTAACGACGATTTGCGCGTAAGCCGGCAAAATCAAGAGGCACGCGATGAGCAGACGTCCGAAGCGTAAATGCGACACAAGCAACTCCTTAGAGGACGGTTTGAGAAGGGGAAAGGGAGCGGGGATGGCGCTTGCCTGCCACCACATGGTAGACAGAGCCGACGACAGAGTCTTCACGTCCATCCCCTCCTGTTCAAGAAAGTTGGGATTTGTGGGGAGTATTACACACTTTCACATCCGATTACAAGAGAAAAAGAGGTATTTATCCACAACTGTTGGATAACTAAGAAGATCTAATGCGCGAATTGCCCCAGTTGAAAGCCCGCCGCCGTCGCAAGCAGGGGTTGTACGCGGCCCCTGCTGACGCCATAATGGCCGGATGCGGAAGCTCTCGTGGAAACGCGCCGCGGCATGGCGCGCCCATCGCCATCACCTGGTCGAGCGCGCTCCGGCGGGCAGCCTGCTGACGGTGGCCAGCCGGCTTTGCGGGCTGCATGCTCAACTGCTCTCCTCCGCCGAACTGACGGCCTGGGCGCGCGTGGAAGGCCTCGAACGCACGGCGGTGCATCAGGCTCTCTGGCAGGATCGGACGCTGGTCAAAACCTGGGCCATGCGCGGCACCCTGCACCTGCTGCCGTCCTCCGAATTGCCGCTCTGGCACGCCGGGCTCGCGACCTGCCGCCGGTATCTGCGGGAGGCGCAGTGGATCAAGTATTTCGGCATCACGCTGGAGGAACTCGACCGGGTGAGCGCAACGATCGGCGAAGTGCTCGACAATCGCGTGATGACGCGCGAGGAACTGGTCAGCGAAGTGGTCCGGCGGACCGGATCGGCGGCGTTCAGCGGGAATGCCGCGGCGAGTAGTTGGGGGACGGTCCTCAAGCCGGCGGCCTTCAGCGGTGTCCTCTGCTTCGGACCGAATGCCGGTACGCGGGTTCAGTTCACGCGTCCCGACACCTGGGTCAAACTCGGGCCGAAGATCGATAGGGATTCGGCCACGGCGGAAATCACCCGCCGCTTTTTAGCCGCCTACGCGCCGGCAACTGTCCACGATCTGGCCCGATGGTGGAGCGGCGGCGTGTCGGAGGCCCGTCAATGGATCGACTCGCTCGGCAACGAAGTCTCGCCCGTCGATGTGGAAGGGATGCAGTCGTGGATGCTCACCGGCGATCTGCGTGAGGCTTGCGACCTGGCGCCCAAAGGCTCGGTTCGCCTGCTGCCGGGATTCGACCAGTATGTGGTGGGTGCGTCCTGGCATGCCGCCAACCTGCTGCCCGGAGATTTGCGCGCCCGCGTCTACCGGCCCCAAGGCTGGATTTCCCCGGTTCTGCTGGTGAATGGCATGATCCACGGAGTCTGGCGTCATGCGGTGACCGGTGGCCGACTGGAGGTGACGATCGAGCCGTTCGTCCCGCTGTTCACCCGGTTGCGGCGGGCCATCGCGGCCGAGGCGGAAAGACTGGCCGCCTTCCTCAACAAACCTCTTGAATTATATTTTAGTTTAAACTAAACTATCTTCCAGATGCAGGTTTTGGAAGCCATTGCCTCTCCGCGGCGCCGGGAAATTCTGCGGCTGGTCTGGCGGGAGGAGCAGACTGCCGGGGCGATCCATCAGGCTATGCCGGATGTGACGTTCGGGGCCGTCTCGCTGCAGCTGAAGGCCCTGCTGAACGCCGGACTGGTGGAGGCGCGGACGGAGCAGCGCCATCGGTTTTACCGGGCTCGCCCGGAGGCGCTGGGACCTCTTGCCGAAATGCTGGAGCGGATGTGGGACGATGCGCTCTGGAAACTCAAACTCGCCGCGGAACTGGAAGAGACCCGCCGCGGCCCCAAGAAACACAGAACTTGAGGACTTGTCATGACCGAACTGCCGTACTCTTTAGAGCGCACCGTGGTAATCCGCGCCACGCCCGAAACCGTCTTCCGCTTCTTCACCGATAGCGCCCGCTGGGCCTCGTGGTGGGGCGCCGGATCGACTATCGATGCCGCGCGCGGCGGGAAGGTCTACATCCGCCACGGGAACGGGATCGAGTCGTTGGGCGAGGTGGTGGAGGTGCGAGCGCCGGAGGAGATCGTGTTCACGTACGGCTTCGCTTCCGGCAAGCCGATTCCGCCGGGCAGTTCCCTCGTGACCATTCGCCTGGAACCCGATCCGAACGGTACCCGGCTCCGCCTGCGGCACGATTTCGCCGACGCCGGTACGCGCGATGAGCATGTGCAGGGCTGGCGCTTCCAGCTTTCCCTGTTCGGCAATGCCGTGGCCAATGAGGCGTACGCCGGAGCACCCGACGCGGTGGATTCGTGGTTTGCGGCGTGGAACGACTCGGACGAAGCTTCGCGCGCGGCCACGTTCGGCCGGATCGCGGTGCCGGAAATCTGCTTTCGCGATCGCTACAGTCTGCTCGCAGGTCTGGCCGACCTGAACGCGCATACCGGCGCCGCGCAGCGCTTCATGCCCGGCATTCGACTCCAGCGAAACGGCGCCATCCGTCACTGTCAAGGCTCGGTGTTGGCCGAGTGGATCGCCGCCGGTCCGGAC
>DASZMZ010000053.1:0-17086 GCA_035551455.1 Candidatus Sulfopaludibacter sp.
GAGCTGCCATTCCAGGCTCCGGCGGCCCGTTCGCAGGCTCCTGGATTCTGGTTGCTGTCGTTATTCACGCCGTCGACGGAAGATTCCGTCGATTGGGCTCGCGGCAATTACACCGTAATGGCCCGCGGCGGACGCGTGGACAGTCCCGCCGGATCCGGTGAGTTAAAAAAACAGGTCCAAATGATCGCCGAAGGCTCGGTACTGCACGCCACCGATATACCACGCGGGGCCGCAGCCGATGTCGCGCCGGATGGCTTCGCCCATCCCGTTTTCCGCGCCGGATTTGCGCTGTCGATCCCATTGCCCGGCCGGGAGGGATCCGCAACCTGATGCGCTACCGTCTCACATGCCTGACGCCGCTCCTGGTAGGCGATGGACGCAAGCTCAGCCCCATCGACTACATGGTCTGGAAAGACCACGTGAATGTGTTGGACCAGTGGCGCATTTTCCGCCTGCTGTCCAAGGGGCCGCGGCTGGAAGGCTATCTCACGCAGTTGAAGACCGCCGAGAAGCTGGATTTCGCCAGTTGGGGCGGCTTTGCGCAGAATTTCGCCGGCCGCCGCATTCCGTTTGAAAACGCGGCGTACTCCAATTACTGGAACAGGGCCGCGGGCGAAAGTCTGCATATCCCCACCTTCGCCGCCGGAGCATCCGGTCCGTATCTGCCGGCCACATCCATCAAAGGCGCCATGCGCACCGGCATGGTCTTCGCCAACTGGCGCGACGGCATGCTGCAGGACACTCTGACTCGCGTAAAGGGCGAGCGGTTGCCGCGCCGTCCCGCGGAGCAGGTGGAAGAGCAGGCGCTGGGGCAGGGCGGTTCGAACAAGATGAAGCTGATTGGCGCGGGCGATTCCAACCCCGTGGCCACCAGTCAGTTCAAGATTTATCTGCTGCGCACGTCCACGCTGCAGCCAAAAGGCAGCAATTTCGCGCTCGGCTGGAAGCAAACGCCGCGCGGCGCGGTGGATGGCGCGCGTCCCGAAGACAGCACGCCGGTATTCGCCGAAATGGCGGCGCCCGGAGCGACCTTCGAGGGCGCCTGGGATGAACGGACTTTCCTGCTGCAGCCGGAAGTGCGCCGCAGCGTGCGCTGGCCTGAATCGTTCAATCGCGGGAAGATCTTCGAAGCGGCCAATATCTATGCGCAGGGCCTGCTGTCGCTCCACCGGCAGTACGCCTCGTGGGCCGGAATGGGTCTGCTGGACCGCAGCCTCGACGAACTGGAGCAGAAACTGGCCGCCGCGCGCGCCAAAGGCTCCTGCGTACTCTGCCTCGGCTGGGGCGGCGGCTTACCCGCTAAGAGCGGCTGGCTCGACACGACAAACGCCGACTATCGCCAGATTCTAGGCGCTTTCGGCTTCTACGATCGGGCCCTCACCACCAATCTGCCCTTCCCAAAGACTCGCCGCATCGTCTTCCTGAATAACAAACCGGCAACCCTGCCCGGTTGGGCCGAACTCGAAGTCGTCTAACGCTCGCGGCTCTGTAAGTCACTGAATCTACGGAGCCGCGCACGTCAGTAAGCGCCCTTTTCGATTTCTGCCATGGGCTGCTAGGCTCCAAGGCAAAGGACGGGCCTAGCTTCACAATCCCTATTTCACGCGGGTGACGGCGCCTTCCGATGCCGAAGCCACTAAAGCGCAGTACTTCGCGAAGACGCCCGTCTTGTAGCGCGGCTCGCGCGGCTTCCACTCGGCCATGCGCTGCGCCAGCTCTTCCTGCGGGATGTCGATATTGATCACGCCTTTATCGGCATCCACCGTGATCGGGTCGCCCTCATGCACCGCGCCGATGGGGCCGCCATTGAAAGCCTCGGGCGCCACGTGCGCGATCATGAACCCGTGCGTTGCGCCGCTGAACCGGCCATCGGTCACCAGAGCGACGCTGTCCGAGAGTCCCGCGCCCACAATCGCTCCCGTCACCCCGAGCATCTCGCGCATGCCAGGACCGCCGCGCGGACCCTCGTACCGAATAATCACCACGTCGCCGGCCTTGATCTGGCCCTCGAGGACCGCCTGCATCGCATCTTCCTCGCGCTCGAACACGCGCGCCGGACCCTGATGCAGTTTCTTCTCGTGGCCCGCCAGCTTGATGACGCAGCCTTCCGGCGCCATCGAACCGCGCAGAATCGCGATGCCGCCGCGCGATTTCAGAGCCTTGTCCAGCGGCAGAATCACCTGCTGACCCGCGGTCTCGCGAGCCTCGCTCGCTTCCTCGGCAAACGTCCGCCCCGTCACCGTGAGCGTGGAGCCGTCCACCAGCCCGCCATCCGCCAGTCGCTTGGCGATCACCGGAATGCCGCCCGCCGCATCCACGTCAGCCGCCACGTACCTGCCGCCCGGCTTGATATCGACGAACACCGGAGTGCGCGCCGAGATGCCGTCGAAATCGTCGATGGTCAGCGGCACCTCGGCCTCGCGCGCCATCGCCAACAGATGCAGCACCGCGTTGGTCGACCCCGCCGAACCGGCCACGCCCGCGATGGCATTATCGAAAGCGGCGCGCGTGCAGATGTCGCGCGCGCGGATATTCTTGCGCACCGCGTTCATGATGATCTCGCCGCAGCGATAGGCTACGGCATCCTTGCGCTTGTCGACCTGCGGCACCGAAGCCGTCCCCATCGGCGCAAGTCCGATCAATTCCATGACGGTCGCCATCGTGTTGGCGGTAAACTGGCCGCCACACGCGCCCGCGCCGGGGCAGGCATGATCTTCGATGTCCTTCAATTCGGCGTCGGAAATCTTCCCGGCGGCGTTGGCGCCCACCGCTTCGAACACGTCCATGATCGTCAGATCCTTGCCGTGCAGTTTCCCCGGCATGATCGACCCGCCATAAAGCACCACGCCCGGAATGTTCAGCCGCAGCAGCGCCATGGCCGCGCCCGGAATCGTTTTATCGCAAGCCACTAGGGCCACCACGCCGTCGAACATGTGGCCGCGCACCAGCAATTCAATCGAATCGGCGATCACTTCGCGGCTCACCAGCGAAGCTTTCATGCCTTCGGTGCCCATGGTCACGCCGTCGGAAATCGCGATCGTGTTGAACTCCATGGGCGTACCGCCGGCCGCGCGAATGCCCTCTTTCACCTTTACCGCCAACTCCCGCAAGTTGAAGTTGCAGGGCATGGTCTCAATCCAGGTGTTGGCTACCCCGATAATCGGCTTGGCGAGATCTTCGTCGGTGAAGCCGATGGCCTTCAACATGGAGCGGGCCGGCGCGCGGTCGCGTCCCTGGGTAATGGTGTGGCTCTGGAGTTTCATAGGATACTTCAGTTTAGCGCGAAGGCGCGGCCCCTATTCCTGCTAGGATGAACGGTTGATCTCCGTAGTAGTGGTGAACTGGAACAGGAAGAATCTGTTGCGCGCCTGCCTGCTCTCGCTGCGGCGGCAGACCGGCATCCCTTTTGAAACCATCGTGGTCGATAATGGCTCTACCGACGGCTCCGCCGATCTGGCCGAAATCGAATTCGGCGCGCGCGTCATTCGCAACACCGTGAATCGCGGATTCTGCGCCGCCAATAACCAGGGAATCGCATCGGCCAAAGGAGACTTCATCGCGTTGCTGAACAACGATGCCGAAGCCGAGCCGGGCTGGCTGGAGGCGCTGCACGATGCCTGCACGCGCGCTCCCGAAGTCGGCATGGCCGCCAGCAAAGTGCTGGTGTGGGAAGAGCCCGGCCGCATCGATAAAGTGGGACACCTGATTTTCCCCGACGGTCAGAATCGCGGGCGCGGCAGCGGCGCGGTCGACCACGGCCAGTTCGATAGCGAAGAGGAAGTTCTGTGGCCCGACGGCTGCGCGGCCATGTACCGCAAGAGCATGCTCGACCAGATCGGCGGCTTCGACGAAGACTTTTTCGCCTACGGCGACGATGCCGAATTGGGACTGCGCGCGCGGATCGCCGGCTGGAAATGCATCTACACGCCGCGCGCCATGGTGCGTCACCATCGCGGCGCGACGATGGGGAAAGGCTCTCCCGAGCGGCTGCTGCTGATCGAGCGGAATCGCGTACTGCTGGCGCTCAAGCTCTTTCCGTGGAGCCTGCTCTGGCTGAATCCACTGTTCTTCGCGGTGCGCGTGGCTGCTTCGGCCATTCTGGCGGGCCGCGGCGCGGGAGACACCGCGCACTTTCAAGGTGCCGCCGGGAAACTGGACATGGCCCTCGCGCTCATTCGCGGCGATTGGGCCGCGCTCCGCCTCGCTCCCCGCATGCTGCGCAAACGCGCCGCGATCGGCCGCATCCGCGCGCTATCGCCGGGCGACGTCCGGCGACTGCTTTGGTCTCACCGGCTCAGCCTGAAGGACGTGGCATGAGCGCCTGCCTGGTCTGCGGCTCGGAGAAATACGCGCTCCTCTTCCGAGGCTCCGACCGTCTGTATCACACGACCCGCCGCGAATTCTCCGTCGTGCGCTGCGAGCAGTGCGGCATGGTCCGCCTGGATCCGCTTCCCACGCCGGAGGAACTGCCGTCGTACTATCCCGAGAATTACTGGTTCGCGCCCGATACCAGCACCGCCAGTCGCATGGAAGAGGCCTATCGCCGGCTGGTGCTGCGCGATCACGTGCAGTTCGTCGACCGCGCCATGCGGCAGACCCGCGCGCGCGGTCCGTTGCTCGACGTGGGCTGCGGTGGCGGTCTGTTCCTGGGCATGATGCGCGAGCGCGGCTTTCGCGTGCTGGGGTTGGACAACTCGCGCGAGGCCGCCGGAATTGCGTGGCGGCGGCAGCAGGTTCCCACCGTCTGCGCCATGCTGGAGAGCGCCCCGCTTCCCGAAGGGTCCATCGCCGGCCTCACCATGTTCCACGTGATGGAGCACCTCTACGATCCACGCGCCTACCTCGCGGCGGCGCACCGTCTTCTGGCGCCCGATGGCCGCCTGATCGTGCAGGTGCCGAACGCCGCGTCGTGGCAGGCCCGCCTGTTGGGCAGCGCCTGGAACGGCGCAGACGTGCCCCGCCATCTCTCCGATTTTCGCGCCTCCGATATCGCTAGTCTGATCGAGTCCGGCGGCTTCGAAGTGGTGCGGCAGAAGTTCTTCTCGCTGCGCGACAATCCTGCCGGACTGGCCAGCAGCCTGGCGCCGTCGCTGGACCCCATGGCGCGCCGGGTTCGCCGCATCGTCGAAAGCGACAGTGTCCGTCTGGCGAAGGATCTGATCTACCTGGCGCTGGTAGTGGGCTCGTTGCCGTTCACCGCGCTGGAGGCCGCCTTCGGCGCTGGATCGACGGTGATGATCGAGGCGCGCCGCAAATGAGTTATACGGCCATTGCCTACCGCCTGCCACGTCCACTGCGCCGCCACATCCTGCAATTCGAAGTGGAAATTGAGGAAGCCGTGACAGCCTTCGCCCAGGGCCTGCCAGACGGCGCGCGCGTGCTGGATGCCGGCGCCGGCGAAGGTCAGTATCGCAGTCAGTTCGCCCGCCAGCGGTATTGCGGAGTGGACCTCGCGGTGGGCGACCGCTCCTGGGACTATAGCCGCCTGGACGCTCTGGCCGACCTCTGCGCCCTGCCATTCCGTGCCGGCGCCTTCGATGCCGCCGTGCACATCGTCACCATCGAGCATCTGCGCGAACCGGCGGCCGCTCTGGCCGAGATCGCGCGCACGCTGGCCCCTGGCGCCACGCTCTTGATCGCCGCTCCGCACGAATGGGAAGTGCACCAGGCCCCCCACGATTATTTCCGCTACACGCGCTACGGACTGGCCTATCTGCTGGAAAAGGCCGGCTTCGACGTCTGCGAGATGCGGCCCGTGGGCGGCTACTTCCGTCTGCTGGCCCGCCGCCTGTTGAACGGGCTACAATTCTTTACTGGAGGCGTTCGCTGGCTGTGCTTCATTCCGGCCGCGATTCTGTTAGTCCCGCCGGCTCTGATCCTGCCGCTTCTGGATTCCCTTGACCGGGACCGCAATTTCACCGTTGGATACATTTGCACCGCGCGCACCCGCGCGAAATAAGGACACCATTGGACGGAGTCATCGTAGTCGATAAGCCGGAGGGCTGGACCTCCCACGACGTAGTGAACAAGGTCCGCCACCTCGCCGGCAGCAAGGCAGGCCACCTCGGCACGCTCGACCCGATCGCGACCGGCGTCCTGCCGCTCGTACTCGGTAAGGCCACACGCCTGGCCCAGTTTTATACGCGCAGCGCCAAGATCTACGAAGCGCTGGTGCGCTTCGGTTGGTCCACCACAAGCTACGATCGGGCCGGCGAACCCACCAGCGAGAAGCGCGATGCCGCCTTCACCGCTGAGGAACTGGAGCCCTACCTCGACAAATTCCGCGGCACCCTGATGCAAACGCCACCGCCGGTTTCCGCTAAGAAGGTGGACGGCAAGCGCGCTTACGAACTGGCCCGCCAATCGATCGCCGTCGAACTGGAACCCGTTCAAGTCCAGGTCTACGAATTGGAACTGCTGGCGGTGGACGGGGCTACCGCGCGCTTGCGCGCCCATGTCTCCGGCGGCACCTACGTGCGCTCCATCGCGCACGACCTGGGACTCGCGCTGGGCTGCGGCGCACACCTCGAACAACTGCGGCGCACCTTGAGCGGCGAATTTGAAATCGGTATGGCGCGCACCATTCCGCAACTCCAGCAACTCATCGCCGATGAGCGCCTGCTCGACGCGCTGGTGCCCTCTGCCGCCCTGCTACCCGGCATGGCCTCGGTCTACGTGGACGATCTCACCGTCACGCTGATCCGCAACGGCCGCAATTTCCCCGCCTCGCCGTTCCGTTCCGACCCGGCAGCCAAACAGGTCAAAGCCGTCACCCGCACCGGCGAACTGGTCGCCATCGGAGAGGCCGTCCTGCCCAATCTTTACCACCCCATCGTGGTCATGTGAGCAGGAGCCTCGCAGGTCTCCAGCATTACCGGTCGCGGTCCGCGTCGGGTTGGAGGGAACGGCCGGCGGTGTCGGGCGACTGGATCCACCGGATGAGAGTATCGAAGTTGACGTAGACTTCGATCACGTTCGCGCCGTGAGGGCTGAAGGTGGCGATCAGGATCTGGCTGTCTTTTCCCGTATCGCCGCAGAAGATGTACGTGGCATCGCCAGTGGAACGGGAGAGCGTGTGGATGAAGGGCCGCAGGTGGGCGGAGGCCAGTTTGTCCATGAAGGCGCTGAGTTGCGCCGCCTCGGTTTCGTCGCCGAGATCCGTCCGGAGGTCCTCGAACAGCGCGATGTGGAAACCGCTGGTCCCGGCGGGATGGCCCACTTGAAGTACGAGATTGGCGACACCCATCAGCGGAATGTGCGTGCGAGTGGCGCCGTAGTGGGTCTCAATGGCCTTCACGACGCTATCGAATTCACGACTGCCGGACGCGACACCGGCCGCCGCGAGAAGGGCGAAGATCAGGCGGGCGCGCATCACGGCTCCATCCTCCGGAACTGCTTGGGAGAGAGGTCGAGTTTGGGGATGTGGAACTGACCGCCAAGGTCGACAAACTGGGCCGGATCAATATTGCCGGAGATGCTGACGATGGTCAATTCGCGGCGCCCGGCAGCGAGAATGGTGATCCCGTTGAGTAGACCGTTCGCCGTGACTTTGAAAAAGATATCGGCGTTGTCTCCGCTGGTGATGCCGCGTACGCCGACGATGCGGGACCACTCGGGTGCGCGATACTGGCTGCGCAATTCGTTCAGGTCGGCCTCGTCGTAAACCGTATCGTGGTCGAATTCGAAGCTGCGTACGTAGATGCCGTCGATGCCCTCCAGGGCTTTGCGGGCCCGCGCCTGGTCGGAATCCTTATCGGAAAGGAAGCGGGCGGCCAGTTTGAGCAGCGGACCGTCGAGCGTGACCTCGGCAGTCTCCTTGGCGCTCCGGGTGAGCTTTTCCATATTCGCCGGCAGCCTCGGCGGTTGCGCCAGCAGGGGCGCCGAAAGCGCAGCGGCCAGGATCGGTACTAAGATTCTCATTCGTTGTTTCCCTTCACTAGCGAAATACGCCGCGGCGGGCCGGGAGAACGCAATTTCCGCTGGAGGGGAAGCGACTGCGTTACAATGGCCCTTCGTCATGCAGGTACTCCAGGCCGGGCCGCACAAGCTGATCTATCTCGAACTCCAACCGGAGATGGTGACCAATATTGCCCGTCAGGCAGGCTTCGAAATCAAGGCGAAAGACGGTCAGCGGGTAATGCAGTTGGACCTCAACATTCCCAACAGCCAGGCTCCGCTGCTGCTTTTCGACGCGGCCGATCCGGCCAACCTGGGCTGGTTTTCGCGTTGCCAGTTTTATGTGGACGGGCGCACCGGACTAGTGATGCAGACGCCCATCAGCCTGGCCAACAAGCGCGACCGGGGCGGCCGCCCCCAACGCAATTCGGTCAAGATTGCGATCTCCAAGGAACTGCCGGCGACGTTTCGCCTGCCCGGGAAACAGCCGCTGACGGAGCAGGTGTTTTATCACATTCTGGTCAATTTCCTGGAAGCGCTGACCAAGACCGGCGTTGCCGTTTGCGGCAACGGAGTGGTGCAACCGCTGGCGGGGCGCACGGAAACCGTGGGTTCGCGCAATTAGGGCCAGTTGGACAGTCTATGAGGCCTGTCCTACACTAAGGTATCCATGTCCAAACTGTTAGAGGGCAAACTCGCCCTCATTCTGGGTATTGCCAACAAGTGGAGCCTGGCCTATGCGATCGCCCAGGCGTTCTCCAGGGAAGGGGCCAGTTTGGCGCTCACCTATCTGGGTGAGCGGCAAAAAGATTCCATCGAAGAGTTGTCCAAGGACCTGAATGTCGCCACCATTCTGCCTTGCGACGTGACCAAGGACGACGACCTGACGGCGCTTACTGAGTCGCTTCGCGGGTTGAACCGCCCGCTCGACGCGGTGGTCCACAGCCTGGCGTTTGCTAATCGTGAGGATCTGAGCCGCCCGTTCGTGGAAACCTCACGCAGCGGTTTTGCGCTGGCCACGGATGTGAGCGCTTATTCGCTCGTCGCGGTGGCGCGTGCGACGGCTCCGCTGATGACCGAAGGCGGCTCATTGAGTACGCTGACTTATCTGGGCTCCACGCGGGTTATAACGAATTACAATGTGATGGGAGTGGCCAAAGCTGCGCTAGAGGCATCGGTGCGGTATCTGGCCGCCGAAATGGGCGAGCGCAAGATCCGCGTGAACGCCATTTCCGCCGGTCCGGTGAAGACCGCTTCCATGCGAGCCATCAAGGGCGCGTCCAGCATTCTGGAAACAGCCGACCGCACGCCGCTGCGGCGGAATACGGACCCGGCGGAAGTGGCCGACGCCGCGGTGTTCCTGGCCAGTGGATTGGGCCGGGGAGTGACCGGGAATATATTGTTCGTAGATGCCGGTATGCAGATCATGGGGTTCTAGATGAAAGTCGAAGTTGTCCTGACGGAAGCCGATATCGCGCAGGAATTTGTGGAGGCGATTGAGGCTCGGGATCTGCCGGAGAAGTTCTTCTACTGGTTTCCCCGCTCCGCCGCCGAGTGGGCGTCGCTGATTCGCGATGCGGAATTGTATGGCGGGCTCCAGGAGACATGGCGTCAGCTTGCCGACGATGCTCCCGCGCTGGCGGACCATTTCGGCGCGAAGATTCCGGTGATCAGTTTTGGCGCGGGCGATGGCGCGCGCGACCGGCAACTGATGAACGCTTTCAAAGATAAAGGCTGCGAGTGCCTTTATTTTCCCGTGGACGCCAGCCAGGCGATGCTGGAAATGGCCTCGGCCGGGGCGGAAGACGACGAAATCGAGACTGTAGGAATCAAGGCTGATATCTCCAGTCCGGTGCACCTAGTGTACGCTGCCGACGCCGCTGAACCGCCGCGGCTCTTCATCATTTCGGGTAACACGATGGCGTCGTTTGACCCGCTGGCGGAGATCCGTTATATCGCCCAGTGTATGAAGCCGGAAGACCGGCTGATCATCGACGGCGAAATCTACGATGAGCAGAAGACCATGCAACGCCGCGACAATCCTTCGGCGCGCAGGTTTCTGATGTCGCTGCTGGCGAGTGTGGGAATCGCCGAAGACGATGGCGAGATTCGCTTCAACGCCAAGCGCGACGACCGCCACGATGGGTTGCACCTGATCGCGCGCCATTTCCGCGCCGAGAGCGATTTATCGGCCACCGTTGCCAGCCAGGAGATCGCCGTGCAGCGCGGCGAGCGCATCGGGCTGAACTTCCAATACACCTATACCGAGAAGGCTTTCCGGTGGCTGCTGGAAACGCACGGCGGCTTGAAGATTGCGAAGGAATATCGCAGTCCGGATGGGCGCTTTCTGACTGCGGTCTGCACAAAATAAGGCATCCGGCCGGGCAGTGGAGTGCCGGCGCGGATGCCCATTTAGGAGCGTGCCTCGACGCGTGAGATACGGTCCTATCTATCGTTGTTCTGACTGTAAGACAGAGTGTGTCCGGCTTCAAGATTAGATTTAGTTAGTAGCCACGATAACGTGAGGGGTTAGTTCTTACCAGGGAGTACGGACGTACGACTGGAAAGGCGCCCAGAAGTAAGGCTTGCGAAAACGCGGGTCGCCCTGGAGCATGGCGACCTTGGCATTGTGCAGCGCCACTGCGGGCGATTGTCCGGCGGCGATGCCGGCGTAGAGGCGATCCATCAGCAGGCGCGAGGAGCCATCGTTCACATCCCAGAGTCCGGCGATGACGGCATTGGAGCCGGCTTCGAGAAACGCCCAGGCCAGCCCGATCAGTCCTTCGCCGGCATAAACTCTCGCCCCGGCGCTGCGGCAGGCGGAGATGGTAACCAGATCGGCATTTAACGCGCTGCCTACGATATCGCGCGCCTTCAGCCGGTATTGGCCCTGTTCCGGCGAAAGCACGATGGCGGACTCCAGAGGACTCTCGGGATTCGGTTCGGCATGGGCGGCGAAGTGAATGAATGAGAACTTGGACGGAGTGGCGCGGCCGTATGCGGCGACCGTGGCGGCGGGACCCGTGAGAACGGCCTTCTCGGCGGACGGAAAGCGATTGCGAATATCGGCGATCTCTGCCTCGGCCTGAGGCAGGCGATCGAAACCGGCCACCGGGACGGGCGCGCCCATCAACAGCAGGGAAGCCGCGGCGGCATGGGACGGCTTGAGATTGGCGGCGAGCAGAGTCATGGAAGGTGCGATCGCCATCTGCGCGTCTTCCAGCCAGTAATGCGGCGTAGGGCCCGGGACCACCAGAGTCTCCAGATTCAGGCGGTTCAACATGCCATCGGGGACCACGATCAGGCGTGCGCCGTGCGGAATCTTCTGGGCGATGGGCGCGAGCAGAACGTCCCACAGTTTCGTCCCGGCCGGGTCTTTGGCCGCCAGCGGGTCGCCCCAGGAGTGCTCGACCGAATTTCCATAGGCGGTGATCAGGCCTTCGATTTCCGCGGCGGGAGGAAGCACGAAGCGCTGCACGTCGCGGCTGGTGATGAGCCAGGCGAAGGAGCGGCGCGGCGCCATCCAAAAAGAAACCACGACGCTGTTGGTGGCTTCGGCCAATCGCTTGAGGCGGGCGGCGTCGAAGGCCATGGGTTCGGAATTGCGACGCAGCGACTCGGCCAGCACGCGCGCGCGGCTGGATTCGATCACAGTGAGCGCCAGACCGTCGTTGCCCTGCTCGACGAGACTATCCACATACTCCTGGTAAAAGGGAATCAGCCGCGAGAGCAGAGTGATGCGATTCTGCGGACTCTCCAGTTGGGAGCGAGCTCCGTTGATGACGGAAAGGGCGGAAGCGAATTCGTCGTTGGCCTGGCGGAAGCGATGGCCGCGGGCGTCCATGCTGCCCAATAGCTCGTAAGCCTCCCAGCGCAGGAACTGATTTTTCTGCGCATCCACCAGCAGCTTGCGGCAGGCGCGGGTGGCGTCTTCGACGTTGCCCTGGGCGTCGGCGATGCGGGCCTGATTGCGGGCGATATAGGATGCCGTCGGAGTGCCGTCGGCCTGAGCGTCGATCGCCGCGGCCTTCTGGTTCCAGCCGGCGGCCGTCTCCCATTGCTTGTCCTTGATGAGGGCGATGGCGACGTTGGCGGCATAGAGTGCGGCATCGGCCTTGCGGTCGAGTTCGACGGCGAGGTGATAGGCGCGCTCGTAGCTCTGGACGGCGCCGGCGACATCGTCGCGGCCATCGTGGACGATGCCCAGAAGGTTCGAGGCGATCATCAGGTCGGCGCGATCGTCGGTGGCTTCGAAAAGTTTGATGGCCTGTTGCAGGTGTTGCGAGGCATCGCCGGTGTTGCCGAGGTAGAGGTAATAGTTGGCCAGATTATTGTGGGCCTGCGCCTCTACAAGTCCAGCGTGTGCGCGTACCGCCCTGGCGACGGCTTGCGCGGCCAACGCCACGGCTTCCTCGTACTGGCCGCGGCGGCGTTTGCAGAGCGAGAGATTGTTGAGGGCGCCGGCCTCGCGGTAGGCACTGCCGGTGGCTGTGGCCTGTTGGAGGGCGGCGGTAAATTCCTGCTCAGCGCGATCCGTCTCGGGGGTTCTGAGCCAGCCGGCGCCGCGCAGCAGGTGGATGCGAATCTGCGCGTCGGGGTCGGTGATGGCGGCTGCGGCTTCGTCGAGGAGCGCCATGGCTTGCTGGCGATTCGACTGGAGGGACGTATTGGCCAGATCGACCTGGCGGCGCAGGGCCATCTGCCGCAGTTCGGGATTCGGTGGGACCGGGTCGCGCAGCAGCGCGCTGGCTTCCTTGACTTTGCCCTGTCCCAGCAGCGCTTCGGCGTGCAGCAGGTGGAATTGCCAATACCACGGGCTGTTAGGCTGGCTTTTCCAGCGGTCCGCCTCGGCGGAAACGGCTTGGATGGTCTTCGGCAGGTGGCCGGAGACGAACATTTCCCAGCAGTGCTGATAGAGTTGCTGCGGAGCATCGCGCCGGCTACACGCGGCTAACAGGAACAGGGATAGCGTTGCGGCACTACGTCGATACGCTTCCGTTCGTCCCCGCATCTCCAATTGATCCAGACCCGCCGGCGTCAGAGCCCATTGCCAAGCGTATCATCGTCATTCTACGCTCGCGCACGCCCACCAGCACTTCGCCCAAATAGATGCGGCCGAAGCCGGGCCAGTAGATCTTATTGCCTTCGGGGGGCGGAATCTTGGCCACCTCGTCGGCGGGACCGCTCAATTGGATCTCGCGCACCAGCGTGCATTTGTAGTAGCCGCCGTGCTCCTGGAGTTCGGAGGCGCCGGCTTGGGTGCTGAAGCGCCACGCGTTAGCGCGACGGAAATCCTCAGTCTGGCCCGCGTAGAAATCGGCCAGCTGCTGCTTGGTGCCGCAGGTGCAAAGGGTCTCGTCATCCAGCACGACTGTGACGTGCACCTTGCCCAGGCGCATGCCTTCGATCCTGTTGCCCGTGGTGCGAATGACGGGAGGACCCTCCGCCGTCCGGGCCGAGGACATATTTAAGATCACGCGCGTGATGTGCAGCTTTTCGACCACGCTGATTTCTTCGATTTCGGAGTGGACCTCCGTGTGGGAGCCATCGCCCGTGTCGGCGCCCTCCGCCTTGCTCTCTACACGCTTCACCGAGAGGAGAGAACGCTGCCACGGTTCGTCGACCTTGTACTCGTAGCTGTGAACGTGGGAATGCGAGAGTCCGCCGGTAACCGGCAAGACCGCGGCCCCGAGTGTCGGCACAACGTGCCTCAGACCGCTCACCTCGCCCAGTCGGTGGAATTGGGCGGCTACTCCCACTGCATGCCCGCTGTATACGTAACGCCTGCCGTTTTCGCTCATGGATTGGTAGGGTCCTTTGCCACTTCGAACGCCTGTTTCGCGATGGGTTCCCCGGCACGCCCGTTCTGGAACGTGCGAATGATCAGAATATACCGTCCGGGGGCGACGGTGCCAGGGAAATATACATCAATGGGCTGTTGGGCTTTGGGGCCAGCTACCGGTCCGCTGCGCAGCACGCGCCCGGCCTCGGTACTCAGTTCGGCCCAGACACGGTCGGCCGTGACGGGCTGCTCGGAAGCCACGTAAAAATGGAGCGGATCGCCCGGCGCGAGACGCGGAGCGGCAGCGCGCGAGGTGAGGTCGAGCGTTAAGGCGGGAATCGCGCGTGGGGCGTTGAGCGTGGGGATAACCACGGCGTTCTGGAAGACGATCACCGCCATCGCTGCGGCGGCAACGCCCACCAGGGCAGGGGAAAACCACTTTACCTTCAGCCAGTCCAGCAGCGATAGCTTGGCCGGCGCACGGGCATCGTCGCGCCAGACCGTGCGCGCGGAGTCAATGAATTGCGTGGTGGCGCGCACGTCATCGGCGCACTCGGTGCAGCCGAAATAATGGTCTTCAAACGCGTCGCGTTCTTCGGAGGACATCTCGCCCAAAACGTACCGTTCCACCGCTTGGGTGGCCATCGCGAATTCGTGTTTCATGCTCTCCCCTTCTATAGTGGCGTTAGGGTGCAGACCGTTACAAATTCGTGTTTCGGGAGCGTGATGTAAGTATGGTGGCGGCGGGGCGACTCGAACGCCCGACCTGCGGATTATGAGACCGCCGCTCTAGCCAGCTGAGCTACACCGCCACGGAGATTCCAGTGTATCAAACTCCTGTGAAGCGGCCAAAATACTAGAACGTACGAATCAGGAAACACAGGTTTTACCTGATTGCTAATGTGGAAAACGGGCAATCGCGGAGCAAGCGGACCAGCTTGGTTCTGTAACACGCAATTGTCATTTTGATTTTTTCCGTAACTGCTTATGAATCAAACATATGCACGAATATGCCCCCACGTGGTTCAAAGCGTCATAAGTATCTATTATTACAGCACTTAAGCGGACTCCCCACAGCCTTTCCCACAGAGTTTTCCACAGAAGTGTGGATGGTTCTTAGAAGGCAGGCAGGCGGCGTTTCAGCGATTCGGGAATCTCCGCTTCCACTTCGCAGAAATCGCCCTCATAGCGCGAGGAAAGGACCCGGCCGAATTCGTGAAGGAGAGCCAAAGTGGCGCCGTCGCCGGCGGGCAGTCGCAGAGTGGCGTGTACTACAGGATCCATCGGCAGGACGGTATCGACCAGTTCGAGCAAACGGTCGATGCCTTCGCCGGAGAGGGCGGAAATGGCGACGGCGTGAGTCTCGGGGTGGCTGCCGGCGCTACTCATCAGTCGACGCCGCATGGTTTCGATATCCCCGTCGTCGGGCGAAAGCCGGTCCAGCTTATTGATTACGAGGATGTGCGGAATGGCGGAAGCGCCGATTTCCGCCAGTACGGAAGTGACGTGCGCGACGTGCTCGGCGGCAGCCGGCGAGGAACCGTCCACTACATGCAGAATCAGAGCCGCTTCGGTGACCTCTTCAAGCGTGGCGCGGAACGCCTTGACCAGCGTGGTGGGCAGATTCCGGATAAAGCCAACGGTGTCGCTGGCCAGGACGCGGCGGCGAGATGGCAGGATCAGAGGCCGCACCGTCGGGTCGAGTGTGGCGAACATGCGGGCGTCGGCCAACACTCCGGAACTGGTGAGACGGTTGAAGAGCGTGGACTTGCCGGCGTTGGTGTAGCCAGCCAGCGCGATGGTGGCCAGCGGCACGGCTCCGCGGCGGCGGCGATGCAGGGCACGGCCGTTGCGGACGCCTTCGAGATCGTCCTCCACCTTCTTGATGCGGACGGAAATGCGGCGGCGATCGGTTTCCAGTTTGGTTTCGCCGGGGCCGCGGGTGCCGATACCACCGCCCAGACGGGACATTTCGACTCCGTGTCCGGATAGGCGCGGCCGCAGGTAATTCAACTGCGCCAGTTCCACCTGCAGGCGACCTTCGCGTGTTCGGGCGCGCGCGGCGAAAATGTCGAGGATCAACTGGGTGCGGTCGATGACCTTCGAATCGAGGGCCTTTTCAAGATTGCGCTGCTGCGTGGGACTCAGGTCGTGGTCGAAGATCACGACGTCAGCGGACCAGGTGGCGACGGCGGCGGCGAGTTCTTCCACTTTGCCCTGACCGATCAGCGTGGCGGCGTCGGGAGCGTCGCGCGCTTGAATCAGACGGTCCACCACTTCGGCTCCAGCGCTGCGCGCCAGTTCCACCAGTTCGTCCAGGGACTCCTCGGTGCGCGCGGCAGAATTCTGGACGGCGCCCGCCTTGCGCTGCGCGCGCTTCCATTCCAGTCCGACGAGAATTGCCCGCTCGCGCGGCGGCTTGCCGTTCGCCGTGTGCTATGCCTCCGAGGTGGTGTGCACGGGTACTCCGGGCACGGTGCTACTCGCAACGCCGGTGGCGGCCGCCTGCGAATTGTTCGAGTAGGAGTGGGAGGTTTTCTGTGTGACCACCGTGGAGATGGCGTGCTTGAAGATCAACTGCTCCTGATTGTTGGTTTCGAGAACAAGCGAGTACTTGTCGAAACTCTTGATGCGACCCGACAGTTTGACTCCGCTCATCAGATAGATAGTGAGTACAATTTTATCTTTCCGAGCGTTGTTCAAAAAACTGTCCTGGATATTCTGCGCCGGCTTGGTCTCCATGCTTCCCCCAAAAACCCCTTACGGGCAAGTGTTGCAGTGCTACGGTTGCGATTGTAATTGTACACCTATTCACCGTGGGGTTGTGGAGAGATGCGGCGGATTGGGGCGAGGAGCGGCGCTACTCGTCGTCGTGTTCGTCGTGAGCGGCGGCAGCGGGGCCCGAAGCAGTCATTTGAACCATTTCGTCGCGTCCCACCGAGCGCGATTTGGGCGCGTTCTTTTTGTCTGGAATCACCGCCGGCTCCAGCAGGAATTGTCCTGCTGAAACCAGCTCCTGTTCCAGATTAAAGTCTGGAATGGTCTTCAGTTCGGGAATCTCCGCCACGCCATGTTCGGTGACGATGCACTCCAGGCCATTCTGCAGCCGGAAGTGGATTCTGAGTTGTTTCTTGATCGAGAGCTTGCGTACGTCCGCCAGCGTCATCGGTCGGCTTCCTGGAACTCGTTTTCCATTTCACCGGCAGCGATGCGCGCGGCGATGGCTTCCTGGCAAGTGACGCAGTAGCGAGCCCACGGCACGGCATCCAGACGCTTAATGGAGATCTGCTCTTCGCACTCCATGCAAACGCCGTATTGGCCCAGTTCGATGCGGTGAAGCGCGTCTGCGATCTCGCGCAGCAGCTTCATATCGATGGTATTGCGGTTGAGGAAAATCCACTCTTCGTG
>DASZMZ010000054.1:0-9383 GCA_035551455.1 Candidatus Sulfopaludibacter sp.
TTCGTCATCGGTTTTAGCCGTTCTGGCTGTTCACCCGCATTTGAGCGAACATATCCGACAAATAGGTATACTGCTGCTCCATCGAGGCAATGGCGGCATCGGCGGCTGCCATCTTGGCGTTCAAGTTGTCTTGCAACTGGGTGATTCGATCCTGCTGATCGCTGATCGTGTTGTTGTCGTGAGTGATCTGGTCCTGCAAGCTGGCGACTCCCGTGGCGAAGACGCCGCTGGTCGAGTCCGTCAGAGTGTTGAGGGCGTTCGTGGCTGCCTGGAGAAAACCGCCGGTGGTGCTCGACCCGAGGAACGAGGTCAACTGGGCCATTTGCCCGCTGGTGGCCGTTTGAAACACCGAGGAGTCGAACGTCATGGCGTACGTCGCGTCGAATTTTACGCCGAGTGAGGTGAGTGACGAGATCCCGTTGCTACCGCTCGAGTAATTGGAGAGGGCATGCAGGGCATTGGTTAACTCGGTAAGAACGCTTTGGCCCTGCAAAGCGCCGGTCCCGGAACCGCGATTCTTGTTGATTTCCGTCTGCGCCGTATTGTAAGCCGTGGCCAGGGCGGAGAGCGCGCTCGATACTGCATCGGTATTGCGGGAGACCGTCAGATCCGTGGTGCCCACGGTCAGCAGTTTGGCCTGGACGCCCGGAGAGATGGTGATGGTTCGCGTGTCGCTGGAGATGGCGGTATCAGGTTTGCCATTTACCCGGTAAGTGACCGGCTCGCCGTTGCTCGTCGAAAGGAGCGCTTGGCCGGGATAGCTGCCATCCACGGAGGCGAGTTGAATGGTCTGGCCCGAGAGGGAAGCGCCTTGCAAGGAGAGGCGGTAATCCGGCGCGTCGTCGGTGCCGGCATTCACGACGGTCGCCTGCACCCCGGCGTCGGTGAATTGATTGATGGCGTCGGCCAGACCGGACAGTGTGCCGGTGTCCGGGGTAATGGTATAGGTGGAGGCGCCCACGGTGAGGGTGAACTGCGAGGCGTCGCTGACATTTTCGGAATTCGGGTCGGCGACCTGGGACAGGCCGTCGTTGCTCATCGACGTCGCGAGCAGGGTCTGGCCGCTGTCGGAAGCGAGTTGCAGCGGCAACTCACCGTACTTGGTGGTCTGCAGGGAGAGCCGGTAATCGTGGGCCGATGAGGAGCCTACATCCACAATGGTGGCTTGGACTCCGGCGTCGGACTGGCCATTGATGGCGTCCACCAGAGATTGCAGGGTGTTGGATGCGGGGGTGATGGAGTAGGCATCGGCGCCGACGACGAGTGTGAAGGAGGCCGAGTCGCTGATGCTCGTTTTGGCGGGGTCGGCTACCGTGGCGAGGCCATCGTTCGTCATGGCGCGGGCATAAGAGCCCAGCCCATCGACTTCGAGCGAGTAGGTTCCCGCCGAAGGAGAGCCGCTCAATGCGACCGAAGCCACGGTAGTCGCCGATGAGGCTGCCGAATACGAACCCAGCCCGAGTGCCGACTGTAAGTTATTGACGGCGGTCTGCAAGGCGGTGAAATCGGTCTTCAGCGTCGTCATTTCCGAGGACTGGGATTGCAGCGCGGCCACCGTGGTCTGCATTTGCTGCATCGGCAGCGAAGCGATGGAAACCGCGCGCGTGATGACTTGCTGGAAGTCATTGGAGAACTGGCTGCTGCCGGTGAAGATCGCGCTGGTGCTGCTGCTCATATCGACTGCCTTCCGGAATACGGTTCGGGTGGACCGGGCCGGCAACCGCGGTTCAGGCGGCTACCAACCCGGCCCACCCGGGATTAAGCAGGTTCGGCTTAGCCTCTGAGGAGAGAAAGCACGGCCTGCGGGGCCGAGTTTGCCTGCGCCATGGCCGCGATGGATGCCTGTTGCAGCACCTGCGCCTTGCTCAGGTTGGCCGCTTCAGTCGCCACATCCGCGTCGCGAATCTGGGACTGAGCTGCCGAAAAGTTCGTGATCTGGGACTGCGCCAGGTTGATGGCGTAGCTCAACTGGTTTTCACCGGTTCCCACGCGGCCCTGAACCAGGCCGAGCGCCTTGTTGGCGGCAGCGATTGCATCTACAGCAGAGAGCGCCGCGCCGGTGGCGGTGGAATTGGGGTTGTACTGGGAGGCGGCCTGGGCGCCGGCGGCGTTAAAGATCGCGCCGGTTCCGTCCACATCGGTGTCGGTGTGGGCTTCGGAAATGCTGAAATCTCCCGAGGATTGGAAGGAAACGTGGGTGCCGTCGGAGAGTGCCGTAACGGACATGCCCTGCGCCTTGAAGAAGGTGTTCATGTTATTGACGGCGTTCGTCATGCTGTCGGCAGTCGTGCTGTCCAGCGTGAAGGTGGCAGTCTTGTTGGTCTTGGCGTCGGTGAAGGTCAGAACGTCGCTGTTGGAGGTGCTTCCGGATCCCACTGCGTAGTCTGTCCACGCTGCATTGGAATTGACGTAGTGGTTGCCGGTGTTGACCAGCGTCATGGTGCCGCCGCCGGCGCTATTGACTACGCCGTTCGCATTGGCCGTAACGCTGACCGTGAACGAACCGCTGCCCACGAACTGCAACTGGCCGTCGCTGCCGATCTGCGCGCTGACGCCGGTGGCTTTGTCGAGACCGTTGTTGAGATCCGTGACTGCCTGCTGGCCGGTATCGCCGGCGGTGTAGGTGGTGGTGCGGTTCTGCGCGACGCCGTTGCTATCGATGTAATTGACAGTGAACGTCTGCGCGGCCGAATAGACGGAACCGGGATCGCTGAGCAGTTTGGCGTTATTCGAAGTGAATTCCACGCCGCCGCCGAGGACGGAAGCCTTGTCGATACCGAGCGACTGCGAATCCACCGCGCTGGCGGAAAGATCCACGCTCACCTGCGCGTTGGAATTGGTGGAGTTGCTGGCGTTGCCGCCGCCGATGTACACGCTCATCTTCGATTTGAACGTGCCGGTGGAATCCAATTTGATATCCGCCGCCTGCCGGTTGATTTCACCCAGCAGCGACTGAAATTCGTTGTTCAGCGTGCTGCGGTCTCCGGTGAAGGTGGTGGAAGAAGACTGGGTGGCCAGCGTCTTCAGCCGGTCCAGCATCTGAGAGATGTTGGTCAGTCCGCCGTCGATGATCTGCAACTGGCTGATACCGTCATTGGCATTGCGAACGCCCTGCGACAGTTCGGCGGTGTCGGAACGGAACTTGTTGGCAACAGCCAGGCCGGCAGCGTCGTCGGCGGAGGAGTTGATCCGGTAGCCTGAAGTCAGGCGCTGAATGGTCTGGCTCTGAAACTTGCTGTTGACGCTCAGATTTTCCTGGGCGACGAGAGAATTGACGTTGGTTTGAATAGAGAGCGACATTTGAATGACATCCTGTTTTGGAGTTTCGGCATCTTGCC
Source organism: Candidatus Sulfopaludibacter sp. (assembly GCA_035551455.1). Lineage (GTDB taxonomy): Bacteria > Acidobacteriota > Terriglobia > Bryobacterales > Bryobacteraceae > Sulfopaludibacter. The sequence goes on from DASZMZ010000054.1 coordinate 3,339, forward strand.
GTTACCGGATGGCGTTGGCCCTGAGCGCCTTACGTCCCGGCCTTCACTTCCACGTATCGACGCCAATTTTCGAATCTTGAACTGTGACTGCTGGAAACTGTAAATGGCGGCCCAGGAAAGTACCGTGCTGCAGAGTCTGAGCGGCGGCCAGATTCTGCTCGCGCGTCAAGCGCACTTCGCTGCGCATCACAGGGACATGCTGCGGCGCGTTGATGCCCAGTTTGACCCGCCCGCCGATACACTCGATGACGAGGATCTCGACGTCCTCTCCAATGTGTATCGATTCACCGCCGTGTCTGCGAATTACGAGCATACGGCCTCGCACCGGTTCAGGATCAGGGGCTCGCGGCATTGGTACTGTTCATCGGGGCGGATGGCCTGCACGGCTACGCGCGTCTCCATATGAATGATCACGGGAGAGTGCAAATTCGCAGTCGGCTCCTGGCCCTCCACCAGAGACAGAATCGCCAGCGCGGCAACATCGCGGCCGATCACCGGCGTTCCCGCGGCCGCCAGTCCCAGGGTTTGCCGATCTTCCGGGGTCAGCACAATTTCGTAATTGGGCCGAGCCGCCTGCACCGGCAGCGCCAGGAAGCAAAGGTCGGCCACTTCCAGGCTCTGCAGGAATACCAGGCCGTCCTGCTCGGGCGCCTGCAAAGGGAGGAAACGCCTCCGGTCTTCAAAGCCCGGAAGTCCCTCCGGAAACTCGACGATGGACTGCTCGTCCACCAGAATGGTCCCAAAATGGGCGCTTAAAAATGTCATGGTTTTTTCCTGGTCATTGAAGGCTCGGCATTCTGGCCTTCCTGCGTGAGCAGAACGACAGCCACCCGGCGGTTGTGGGCGCGGCCTTCCTCGGTATCGTTATCGTCAGCCGGAGCATTCTCGGCATATCCGGCAACGGCCATGCGTTGCCGCTCCACGTTGTACCGCGTCGCCAACGCTTCCATCATGGCAATGGCGCGCGCCGTGGAAAGCTCCCAATTGCTGCGGAAACGGGAATTGTGAATCGGGATGGAATCCGTGTGGCCTTCCAGGCGGACCTGGTTGGGCAGCCCTTGGATTACGGCTGCAATCTTGGCCAGAATCGGGTAGCTGCCGGGCGCTACCCCGTCGTCGCCCGATCCGAAAAAGCCGGCCTCGCGCAAATTGATTACCAGACCGCGTCCTTCCAGTTGCAGTTGCACCTTGCCGGACTCGGTCTCCACGCTGAGTTGCTTCTTGAGCACTTCGAGAGAGTTGGTCAAGTCCGCGGGATGGGTTTGGTTATCGGGCGCGGCAGGCCCGACGAAGGGCGCCGTGTGGTCAGGCGCCCTACCGTCCCGTTTTCCGCGGCCCAGAACGTTCGACAGGCGGCTGGAAACCTCACCATGCTCGAGGGCGTCGCGCACGGAATCCGAGACCATTTTGGCGCGGTGGTTGTCGTTCTGATTGGTGGCGAACATCACCACGAAGAATGCAAAAAGCAGGGTAATGAAGTCGGCGTAAGATACCAGCCAGCGTTCGTGATTCTCATGGGCGGGGGGCTTGCGGCGGGTCACGCCTTGCCTCCAGAGGGGACCGGTTGTGGACCCTTTTCACCCTTGGCGGGCTTCCCGGCTTTCGCCGGTGCCGGTTTCCGCGAATGCTGGTCGAATGCCTCGAGTTTCAGCCGGATCAAAGTGGGATTGAGGCCCTCGAGAATTCCAATGACGCCTTCGAGCGTCATCTCTTTCACCATCACCGCGTCGCGGAGGCGGCCGCGCAGTTTATTGGCTGCAGGCAATAAAAAGAGGTTGGCCGCACCCACTCCGTAAACCGTCGCCACGAATGCCACGGCGATGCCGTGACCCACCTCTTTTATGTCCTCCAGATGCTTCATTACCTGGATGAGACCCATCACGGCGCCGATGATGCCGATGGTGGGCGAGTATCCGCCTGCGGATTCCCAGACCTTGGCCTCGGTTTCGGCGGCCTGCTCGCTCACGGCGATATCGATCTCCATCATTTTCCGTAGTTCCTGCAGATCGGTGCCGTCGATTGCCAGATTCAGGGCTTTTTTAAAGAAGGGATCGGCAATGGAAGCGGCATCTGTTTCGAGGCTGACGATCCCGCTTTTCCGGGCCTTCGTAGCAAACAGGATCAGCTGTTCGGCAATCATCGAGGTAGAACTGGCGGGTTCGAGAAAGACGTTCTTTAGCCCCCGAAAGGCGCGCAGGACCACTGGTAGCGGCATGGTCACCATGACGGCGCCCAGGGTACCCCCCAGGACAATCATGGCGGCGGTCGCCTGGGACACGTCCTGAATCTTGCCCTTCTCGAGAATGAGGCCGCCGAGAATTCCAGACAGCGCGATGGCTAGTCCGAGCAATGTCGAATAGTCCGGGCGCACTCCGGTGCGCTTGGGTTTGGCCGGCGGCTTCTGGGGCGCCGCTGTCGGTTCGGGAGGAGCTGCTTGGGCGGGGCCGGCCATACCTACTCGGCGCCTTCCGCTTCGAGGTCCGCAACGGGTGTCAGTTTGGCAGCCGCCGCCGGGTCGAAAATACTCCGGCGAAACTCAACGACGCGCTCGATCACCTGGTCGGCGCTTTCGCGCACCCGAATAATTTGGCCGGTGGTCAGTGTGATCACCGTGTCAGGCGTCACGTCGATGTGTTCAATCAGGTCGCTATTGAGGACGAGGGGTACTCGGTTTAAGCGCGTCAGCCGGATCATGTGACTCCTACACCAGCTATCGGCGGATTACCTGAAAACCATTAATGGTTTTGAAAGACGAATCGATAAGTTCAGTTATGAAGCGATCGGAAACGACTCTCGAAGAAGAATGCCGCGAACTCCGGGAGAGCATCCGCGGGTCCATGGACTACGAGCCGGATCCGGCCGCGGAAGCCGCCTGTGCGTACCTGCTCAACCATCTGGCGTCAATGGCCGCTGAGCTTCACGCCCTGTAGGGATTCGGCCTTGCTGAGCTTCGACCAGTTCCAGCCATAATAGGCGACAAACACGAAGCAGAACATAGGCACGATGAAGCCGCGGGACATGTCGTACTGGTCGGCGACGTACCCCATGAGCTTGGGTAAAATCGCGCCGCCCATAATGGCCATGACGATAAATGCCGATGCTTTCTTAGCGCGCGCGCCCAAGCCGTAGATTCCGAGCGCGAAGATGGTCGGGAACATGATGGACATAAAGAAGTAGCTGAGGAAGACGCATGCCACGCTCAGCCAGCCGAGTTTCAGGAATACCAGGAAGGTCGCCGCCACGTTGAGTACGGCATAGAGAGCCAGGATCTTGTGTGCCGAATATTTGCGCAGGAGACCCGAGCCGCTGATGCGTCCTGCCAGGAAGCAGCCGAAGGCCAGGGATGCCAGGTTGGCCGCGCCCTTATCGCTCAAGGCCAGGATGCCGGTTTTTCCGGTCTCCACCCAGTCATGCATAAAACCGGCCGAAGCCCACGAGGCCGGAATGGGAGGCAGTTCAGCCGTCATATAGTTGATAAAGAAGCTGAAAATGCCTGCCTGTGCGGCAACGTAGAAGAACTGTGCCGCCACCGCCATTACGAAGTGAGGATGCGACCAGATGGAGTGTGAGGCACCGGGCGCCGCATCATCCAAATGGAATTCGTCTTCCATTTTGATGTCGGGGACATTGGCGAAGTAGAAGACCGCCGCGATCATCAGTGAGATGATCGCCACCGTGACGTAGGGGATATAAAGCGTCTCGCTACCTGTATTTCTACCCAGGGCATCCTTGCCATAAAAGAAGAGTCCGCCGATGGGTGGGCCGATGATCCAGCCGGCTCCGTTGCAGGATTGCGCCAGATTGATGCGGGTGGCGGCGAATCGCTTGGGGCCGAGGACGGTGGTGTATGGATTGGCGATGGTTTCGAGAAACGTCAGGCCTGTGGCAATCACGCAGACGCCGGCGAGGAATCCGACGAAGGCTGTGGTGGCGGTCACCCTGCCTTCATGGACCAGGGAATTGATGTGGGTGGCGGGGATGAACCAGAAGCCGCCGAGGGCCACGATCGTGAGGCCCATGATGATGCCGCGCTTGTAGCCCAGCTTACTGGCCAGGATTCCGGCCGGCATCGACATGAGAAAGTAGCCCAGATAGTGCGCGAACTGGACCCAAGCCGACTGCGACTTGGTCAGGTTCAGCTCTTCCTGGAAGTGCTTGTCCATGACGTCGATCATCCCGTTGCAGACTGCCCACAGGAGGAACAGGGAGCAGACCAGAATAAAAGTGAACTTCAGATTCTGGCCCTTCAGGACAAAAATACTTTCTTTATCGTTAACCATGGCCATTGAAGTCTAGATTCTAGCGCTACGCGCTATGATTGCGCTATTCATGCAGCGCCTCCTGGTTTTCGGGCTCATTCTGGCCGCGGTGCCGGCTTACCCACAGGCGTCGGGAACCATCCGCGGTTCCATCGTCGATGCGCGCGGCGGGGAGGCTCTCGCCAGCGTTCAGGTGCAGCTCACCGGCGGCGCCTACCGTACCGTTTCGGACTCCAAAGGCTCCTTCCAGATCGCGAGTATCGCGCCGGGCGATTACGTTTTGAACGTTTCCACGGTCGGCTATCATTTGGCCAATCATCCGTTCCACCTGGCCGCCGGCGAGACGAAGGAATTCGAGGTCGTGTTGACCCCCGACGCGCTGCGTCAGACCGATACCGTGGAAGCTCGGACGGATCCCTTCGAAACGTCGCGCGCCGATAGTCCCTCAACCCTGGTGATGGCCGGCAATGACGTGAAGAATCTGGGCAGCGTACTGGCGGACGACCCGTTGCGAGCCGTACAGAGCCTGCCCGGCGTCACCTCTAATAATGATTTCGATGCCCGCTTCTCACTGCGCGGCGCGGACTACAATCGCATCGGTCTCTACCTGGACAACGTGCTGCTACACCAGCCTTTTCATATGTTGCAGGGCCAGAATGTCTCCGGTTCCGGCACGGCCTTCAACGGCGACATGGTGGATTCCATGGAGTTGCACGAAGGCGCCTATCCGGTACGCTTCGAAGACCGGAGCGCCGGCGCGCTCGACGTCACGACGCGCGAAGGCAGCCGCACCGCGACCACATTTCGGGTAGCAGCCAGCGCCTCGAATGCCGGCATCATGGCGGAAGGCCCCATCGGGAAGAAGAAGCGCGGCTCCTGGCTGGTGGCGACGCGCAAAAGCTACCTGCAATACATTTTGGCGCGAACGTTCCCCAACAACACTTTCATCTTCGGACTGGAGGACGTGCAGGGCCGCTTCACCTACGATTTGAGCGACAGGAGCAAAGTCACGCTTTACCTTCTGGAGAGCTTCTCCGATATCGACCGGAGCGCCTCGAGATCCACACTGGGCATCAATTCGCTGATGACGGGTGGGTATCACTACACCCTGGCGAACCTGGGGTGGCGGTACACGCCTGCCGATTCCCTGCTGGTGAACACGCACGTGGCCTGGATGAGAGAAAAGTGGGACAACGAGAACCCCGCCAACCTTTCGCTGGGCGCGGGATTTTACGGCGAGTGGGTGGGCAATACCAATGCCACGTGGATCTGGAACTCCCGCGCGCCGCTGGATTTCGGCGTCAGTATGCGGCGACTGCGCGACGAAGGCTATGGCACGCAGTATCAGAGCGCCACCTCCACCCGCACGCTCGACCGGGCTCGCGGAACTGCGACGCGCGCCAGCGGGTACGCTCAGCAATCCTTCCTCGCGTGGAAAGGACGGGTCCACCTGACGGCGGGTGCGCGGTGGGATCACGAGAATGTCAATGGCATCCCGTCGGTCTCCCCGCAGGCCTCGGTTTCCCTGATGCTGACCTCATCCACGCGTCTGCAACTGGGTTGGGGGCAGTATGTGCAATACCCCGAGCTCGCGGTACTGACCTCGATTCTGGGGAACCGGTACCTGCCGCCGAACCGTTCGAACCAGACGATTGCCGCCGTGGAGCAGCGCGTGGGACTGCGCACGCGATTGCGCGCCGAGTGGTACAACCGCGCCGACCGCGACCTGATTTTTCAGCCGCTGGCGATTCCGAGGATGCTTTCGCCCGGCAAGTATTTCACGCCG
>DASZMZ010000055.1:0-13174 GCA_035551455.1 Candidatus Sulfopaludibacter sp.
CAGGCGTGGACGCGGCTCTCCTTGAAATTCGTGGCCAGCCGCGCGCAGGACTCCATCCTGCTGACCGCCGGCAGTGGCGGCGCCCTGCATGGGAAGGCATGGTTCGAAGGCGTCAGTCTCGACGAAGTTTCGTCGGACGGCGCATGGCCGTCGCGCGACGCCGTGCAGACGTTTGGACCCGCCTATCGCTACCCCTCGGGCGGCTGGATCTACCTCCACATCGAGGGCGCGCCCTATGAACGCGGCTACCAACACGGCCACCTGATGGCCCGCGAAATCCCCGAGTACCTGGCGCGCTGCGCCGCCGAGCTCAGCGGTAAGGACCATTGGGATTCCGACCGCACCACCGCGAATGCGCTCTTCCTCCGCGGCTTCGATCGCGAAATCATGGAAGAGATGCGCGGCATTGCCGATGGCGCTTCCGACGCCGGAGCCACGTGGCGCGATCGGCGCATCGACCTGATGGACATCGTGGTGGCGAACGTTGCGGTCGAACTCGGCGAGCTCTCCTCGGCCGTGAATTCCACCGCGACCGGCCTCGAAGGCCTGGGCTTCGAAAAGCCGGCCTATGCCACGCCCAAAAAGGATTCGCCGCTCGACCATTGCAGCGCCTTCGCCGCCACGGGACCGGCAACGCGCGATGGAAAAATGGTGATCGGCCACGTCACCTGGTGGCCCCTCACCTTCGCCGAGCAGACCAACGTGATGCTCGATATCAAGCCGGCCGCGGGACACCGCATGCTGATCCAGAGCTACCCCGGCGGCATCGAGAGCGGCACCGATTGGTATCAGAACGATGCCGGCGTGATCCTCACCGAGACCACCATCAATCAGACGCCTTTCAATGCGCAGGGCACGCCGGTGGCTTTCCGCGCCCGCATGGCCATTCAGTACGGCGGCAATATCGACGAGGTGGTGAAGCAGCTCGGCACCCGCAATAACGGACTCTACACCAACGAGTGGCTGATCGGCGACGCCAAGACCAATGAGATCGCCATGTACGAACTGGGCACCAATAAAACCCGCCTGTGGCGCAGTTCGAAAAACGAGTGGTTCGGCGGCACGCCGGGCTTCTACTGGGGCAACAACAATCCCAAGGATATCGACGTGCGCCTGGAGAATTTCCCGGACCCCAAGGCGGCCCCCGAGTACATTCCCTACTACCCCGCCCCGCGCGATCTTGCCTGGCTCGACCTCTATCAGAGCCACAAGGGGAAGATCGACGAGCAGTTCGCGTTCCTCGCCTTCCGCAGCGCGCCGCTGGTGGCGTCGAGCACCATGGATGCCAAAGTGGTCACCGCCGATATGGCAAATCGACTGATGGTGTGGGCGGAAATCGGCCGGCCCAATCAGCGCGAATGGCTGCCGTCCAACGTCGGCTTCTCGGGCAATGCCGGGCTGTATCCGTCGGGGTACGTGCTGCTGCGGGGTGAGTCGAAGACCCCGGCCGCCGCCGCTCCGATTGCCGAGCCGGAGGTGAAGACCGCCGATAAGCCGTCCTATAGGGACCGCCTGTGGACGGGCTGGATGTTGCCGGCTTCGCAGAACGATACGTGGCTCGTCGCCGGGTCGGCCAACTATCGGCAGGTGCTGCTGAGCGACGATGTGGAGAAGGCCATGAACGCGCAGCGCGCGCGCTATCGCAATCTGAAACTCGGTCCGCGGAACTGGATGACGGCGGTGCAGCTGGAGGAGGCCAAGGGCACGCTCTTCCTCGACGGCCTCCGGCGCAAGATGGGAGACGAGCCGTTCCTCAAGCTGATGAAAACGTACTACTCGCTGAACACCACCAAGACCGTGACCGCCGAATCCTTCCTGTCGCAGGCCGGCGTGGCGTTCGACTTCACCGAACCGGGTCCGGGACCGGCATACCTGACCAGCGACATCTCGCGCCGCCTGGCTACTGCCGTGATCGTCTACGGCACGGTGCGCGAGGCGGGCGCCAATCGGTATGCGGCCGAACAGATGCAGTCGGCATTCCTCAATCGGTATGAGAGTCAGGTGCCGGTGTACAAGGATTTCGAGGTGTCGGACGAACTGCTGCGCCATCGCGATGTCGTGTTCGTCGGTCGTCCCGAGGCCAACTCGGCTCTGGCCGCTTGGGCGGGGAAACTCGGCACCGTGTTCGAGGGCGCGTCCTTCCAGTTGGATGGGCGGGTGCACGCTTCGGAGCGCGAGGCCCTCGTCGCAGCCGCGTCCAACCCCTTCGATCCGGCTCACATGGTGCTGACGGTCGCGGGTAATGACGCCCTACGCACGGTGAAGGCCGCCCGCCTGCAGGCTCCCGCCGAATACGTCTATTTGGACGATGGCGCGCCGCAGCGGACCGGGTTCCGGTAGCGCCAAACATAACACCACCTGAAAGAGGTTGTCTCTGATCGTTTCTGGTGCTAGGCTGAAATCAGCGGGAGGGACACATGCCTCAAACTATTTCAGCCCCCGGGCTTACCACCGGGCATGCACCGTTTGTGGAAGAAGCCAGAAGCCGCGGCGACCTTTATATTACACAGGCTTACGGCCTCTATACTGAGGAAAACCATGAAGCTTGGCGTCAGCTTTACCGCCGCATAAGGCCGCGTTGGGAGCAGTACGCCAACGAACATTTCCTGCACGGAATCGAAGCGCTCGACCTGCCCAGCGACCGGATTCCGCGGCTGAGCGACATCAATCAGCGCCTGCAGCCGTTGACCGGCTTTCAGGCAAAACCCGTCAGCGGCTACGTCCCGGGCTTCCTGTTTTTCGACTGCCTGCGGCGCCGCGAGTTTCCCACTACCATCACCATCCGGCCGCTCGATCGCATGGACTATCTGCCCGAACCCGACATTTTCCACGACGTGGCGGGCCACGTTCCCATGCACACCCAACGGGCCTTCGCCGACGTGCTGGTGCGGTTCGGCGATTGCGCCCACACGGCGGTGGAAATGACGGCGTTGATCACCGACGAAGCCGAGCGCGCGCGGCGTCTGACCAACATCATCAAGGCCATGTCCCGCTTCTTCTGGTTCACGGTGGAGTTCGGCCTGATGCGCGGGAGTCGGGGAACGGTGGCCTACGGCAGCGGTCTGCTGAGTTCCTACGGCGAACTGCACCACGCCATCGAATCTCCCGAAGTGCAGCGCTATCCGGTGCAAATGGAGTGGCTGATCAATCAGGCTGCCGAGATCGACCACTATCAGCCGCTGCTGTTTATCGTGGATTCCTTCGATCACCTCTTTGGCCTGGTCGACAACCTGGAAAAGTGGATGCGCGCAGGCAAGCTCAACGACGTCGCGCCGGGACTCCCGGAAGTCCACGAGAAGGACCTCCGCAGCTTCATGGACGCGGCGTAGGCGCGGCGCAGCAAGGCTTCAGTGCGATGATGTAGAGATGTGCCGGAGCATTAAGCTACTGAGGAGACCGGAGAGGGCGACCCCCGAGGAACTGAATGCCGCCGCCTTGCAGTTTGTGCGCAAGATCAGCGGCTTTCAGAAACCCTCGCAGGCGAATACGGAAGTCTTCCAGAAAGCCGTGGCCGATGTGGCGGAAGCCAGCCGACGGCTCCTGGAAGGATTAGTGATGCCCGGTCGAACGTCGCTGAAAAACTAAACTGCGACTGCTTCGTACTGCTTGGCCATCTCCGACAACGGAATCGGAGTATAGTCGCTGGCGTGTCCCGCCTGTCCGAATTGCGTCATGCGCAGCGCCACCACGTTCTTCATGGCTTCACGCGCCGGCTTCATGTAGCTGCGCGGATCGAACTCTTCCGGCTTCTCCATGAAGACCTTGCGAATCGCGCCCGTGATGGCCAGGCGATTGTCCGTATCCACGTTGATCTTGCGGACGCCGTTCTTGATGCCGAGCTGAATTTCTTCCACCGGCACGCCCCACGTCGGCTTCAGTTTGCCGCCGTATTGATTGATGATGTCCTGCAGGTCCTTCGGCACGCTGGAGGACCCGTGCATCACCAGATGGGTGTTCGGCAGACGCTTGTGAATCTCGATCAACCGCGCCATCTTCAGCGTTTCGCCCGTGGGCTTGCTGCTGAATTTGTAAGCTCCGTGGCTGGTGCCGATGGCGATTGCCAGGGCATCCAGACCCGTCTGCTTCACGAACTCCACAGCCTGCTCCGGATCCGTCAGGTGGCTCAAGCCGTCCAGCCCGGCGCCGTGTCCGTCTTCAATACCGCCCAGGCAGCCGATTTCGCCTTCCACGGTCACGCCTTTGGCATGCGCCAGTTCCACCACCTGCCGCGTCACGTCCACGTTGTACTCGAAACTCGACGGCGTTTTGCCATCCGCCATCAAAGATCCGTCCATCATCACGCTGGTGAAACCCATCTCGATGGCGCTCTTGCACGTCTCCACCGAATTGCCGTGATCCAGATGCAAAACGGTGGGAATCTCCGGATAAATCTCCGTAGCGGCGATCATCAAATGGTACAGGAAACGATCCTGCGAATACGCGCGCGCACCGCGGCTCGCCTGGATAATCACCGGCGATTTGGTCTCGCGCGCCGCTTCCATAATCGACTGAATCTGTTCCATGTTGTTGACGTTAAACGCGCCAACACCATATCCGCCTTTTGCAGCTTCGTCCAGCAATTGGCGCATCGACACTAATGGCATTTCTTAAGGGCTCCTTGTTGAGAAAAGTACCTTGGGATCGTTAATCCTCAAGCTATCACCATTGCCGGAAAAGCCGCAACTTGCGACGCCTTGCTTACGAGTACGCCAAGCAGGGCCGCGACCGTAGGAAGCGTCAGAATTGGGTGACATTCCGTGACGTACCTGATTACCTTTGCATCTAGCTCCGTTGACCCCGCGCACAGTGTGCATACGGTGGTAGAAGCCGAGGATCCTCCGGAACTGGTCATGAGCGATTTTAAGGCTTATGCCAGTCGTCGTCTGAACCAGATAAGGTTGGATGAACCCGAGCTGGAAACCGCAGCATGTCTCGGCGGCGATGTAGTACGTAGTCGCCGAGCAAGGTGATGTCATGAGCGTGTATGCGGCAACGCTCCTTTACAGTCGCGGCTCCGATTGGAATCCACGCCGTTCCGCTTTCGTGTCGCGCACCCAGTCTTTCCCTATACTAGAAATAGTGCCCGCCGCCGCCCTCCAGGTCCGCAATCTCCGCAAGCAGTATAAGGACGTCATCGCCGTGAACGGCCTCGATCTCCAGGTGCAGCGAGGCGAATGCTTCGGCCTCCTGGGCCCCAACGGCGCCGGCAAGACCACCACCATCGAAATCTGCGAGGGACTCACCGACCCCGATTCGGGCGACGTCGAAGTCCTCGGCCTCCACTGGCATTCGCACGCCGCCGAACTGCGCCAGCGCCTCGGCATTCAGCTTCAGGAGACCCAGCTTTCCGAGAAACTCACGGTCCTCGAAACCGTCCGCCTGTTCCGCAGTTTTTATCGCGCTGGCCCCGCCCCCGCCGAAGTCATCGGCCTCGTGCAACTGGAAGAGAAGCAGCAGGCCCGCATCGGAACCCTCTCCGGCGGTCAGAAACAACGTCTCGCCCTCGCCTGCGCGCTGGTCGGCGACCCCGAACTTCTCTTTCTCGACGAGCCCACCACCGGACTCGACCCGCAAGCCCGCCGCCAGCTCTGGGAACTCATCGAGCGCTTCAAACTGGCCGGCCGCACCATCCTGCTCACCACGCATTATATGGATGAAGCCGAGCGCCTCTGCGACCGCGTCGCCATCATGGACCATGGAAAAACCATCTCGCTCGGCACGCCCCGAGAACTGATTGCCTCGATCGGCGTCGAACACATGGTGGAGTTCTCCGCCGGCGCCGCCACGCTCGATCTCGACCCGCTGCATCGCCTCGAGGGCGTGCGCGAGGTTCGCACGGAAAACGGCTCGGTCCAGTTGCAGGTCTCCGAACTTCACCGCGCCGTGCCCGCGCTGCTCGAAGAACTCACCCGCCAGTCCGTGCCGCTCACCGAATTGCGCACTCACTCGGCGACATTGGAGGACGTGTTCGTCGCCCTTACGGGACGCCGCTTGCGCGATGAGTGACAATCCGCTGGTACAACTCACCCTGGTCCGATTCCGCGAATTCATCCGCGAACCGGAAGCCATTTTCTGGGTCTTCATTTTCCCCATCCTCCTGGCCGCCGGACTCGGCATCGCCTTCCGCAATCGTCCGCCGGAGGTCTTGAAGATCGCCGCCGTCACACCCGAACTCACCCGCGCCCTGCGCCAGGAAAAGCTCCTCGACGTGCAACAGGATTCAGACCAAGCCGCCCTCGACGCGTTGCGCAATGGCAAGGTCGCTCTCGTGGTCGAAGCCGGCCCAGGCGGCGCAGCCGTCTACCGTTACGACGATACGAACCCCGAAGCTCGCACCGCCCGCATGCTGGCCGATCGCGCCATTCAGCGGGCCGCCGGACGCGTGGACCCGGTCCAGTCCGCCGACCGGTTCATGCGCGAGCCCGGCTCCCGCTATATCGACTTCCTGATTCCCGGTCTCCTCGGCATGAATCTGATGGGCAGCGCCATCTGGGGCATGGGCTTCGCCATCGTGGACGCGCGCCGCAAGAAACTCATCAAGCGCCTGGTGGCCACGCCCATGCCCAAGCATTACTACCTGCTCTCGTTCGTGCTTTCGCGCCTGGTGCTGCTGGTGGCGGAAGTGGGGGTGGTGCTCGGTTTCGGCGCGCTGGTTTTCGGAGTCCCCGTGCGCGGCTCCCTCGCAGCGCTCGTGCTGCTGTGCTTCCTGGGCTCGCTTTCGTTCAGCGCTCTCGGCCTCCTGATCGCATCCCGCGCCCAGACCATCGAAGCCGCGTCCGGCCTCATGAACTGCATCATGATGCCCATGTGGATCGTCTCCGGCGTCTTCTTCTCGGCCCAGCGATTCCCCGAAGCCGTGCAGCCGCTCATCAAAGCGCTGCCCCTCACCGCAGCCATCGACGCCCTCCGCGCCAACATGCTGCAAGGCGCAGGCCTCGGCCAACTCGCCCCGCAAATGGCGGTGTTATCTTCCTGGCTGGTTGTCTGCTTTATAGTCGCCCTGAAGCTCTTCCGCTGGAGGTAGGGCCCGTCACCGGTCCGAAATTGCCACCGGGTGAAGAGCTGATTCTCTACTCGCCGCGAAGGTCAAAACGCGCCAGGGACACGTCAGCGGCGTGCGTCCTTCGAAGGCGATGAGCGGGTGCGCTGTGCCCCGCTCCAGGTGCGCGGCCAGGACGCTGCCGGATGTGTGTACCAGAGACATCAGCGGAAATCCGGCGCGCGGAATTTCAGAAATCCCAATCCAGCCGCCGCCGCTTGGTATCGCCGCGGGCAGCTTGAGACTCGCAGGCGCAGCCCCGATATCGAACTCCGTCAACTCGTCTTCGATCAGGATCTCGACGAGCGCGGTGGAGCGCGGAATCACGTAGCGGAAGGCCACCGCATCGTCCCACACGCGGACCTCCACCGTGAGCATTCGTCCGATGGAGCCGTTCTGCATGTACTCCGCCACCAGCGTCCGATAGGCTCCCGTCTCCTTGCCCGCATGGGACGAGATCAGCCCGTCATTCTCGCCGAGCATCGGCTCCTGGTCATGAATGTTGAGTCCCAGAAAGGAGGTCTTCACCGCTTCCCGGCCGTGATACCAGACCTGATAGGCAAGCTGCGGCAATCCGCCGCTGCCGGGCTGCGAAATGAACAGACGGAATTCCAGTTGACCGTTCGGCGAAACCAGCCGGCGCTCATCCTGCGCGACGCCATTCCCCGCGCACAAAACGAGCGCCAGCAGTCCCCAACGTCTTACGCCCAAGCAAAGCCCGACTTGGTGAAGGGCAGCATGCGCACGCGTTTCCCGGTAGCGGCAAACACCGCATTGCTCAGCGCCGGAAGCACCGGCGGCAGCGCCGGCTCACCAAGACCAGTCGGCGTGAAGCTGCTCTTCAGGAAGTGGACTTCGATTTCCGGAGGCGCCTGCGCCATGCGCACCATCGTGTGCTGGTGGTAATTGGTCTGCACCACGCGTCCCTTTTCCACCGTGATTTCCTGACCCATGAGCTCGCTCAGTCCGTCGATGATGCCGCCCTGCACGATGTTCTCGGCCGCACCCGGATTGATGATCTCGCTGCCCACGTCGGCGCCCACCCAGATCTTGTGGACCTTGATTTTGTTGGCCGCGTCCACCGACACCTCGGCCACTTCGGCGAAGTAGCCGCGATGGCTGAAGTGGAAAGCCACGCCCATCCCGGTGCCCTTCGGCAACTGGCGTTTGCCCCAGTTGGACTTCTCGGCCACCAGTTGGAGAACGCCCTTCATGCGGTTGGCGTCCATGCCCGGAGCCGCGAAGCCGCCGCGTCCGCCCTGGGCCGGCGCTTCCTGCGGGACTGCTCCCGCATTCAGAAGTTCCAGCCGGAACTGCACGGGATCCTTGTTCGCCGCGTGCGCCAGTTCATCGATGAAGGATTGAATCACGAACGCGAAGGCGTTACTGCTGGGCGCGCGCAAGGCGCCGGTGCGAATGCCTAGCGGCTGCACCGAAGCATGCAGCGCGTAGTTGGGAATGAAGCGCTGCGGAAATTCCGTAGGCCCCATGGCGCCCGACGCCACGAACCGCTCGCCATCGCCATAGCTGATGAAGTGATTGCGCCAGGCCACCAGCTTGCCTGAGGCGTCCACGCCAGCCTTGAGGTATTGGAAACCGCCCGGCCGGTAGTAGTCGTGCGCCATATCGTCCTCGCGCGACCAGAGCAGTTTCACCGGCGTTTTGGCCTGCTTTGCGATGTAGGCCGCTTCCACCATGTAGTCGTTGTTGAGCCGGCGGCCGAAACCGCCGCCGCCGCGGACGAGGTGAAGCTGCACGTCCTTCTCCGGAATGCCCATCGTCTGCGCCACCATGCGACGACCGCCGCCGGGCGTCTGGCTATTGGTCCAGATCTCGACCGTGTTGTCCTTCCAGTGCGCGGTGGCGCCCTGCGGTTCGAGCGGCGCGTGCGCAATGAACGGGTACGAGTACGCGGCCTCCACCACTTTGGCGGCGCCCTTGAGCGCGGCTTCGGCATCGCCATCGGCGCGGATCGTGCGCTGCGGGGCCTGCTTGCTCAACTCGTCGGCGCGCTGCGCGAAGGCGACGCTGCTCTGGTTGGCGCGCGGCCCTTCGTTCCACGTCACCTGCAACTTCTTGCGGGCCGATTGCGCATGCCACCAGGTCTCGGCCAGAATCGCGATACCGTTCTCCAGACCCGGATCGCCGGGCAGCACGGTCTCCGTGATCACCGGACGCTCCACCACGAAGGCCTGCTTCACACCCGGCAGCTTGAGGATCTCGTCCAGATTGGCCTTGACGACAGTGCCGCCGAAGACGCCGCACTTCTCGAAGACCCCGTAGAGCATCCCCGGCACTTCCACATCGATGGTGAAGACGGCTTTGCCGGTGGTGATCGCTTTCACGTCCACGCCCGGCTGCGTGTGACCCACAATCTTGTAATCGGCGGGATCCTTCAGCTTGAGCTCAGCCACGTTGGGCGCGGGCAGGCTGGCGGCCTTGGCGGCCAGTTCACCGTATCCCAGAGAGCGCTTCGAGGACGCATGCAGGACGCGGCCCGAGGCCGTAGCGCACTCAGCTGCCGGAACGTTCCACGTCTGCGCCGCCGCCGTGAGGAAGAGCTGGCGGCCGGCCGCGCCCACCTGGCGCATGGGCACCCAGTTGTTCGGCGTGGCAGTCGACCCGCCGGCGCTTTGGCCCGCATACTTCGTATCGTCGTAGTCGGCCTGTTCGATCTTCACCGACTTCCAATCGACGTCGAGCTCCTCGGCGATCAGCATGGGCAGCATGTTGCGGACGCCCTGGCCGAGCTCGGGATTCTTGGCGACGATGGTCACCGTACCGTCTTGCGCCACCTTGATATAGTTGTGCGGATCCGGCGGCGCTTGCGGCTGACCGCCCCGGCCCTGCGCCGCAGCCTGGCGCTGCGTGGTGAGGCCGAAGAGCACCCCACCGCCCGCCAGCGCGCTGATCCTGAGGAAAGAGCGGCGTTCCATTTGTTTGTTCTCTTGTGATTTCATGGCTCTCCTCCTATTCTCGATTTCCCGGGACCAGCGGCCTGGACCCGTGAGTCGCGCTCATTTCAGCGGCCCGATGTACCGCCCGCCGGATGCGCGTGTAGGTGGCGCAGCGGCAGAGATTGCCATTCATCGCCGCGTCGATATCTTTATCGGCGGGCTTGGGATTGGCGGCCAGCAGCGCCGCCGCGGACATAATCTGTCCCGCCTGGCAGTAGCCGCACTGCGGAACATCCACTTCCTGCCAAGCCTGTTGCAGGGGATGCGTTCCGTCCGCCGAAAGTCCCTCAATGGTGGTCACGGCCTGCGTGCCGACGGCCGAAACCGGCGTGAGGCAGGAGCGAACAGCCTTGCCGCCAAGCAGCACGGTGCACGCGCCGCACTGTCCGATGCCGCAGCCGTATTTGGTGCCGTGCATGTGGAGTACATCCCGCAGCACCCAGAGCAGCGGCATGTCGGCAGGCGCGTCGACAGTTGCAGCCCGCCCGTTTACGTTGAGCTTGTACGCCATCAAATTCCCTCCTTGATTAGTTTTAGCTTACCGTAGATCGCCAACCACACGCGTTGGCAAAGAGGTCTGCCTTACTTATATGCCTTGACACGTATATTCTCTCCGCGGTATATTCGGGAAGTGGAATCCGTCTTTGAAATCATTGCGGAGCCGAACCGCCGCGCCATCCTCAGCCTGCTGATTTCCTCCCAACAGTCGGTGGGGGAAATCGAGCGCCGCCTTCAGATGTCGCAGCCGGCGGTGTCCAAGCACCTGCGTGTCCTGCGCGACGCCGGCTTCGTCGAAGCCACGGTGGACGCGCAGCGCCGTCTTTACCGGCTCAAGCCTGAACCACTACAGGAATTGGATGCCTGGCTGGCCCCGTTCCGCCGATTCTGGAATGCACACGTCGACGCTCTGGAACGCCATCTGGACCGCATGAACGAACCCATCGCGGACAAAGCCATAGGCACGAAAAAGAAAAAGAAAAGGAGAAGAAAATGATCGAAAGCGAACAATACGATCCCGGCCCGGCCCGCGGAGCTCAAGTACAAAAAGAGGGTGACAAGTGGACGCTGATTCTGGTGCGAGAACTGCGCCATTCGCCCGAAAAAGTCTGGCAGGCCCTCACCGATCCGGCACACCTGCGCGAGTGGGCGCCCTTTGTCTCCGATTCGCGGCTGGATGCGGTGGGCACAGTGAATCTCACCTGGGTAGGCGCGCCCATGGCGATGGAAACGAAGGTGACGCGCGCCGACGCCCCGAAGGTGCTGGAGTATAACGATACGCGGTGGGAACTGGAACCCGTTGGCAGCGGGACGCGCCTCACTCTGTGGCAGAGCATCGATCGCCGCTACATCTCCATGGGTGCTGCCGGGTGGCATATTTCGTTCGACGTTCTGGATCGTCTGCTGAGCGGTACTCCCATGGCCCCGATCGCGGGACCCGCGGCCATGAAGTTCGCCGGCTGGCAGCGCTTGAACACCGAGTACGCCGAGCAGTTCGGCGTCAAGGCCCCGAGTTGGCCGGCCAACCCCCCGAAGGAGTGAACCAACATGAAGAAGTCAGAGCCAGGCGAATCGGCATCTCAATTGATCGACCAGAGGATCCAGGAGCTCGGCGACTGGCGTGGCAAGATGCTCGCGAAGTTGCGCAAACTCATCCACGAGGCGGACCCGGAGATCGTGGAGGAATGGAAATGGCACTCCCACCTGGTATCACGCCGGCCTCGTCTGCACGGGAGAGACCTACAAGACTGTCGTGAAGATGACATTCGCCAAGGGAGCGGCGTTGAAGGACCATCCTTCCGGTTTATTCAACTCCAGCCTGGAAGGGAATGTGCGGCGCGCCATCGACATCCACGAAGGCGAGAAGCTCGATGAGGCCGCGTTGAAGGCTCTGATCCGGGCTGCTGTGGCCCTCAATCTCAAGGGCCGTTAGCCCGATTGTGGCCTGCCGCGCCGGACCGGGCGGTAACCGAAAACCGGCGCGCGGGCTACAATGCTCCTATGCAACGCCGCTTGGCTCTAGGTGCCGTGTTTTTTCTCGCGGCCCTGGGTCTGGCGCAGCGCGGGCGCTTCGGAGGCCGCTTCCCACAGGCCGACGACAACGAAGCCCCCATGCCCCCGAAACCCGGCGAGTATCATTTCATTCGCCTGGAATATACCGACCTCCCGCAGTTCCACCGTCGCTTCGGCTTCTCTTCCCGCGACGGCATGGGCTCCGGCTGGTGGCTGGTGGACTGGCCCAACGCCGATAATCATTTCACCACCGGCGTCCAGCGCCTCACCCGCATCGATACCGGCGATCCCCGCCACCTTCGCCTCATGGACCCCAACCTGTTCGACTATCCCTGGATCTACGCCACCCAAGCCGCCTACTTCGATTTCAGCGATGCCGAAGTCGCCCGTCTCCGCGAGTATCTTCTGCGCGGCGGCTACCTCGTGGTGGATGACTTCTGGGGTCCCGAGCAGTGGGAGATTTTCCGCCGCATGATGAATCGCGTCCTCCCCAACAAACCCATCGCCGATATCGCCCCCTCCGATTCCGTCATGCACGTGCTCTACGATATTCAGGAGAAGGATCTCACCTTCATCCCCGGCTCGCGCCACCTGCGCCGCTCCTACGATGGCAGCGTGCAGATCGTTCAACCCGAAGGCACGCACCCCGCCTGGCGCGCCATCTTCGACGACCAAAACCACATGATCGTCGCCATCAATTACGACACCGACGTCGGAGATGCCTGGGAGTTCGCTGACGTCCCCTACTACCCCGAACAGATGACTGCTCTCGCCTATCGCTACGGCATCAACTACATCGTGTATTCGATGACCCACTAAATAGTGTTAAATGATACGTTAATCTGGAACGAAGACCTGGGCAGGTCCTGTTAACCTCGGCAGGCCATATTCTCTCTGGGCTGGTAACGTTATCCTCACCACATCACTGTTTGTAATTAAACTCACCTTGGAGAGAGTACGACTCGTTCACCCTCAGCTCGGCGACTGCCATCACTGGGATGGATTTTTGGGCCTGGGAGTACTCCGGCGATACGGCGGCGTCCGTCGATTATGCGATCGGGACGACATTTTTCGACAGCAGCCTGGGTAGCGGCACGTCGACCGGGCTCAGCGACACCAATGTCGGCGGCAACTACTATGGCTATGCCATCGACGAGATCTCGTTCTC
>DASZMZ010000056.1:0-3951 GCA_035551455.1 Candidatus Sulfopaludibacter sp.
CCGGCAGCGGAAATGACAGGCGCGAGCAAACCACGTCCCTGGCAT
Organism: Candidatus Sulfopaludibacter sp.; assembly: GCA_035551455.1. Lineage (GTDB taxonomy): Bacteria > Acidobacteriota > Terriglobia > Bryobacterales > Bryobacteraceae > Sulfopaludibacter. The sequence goes on from DASZMZ010000056.1 coordinate 46, forward strand.
TCAGCGGATGCGGATGGCCCGCTCACGAAATCCACCGTGAGGTCCACCTGGAACGACCCTCCGCCGGGCCGGTCGGTAGAGTCGGCCATTACCGTATAGCTTCCCTGCGAAGAAGGCAGTGCCGGTAGTTCGAGGAGCGCGCCGCCAAGATCGTCATTGTTGACCGGGCCGCAATCGGTGAGGAGCTTGATCCCCGCGGAGTAGGACGACATGCCGAATAGCGCGCCGAACTCATGATCGATGCATTGTGCGCGATAGCCTTGAACCAGGAATCGTATAGTGTCCGTGCCTCGCAGGTAAAGATCGAACTGCGCGCCCGGCGGCGCGATGATCCCATTTTGCGTGGTTTGCAGCAGCGATGGAGCCAGGTTCGAAAGATTAGTCCACTGGCCGCCGGCGTCGCTCCAGAGGTGCCACTCGCCGGGATTGGAATTCACCCTGATTCGGTCCAGCCGCACGCGAAAATGGTATTCCGGCATGGACGCAGTGTTCCAACTGAATTTCAACGTCCGCGCATAGATGCCGTTGTCAGCGCCGTTGTACGGCAGATGTACGTGAGCCACCGCCGGCAGGCTTCCGCCGGCTTTCGGAAAGGTAACGGTCTCAGCCACCGCCGTCGTGTGCTGCGCCTGCGTGATCACTTCCACCTTGACCGAGGTAGCTCCGTCGGGCGGCGGAGGCAGCGGAACATCGAAATCGTAATCCATGTCGTTGATCGGCTGTTGCTCGGGGGCGGGCGCTCCCCAACTGAACGCGCTCGGTCCCGCACTGGGATAAGGCGTCGAGGACAATGTCTCGCCCACGAGAGTGAGGACCAACACCTCGAGCGCCGTCGCATCGGGGAAACCGAGCGGACCGGGGCGATAGTACACGGATTGATCGGATGCATTGAGCACGTCGCGCAGGCGGCCGCCGCCGTAGCCGCCTTGCCCCAGCAGATCATCCATGCCGGAAGGATACTGGTTGGCGCCTCCCCCATGGCCGCTCACGTAGATATCGACCTGCGCTGATGTGGCTCCTCCCGCGGAAACCGTCGGCCTCTGGCGCATGACGGCAATCAGGCGGGCCGGATGGATCTCGGTGCGGTCCCCGATTTCGGGATGGCCTGCATCTAGCACCCAGCGGCCCACAACGTAGACGCGGTCGCCGGTTCCCGGCGTCGCCCACACCGGCAACCCGATCTGGCCCGTGCCATATGTCTTAGTATTGCCGCCATTCAGCGACTCCCATTCCAGTTCGATCCGACCGGGCCTATCCGTCCCGTCCTCATTCGGATTCTGATAATAATTCGCAGTGCCTACGGTCCAGAGATACTGCGGATCAGGCTGGAGTATTGCATTCACGTCGTGGGCGTAATGGGCCAGCGGATCATCCTCGAAGCTGATGTGCGCCACTTGGTTCGCACCGGTGGGAGTGACCCCGCCGACGGTGCCATAGATTTGCGCCGGACGGTTGTCCCAGACCGAGATCCACTCGGGGTCGCTCCGCTCCGGCGAGTAAGCGCGCAGAGCACCGGGGAGAATGCCATCACGACTGCCCCGCTCGCGGCTCCAATCGATGCCCCCCGCGCCGGTGTAAGTGGCGGGACACAGGTTGATATTGTTGCTGGCGATCGCGGTCCCAGAGACCGTACCGGTGGCGCGCACGCGGTAATAGCCCGGCCGCGGGATGCGCGCCTTAGGACCTGTGATGGCCTGATCGTAGGGGACGATAAGAGGAGTCGAGAATGTTCCCAAATTTCCAGCGATGGCGCTGCCGAGCCCAATCGCGGACACGGGAACACCGGGGGAATTCAGCGGCCCTTCGAGTGAAATGGCAACCGGTTCGCCGGACGTCCAGCCGGAGCCTTGCACCGTGATTGAACTGCTCCAGGTAAACAACAGCGGGACGGTGTTCGCGCCTGCTTGAATACCTCCGGAAACAGCAATTCCCGGCCCTCCCCACGCCACCTGAATCAGCACGAGAACGGACCCAACCGCCCAGCCCCTCAGCATCCCGACCCAAGTGTAGCAGCGGAGTCGAAAGGGAGAGGGTGCGCTAATATCCAAGTGGAGCTGGCGCCGATGATCAACAGTACACCGCCAGCCACGGTGAAGCGCGGAAAATCGCGGACCAGGGAGACTCTGGAAAGTATCCTGCATGCATCGCAGGGCGGGTGGTGAAGATCGACTTCACGCCATGGGAGGTGCTGACGAAGAATATGCAGGAAGTGAACGGCGGCATCGAGTCGGTGCATGCGAAGGCGGCGGTGCGGTAGCGTTGAGGGATGCCGAAATCACCGAAGGAAATGGGCCAGGCCATTCAGCGCAACTTGAAGGCGAAGTCAGGCCGGACGTTCGCGGAGTGGGTGGAGTTAGCGCGCGCGGAGAACCTGGGCAGCCGGAAAGAGCGGGTGGTGTGGCTGAAATCGGCGCACAAGCTGGGGACAGTGACGGCGATGTTCATCGCGGCGGCGGCCGAGGGTCACGCGGTGGACGAGGAATATGCGGACGAGGATTTACTGCTGTCCCGCATGTACGGTGGGGAGCGGGCAGCGCTGCGTCCGGTGTATGACGCCGTGACCGCGATGGCGCTGAAGCTGGGGAAGGACGTCGAGCTGACCGTGTGCAAGACGTACGTCGGCATCCGGCGGCGTCGCCAGTTCGCGATGATCAAACCGACAACGAGGACGCGGGTAGACGTAGGGCTGGTGCTGCCGAAGGCGAAGGTGGACGACAGGCTGGTCGTGGCGGGGTCGATCGGCAATGATCGGATGACCCACCGGATCGGGGTCGGGGCGCGAGGCGAGGTGGATGGCGAAGTGAAGAAGTGGTTGAAGGCGGCCTACGACTTGGCGGGGTGAGGGACTTAGTGGTGGCGACGGAATGGACGGAGCTCGCATGTCGTGATTCCGACGCCGCGAAGCCGCCGATACCTACTCGTATATCTTGCCGCAGTAGAGGGACGCCGCGAACTGCCGCCATGGATTGCCTGAGAGTCCTTGCGCTTCGCCAAAGGTCGTGGACTCAGCCCAAGCGCTGGCAGCGTTCAGATACGCTTCGATGGTGCCATTCTCCCATCCGTTTGTTCCAGGTCCATACGGAGATGATGGAGAAATGTACTCCTTTGCAACCTCGTCCTCCCGCCTCGTCTTCCGACGAAGTATAACCGTATGCACTTGTTTCCGCTAATGCTGTGACTAATGCCGGCGACGGGCTTGGGCGGCCCGAAACCCCGATCCTCGAGCAACCGCCGCTTGGAAACGCTTGTTCTTGACCTCGCTCCTGATCGCCTCACGGGTCGGATTATTCAGGGTCCGCCCGATCTCGATTTACAGCCCAGTTCGAAAAGGGCCGCAAGCCCATCGAGGTACAGTATGATCTGGTCTATGAAACCTGAGTGCCTACTCCTTGCCTTTGTCACGTTGACAATGATGGGGCAGGAGTCCAGCCAATCCGTATTTCGGGTGACGACGCGCCTGGTCGAAGTCAACGTGATTGTCCGCGATAGCAAAGGGCCGGTCCGCGGGCTAACTCGGGAAGATTTCGCGGTATTCGATAAAGGCAAGCGGCGGCCCATCGTTTCATTTTCGATGAATTCGCCGGCGCCAAGCCCTCACGTCGCGGTCAATGGTCCGGCAGCGACGAGCGATTCCCCGGCTGTTTTCAGGAATCGGGCGGAAGGCGGCCCGGCTCCGGTCAATGTCACGGTGGTGGTACTGGATGGACTGAATACCGAAGTCAAAGACCAGCAATTTGCCAAACAGGAGTTTCTGAAATACTTGAAACAGATCAGGCCGGAGGACCGGATCGCGGTGTACGCGCTCGGCACGAAGCTGCGCGTCTTGAATGATTTCACCAGCGACGCGCAAACTTTGGCTGCGGCCGTGAGCCGGCACAAAGGCGACGCTATCGGCTTCGTGGATGC
>DASZMZ010000057.1:0-23593 GCA_035551455.1 Candidatus Sulfopaludibacter sp.
CCCACTTTTCGAGCAGGTGACGGCGCATTCACGAGTGTGACCGGCCAGGTCTTTGGCGCGGCACATGACATCGACCACGGTGCCCGAGAAAGAATCGGCCGCGGCCAGCGAACCCAGCATCAAAAGTGAAAGCGCGATGAGTTTCATTCAACAGCCCCCAGGTATCCATTATGCACCGGTTCGATAGCTGCGCCCGGCTGGACAGGCTAAAGCCTATCCTACGTGCTAGATGAAAGCCATGGTCTTGACGCCGGAGATGTCGAAGGGACGCCGGCAGCGAAGGTTCTTGCAGGACACCTTATCGTCCAGCAGCACCATGTAGCTTTGCGCTTTCGCAAACTTGGCGCGGTCGCGCTCATCGCCGCCGCCCGGCAGACGATCCTTCTTCTTGCGCACCATCCATCGCAGATCGTAAGACTCCTGCGACTTGCAGTAAGGGCAATTCAACAGTGCCGGCTTCGTGGTCGGCGATTCGGAATAATACGCGCGTTCGTCCATTACCGGTCCTTAATCGGAATCCAGGTCTGTCCGTCGGGGTTGCCTTTGTATTCCGCACGCGGGCGGATCAGGCGATTGTTGCGATATTGTTCCAGCACGTGCGCGGTCCAGCCGGACATCCGGCTGACAGCGAAAATCGGCGTGTAGATGTCGATCGGAATGCCCAGCGAATAGTACGCCGACGCCGAGTAGAAATCCACATTCGGATTGAGACCCTTCACGTTCTTGATGGTCTCTTCCATGCGGCTCGACAGGCGATACAGCTTCTCGTGGCCGGTGCGCTTGCCGAGCTCCTCGGAGAGCACGCGCAGGTGCGTCGCCCGAGGATCTTCCGTGCGATACACACGATGGCCGAAGCCCGGAATCTTCACCTTCTTCGCCAGCGTATTCTGTACCCGTGCGACCGCTTCTTCCTCGGTGCCGAGGTCGAGCAGCCACTTGATCACGTCCTGATTGGCCCCGCCGTGCAGCGGACCTTTCAACGCGCCGATTCCGCTGGTCACCGAGGAATAGATGTCGGAGAGGGTGGCCGCCGTCACACGTGCGGCGAACGTCGAAGCATTCAGTTCGTGGTCGGCATGCAGCGTCATCGCCACATCGAAGGCGCGCTCCATCACATCGTCGGGGCGGCGTTCGGAAAGCGTATAGAGGAAATTGGCGGCGAAGCCCAGGTTGGGATCGCCCGGCACCACGCTCTTGCCGTTGCGCAGCCGGTCGAAGGTCGTGACAATGGTCGCCGTCTGCGACATGAGGCGGACCGCTTTGCGGTGGTTGGCTTCCGCCGACATGTCCTGAGCCTCGGAATCGTACAGGCTCAGCATCGAAACCGCCGTGCGCAGCACGTCCATGGGATTGGACTTCGGCACCCCGCGCAAAAACTCGGTGATCGGGCCGGGCAGTTCGCGCGCCGCGACAAGCTGCCGTTTCAACTCGTCGAGTTCCGCCTGTTTGGGCAGCCAGCCATTCCACAGCAGGAAGATGACTTCCTCAAATTTCGCATTCTCAGCGAGCGTGTGGATGTTGTAACCGCGATAGCTCAGGATGCCCTGATACCCGTCGATGTAACAAATCTCTGATTCGCCCGCGATGACGCCTTCCAGACCTGTCGTTATCGTTCCCATGCCCTTCGCTCTCTCGTCCTGTTTTTAGTGTACAGCGCTCTACTTACTTGGGAGCCGGACAACCGGGCAAAGGTGAGAACCCGATCACCAGGTCGTCCCTTTGTACCCAGAGTTTCTCTTCCCGGTTCTTGTCGAAGTCCACCGTCAGGATGACGCCGGATCCGCACGAACGGCTCTTTGTAATTCGGAAATTGGCGGGGTCGGCTTTGCCGGGACCCCAGTCTTCCATGAAGCTCTGCAGCGAATAGCCAGTGCACGGCTTGGTGTCTGTGCAACCCCACAGGGCATACGCAGCCTTGTAGTCTTTGGCGGCCAGCAAGCTGAAGAACTTCCGCGCTTGCTGCTCCTGCCGGTAGTTATGAAATATGAACATCAGGGGCCCGCCGACCACCACTAGCGCGATCACCGAGTAGATCAAGATCTTGATGATCTTCTCCCGGCGTTCGTCACCCCTGCCGTATTGATCCAGATAACCGGCCATCAGCCTCCTGACGCGCGGGTTATTTTCCCGCTGCCGCCGCTGTCACTGGGTAGGCTTTGTCGTACGCCGCGATCACCTCTGTAGTGATGTCCAGAGCCGGCTTGAAGAAATGCGCGGTCTGGGTATCCACCACCAGGTCTAACCCCTTGGCTTCGGCGACCTTCTTGATCACTTCGTTCATCTTGACCGACGTCTTCTGCAAGGTCTCATTGCGAAATGCGTCTACATCGCTCTGCAGGTCGTCATTGGCATACTTCAGCTCGCGCTGCTTTTTGGCGCCGTTGGCCTGAATATCGGCCTCTTGCGCCGGCGTCAGCTTGCCGTTGGAATTCTGCAACTGCGTCTGCAAAGCTTGAATCTCGCTGGCCAGCAGATTGATCTTATCCTGGCGGGGCTTGAAAGCAGCCTGCATTTCGTCGTTGGCTTTCTTGATCTCGGCCGACTCGAAAACCGCCCGCTGAATGTCAATCACCGCCACTTTGATCTGGGCGGAAGCTACCTGGCTCGCGACAATAAGGGCGGAGCAGACCAGTAACGGCCTGAGGCCCATCCTTGAAAACATGAAACAAACTCCTGAGATGAATGTAGATTCTTAGGTTAACACACCTATTCCAAGACCCCGAGAATCTCGTCTTCCTTCAAAATCAGGTACTCTTTGCCCTCGATTTTGATCTCGGAGCCGGAATATTTTCCGAAAAGGATGCGGTCGCCGGGCTTCACTTCGACAGGCACCCGCGTACCGTTTTCCAGCATTTTTCCGTTGCCCACGGCAACCACCGAAGCCTGCTGCGGCTTCTCTTTAGCGGAATCCGGGATGATGATTCCACCCCGCATCTGCTCTTGCTCTTCCAGCCGTGTCACCATGATGCGGTCGTGTAAGGGACGTAGATCCATAACCTGATTATACAGAGGTCAGAGTCTTCGCGATCAAGGCTTGTGCTTCTTCCTGAATCCGGCGCAAATGTTCGGCGCCGTCGAAACTTTCGGCGTACAATTTGTAAACATTTTCAGTCCCGGAAGGCCGCGCCGCAAACCACCCCCGCTTGGTGACTACCTTCAGCCCGCCCAGAGGAGCCCCATTCCCCGGCGCTGTGGTGAGCATGGCGTCGATGGGGTCGCCCGCCAGTTCCTTGGCCTGCACTTGAGCCGGCGACAACTTCGCCAGCAGAGCCTTCTGCTCCGGCGTGGCCGGCGCGTCGATGCGCTCATAAACCGGCGCCCCGTACCGCGCCGTCAGTCCCTGGTAAATTTCTCCGGGATCCTTTCCCGTCCGCGCCATAATTTCGGCAGCCAGCAGTCCCATGATGAGACCGTCCTTATCGGTGCTCCAGACGCTGCCCGCCATCCGCAGGAAGGACGCCCCGGCGCTCTCCTCGCCGCCGAAGCCCAGCGAGCCGTCCAGCAGTCCGTCCACGAACCACTTGAAGCCCACCGGCACTTCCACCAGATGGCGGCTCAAACCGGACGCCACACGGTCGATGATGCTGCTCGAAACCAGGGTCTTCCCGACCCCCGCGTCGGCGCGCCAGCGGGGACGATTCGGGTAGAGGTACGAAATCGCCGTGGCCAGGTAGTGATTCGGATTCATCAGCCCCGCGCTGCGGGTCACCACTCCATGCCGGTCGCTATCGGTATCGAAGGCGAAGGAAATGTCGTACCGGTCCTTCATCGCAATCAGCGGCGCCATGGCATACGGTGACGAGCAGTCCATGCGGATCTTCCCGTCCCAATCGAGCGCCATGAAGCGGAAGGTGGGATCCACGGTATCGTGGGCGATGGTCATGGCGAGGCCGTACTTTTCGGCAATCCGCGGCCAGTAGGCTACTCCGGCGCCCCCCAGTGGGTCGGCCCCCAGCGAAAGCCGGGCGTCGCGGATAGCCGTCATATCGAGCACCGCACCGAGGTCGTTTACGTACGACGACACATAATCGAACCGCGCCGCGGCCTGCGAGGCCACCGCGTACGAGACGCGCCGCACGTCGGCCAGTCCGGCGCGTAGAATCTCGTTAGCCCGATCCTCGATCTGCCGGGTGGCCGCCGTATCGGCGGGGCCGCCGTTTTGCGGATTGTATTTAAAGCCGCCGTCATTCGGCGGATTGTGCGATGGCGTGATGACGATGCCGTCGGCCAGGCCGTCGGTGCGGTCCTGATTGTAGGTGAGGATGGAGTGGGAAAGCGCGGGGGTGGGCGTGTAGCCCAAGTCCAGATCCACGCAAACGCTCACGTCGTTGGCCGCCAGGACTTCGAGCGCGCTGGCGAAGGCAGGCTCGGACAGCGCGTGCGTGTCTTTGGCCAGGAAGAGCGGGCCAGTGACGCGCATCCCTTTGCGGTACTCGCAAATGGCCTGCGTAATGGCCAGAATGTGGTTCTCGTTGAAGGAGAGGTCGAAGGACGAGCCGCGATGGCCCGACGTCCCGAAACTCACCTTCTGTTCAGCCATGGAAACGTCGGGCTTCCCCGCGTAATAGGCCGTGACGAGGCGAGCTACATCGACAAGGAAAGAACTGGGCGCGGGTTGGCCCGCCAGAGCATGAATAGCCATCGCACCCACCAAATTAACATCTCCGGCGCGGCGAAATCGCCTGGCCTAGCGTGTCAATTCGGGAAACTGCTTTTTCAGATTCTCGATTTTCGGCAGATCGTTGTACACGATGTAGGGATAGTCGGGATTGCGCTGGAGGAACTTCTGGTGGTAATCCTCCGCCGCAAAGAAGCCGCGCAGCGGACTCACCTCGGTGGCGATGGGACGCCCGAACACTCTGGCGGCATTGAGTTCGCGGATATAGGTTTCGGCGGTCTGCTTCTGCTGTTCGTTGGCGTAGAAGATGGCCGAGCGGTACTGCGTGCCGGTGTCGGGGCCCTGGCGATTCTTCTCCGTGGGGTCGTGGGCCACGGCGAAAAAGACCTCCAGCAACTGGCCGTAGGAGATCTTCGACGGGTCGTAGGTCACCTCCACGGATTCGGCATGGCCGGTGGATCCGCTGCCCACCATTTCATAGTGAGCCGTTTTGGCAACCCCGCCGGCGTATCCCGAAACCGCCTTCGAAACGCCTTTCAGATTTTCAAAAACGCCCTCCACACCCCAGAAACAGCCGCCCGCGAAAACGGCCTTCTGCGGTCCGGCAGAGGCTTCGGCGGGCGATGGCGCGGGAGGCGCCGGAAAGCCGCCCTTGTTGGCCGCCGCGGCGGTCAATGCAATGCAAAGAACACTACCCAGAGTGCGAAAAGTCATGGCTTCTCCTGCCATTGTATTCGCAGCGGCGCGGCTACAAGTTACGGCCACCGTAACTTTACAACTACGCCATGCGAACTACTGTGCGAGGAGGCTGGTGGATAATGGTTTCACGGATTGATGGAGCCGCTGCCACAGCCTCGCCTGGAAACTCTGATGGAAGCCTACCAGAACGGCGACCGTGAGGCTGCCAATCGCCTCATCGAGTCTGTGAGTCCGGCGCTGCACCGGTACTTTGCCATTCACACGGCCGATCGCCGGCATGCCTCCGACCTGTTGCAGGACGTCTGGCTGCGCATCCACAAATCGCGTCACACGTACCGTCCGGGAGAACCGGTGCTGCCGTGGGTGTATGCCATCGCGCGGCACGTCCGGGTGGATGGCTACCGGCGTCGCGAGTTTGAACGGCGCGAGGCGGCGCTGGATGGAGTGGCCGAACCGGCGGCTCCGGCAGCGCGCGAAAGCCGCAAGGGTCCGGACCTGGAATACCTGCTGGGCAGCCTGCCCGAGAGCCAGCGCGAAGTGATTTCGCTGCTGAAAATTTCGGGCCTCAGCCTGGAAGAAACGGCGCGAGTCACCCGCTCCAGCGTCGGTTCGGTGAAGCAGAAGGCGCATCGCGCGTATGAGAAGCTGCGCAGCCTGCTCACCCTGGAGATGGCCCAATGACGTGCCTGGAGATGGATGCGGCGCTGTTCGGAGACGAACTTTCGGCCGACGCCCGGCAGCATCTGGCGAGCTGTCCGCGCTGTGCCGCCCTGGTGAATGCGTTCTCGGGTCAAGCGCCATCCGGTTTTGAGGCGGCATCGCTGGCGGCCACGCGCCACCGCATTCTCGACGATTTGGCGCCGGTGCGGCCCATGGCGCCGGAAGGTTTGTATGCTTCCATCTTCCTGTTCATCGCGGCCTGCATGGCGACCGTTGCGGCCCTCCTGAAAGGCGTCCGCGGACTGCCCGTTTTATCGGGTCTTCAGGCGGCGGTGATTTTCGGACTCATTCTGGTGCTGCTGCTGGTCGCATCTTTTGCCGTGGCGCTGGACATGCGTCCGGGTGCGCGCGGCATCCGGTCGACCTGGCTGGTCATAGCGGCATTGGCGGGCATGGAGGTCGTGTTTCTCGCTCTATTCCACGATTACGATGCGGGCCGCTTCCTTCATTCCGGGCTCGGCTGTTTCAGCCTCGGGGCGTCCTGTGCGGCCGTTACCGCGCTCCTGGCCTGCATCCCGCTGCGCCGAGGTTATGTGGTGGCGCCGGTCTCCACGGGTGCCGCTATTGGTGCGCTGGCGGGCCTGGCCGGCTTGGCCGCGCTGGAGTTGCACTGTCCCATTCTCAAAGTCCCGCACATCGTCATCTGGCATGGCGGCGTGCTGGCCGCAAGCATCGCCGTCGGCGCTTTGATCGGGAAGTTTCAAAAGGGCCGCCGCAGTCAGCCACGTTCGGCAATCCGCTGAACAGGGTAGCCGAGGATGCTGACGATACGAGCGGAGTCTTGGTCGATGTAGATGAATGCGTCGCCGTCGATCCGATATTTGCCCTTCCAGTCGATGGCGAACTGTGCATCAGTCTCTTCGAAGTACACTTCTTCCGGATCGCCCGCCCGTGCCAATCGCGCGGCCCAGTGATCTTCAGGGTCGAGCAACCAAGCATCGCCGGTGTCAGTCGAGAAGAGCACTAAAGGCCCCACGGTCACAAAGCGTCCATCGTGTTTCGCCGCCCGGTGCTGGATGTAGCGGATCTCGTCCGCCAGATAGAAGTCCTTGGCGTCGATGTGCCGTTTACCAGGACCTCGTCTGATGGTCTTCCGGCCCATTGCTCTGCTCTCTTCCGCAGCCGTTTCGGCAATCTGCAGCGGAGCCGAGCTCCGCTCGGCTTGGACAGACGGCGAAAGGCGACCGTCTATCCTACGCGGACTGTGGACATCAACTCGCCCTTTTCCAGTTGGTGTACGCGCGTGGCGCGTTGGGCGGCGTGGGGATCGTGCGTGACCATCACCACGGTCTTGCCGAAATCCTGATTCAACTTAGACAAGATGGTGAGGACTTCCTGCGCCGAAGAGGCGTCCAGGTTACCCGTGGGTTCGTCGGCGAGAATCAATGCCGGGTCCGTGACAATCGCGCGCGCGATGGCGACACGCTGTTCCTGTCCGCCGGACAACTGGCGCGGAAAGTGATTTAACCGATCGCCCAAACCGACCAGCTTCAGCGCAGTCGTAGCGTGTTCGATGCGCTCGGCCTTCTTGAGATTGGTGAGTTTGAGCGGCAGTTCCACATTCTCCAGAGCGGTCAGCACCGGAATGAGATTGAACTGCTGGAAGATGAAGCCCACGTGCTCATTGCGCCAGTGAGCAATTTCGCGGTCGCTGAGCTCGCGGAGATTGTGGCCGAGCACGCGGATCTCGCCGCCCGTAGGCCGGTCCATGGCCGCGATCAGATGCAGCAGGGTGGATTTGCCGGAGCCCGACGGACCCATCAGCGCCACGAATTCACCCTTGCCGATGGACAGCGTGACATCCTTCAACGCGTCGACCTTGAATTCGTCGCGCACGTACTGCTTACTCAGGCTGCTGGTTTCGATGATCGCTTCGCTCATGATTTATACCTTGGTTCGCACACGGTCGCCATCTTTCAATCCCGCGGGCGGATTGGTGATCAGATCTTCTCCGCCAATCAGACCGTCCTCGATGCGCACATTCGCTCCGCTGGTGGCGCCCGTCTTCACGGGGCGGCGGACCGCCTTGCCGTCCAGCACGACGAACACCGCGCCATCGTGGATCGCGGAGGCGGGCGCCATCACCACCGGCTTGGACGGCACGCCTCCAGCCGATTTCGGTTTCTCATCGGAGAGAAACGCGACGCTGGCGTTCATTTCCGGCCGCAGATGGTCGTCGGGCCGCTCCACTTTGACTTTGATCTGCACGGAGGCCTTCTGCCGGTTTGCCTCCGGCGAAATCTCCTTGATATGGCCGTCGTACTTGAGATCGGGAAACGCATCCGTGGTGACGATGCCGCGCTGGCTGCTATGCAGTTTGCTGAAATCGCCCTGGCTGATATCGAGCTCCACCTCGAGGTCGTTCAAATCGGCCATGGAGACCACGTAGCCCTTGGCGCCGCGGTCCCCCACAAAACTGGTGGTGACGAATTCGCCTTTCTCCACGGCGCGCTCCAGAATCGTGCCGGTCACCGGCGCGCGAATGATGGTGTTGGCCAGATTGGTCTGCGCATAAGAGAGCGCCCCGTTGGCCTGCTGCACCTGACCGCGCAGGGCATCGATTTCCTCCTGACGGGGTCCGAGTTTCACCAGGTCGTAGGTCTTCTGCAGGGAGTCGACTTTGTGGATGGCGCCATCGTAGCGAGCCTGCGCATCGTCCACGGATTGCTGCGGCGTCAGCTTTTCCTGGACCAGGCGGCGGGCCCGCTCCAGCGTGACCTTGGCGTTATCCAGATCGGACTTGGCAGAGTTGAGATTGGCCATTGCCTGTGCGATCTCTTCGGGGCGCGAACCGTGCAGAGCCTCGTCAAGCCGGGCCTGCAGATTGGCAAGCTGTCCCTTGGCCTGCTGCAACTGGGCCTGATACTCGTCGTCTTCCAGGCGCACCAGCACCTGCCCCTCTTTGACGCGATCGCCCTTTTCCACGCCGATCCAGTTGACCTTGCCAATCACCTTCGCGGCCAATTCGATTTTGTGGGCCGCCACGATGTAGCCCGTGGCGTTGAGCACGACGCCATCGGGAGCCGAGGCCGCGCTCATGGATTGGACACGCTGCGTTTCCACTTGCGGAGCCGCGTCCAGTTTGCCGGAAAGGAAGCGCCACGCGCCGAGGCCGAGGAACAGCAGCACGCCCACCACGATGATGCGTGTGGCCCAGGGAGAAGGCTCACTGGAGCGCCGCTTGGTGCGATCGATTTTCAAATTCTTCAGTTCCGCGTCCATACTTCCCTAGACTTCCCTGAGCGACGTGAGGATTTCTTTATTCGCAGCCATGCGCGCCGGGAAAAACCCGCCGAGGCTGCCCAGCACCACGGCGAACAGGATACCGAACATCAGAATCTGCGGCGTCATGTGAAAATCGAAAGCCAGTTCGGAAAAACTGGATGTGCCGACGCCGGTGGTGAGGCCGTTGAGGGGGAGCACCAGCAGGCAACCGAGCACGCCGCCGAGTCCGGAGAGCAGCACGGATTCGATAAAGAAGCTGAGCAGGATGCTGCCGCGCGAGAAGCCCAGAACGCGCAGGGTGCCTATTTCCCGGGCGCGCCGCGAGACCGCTGCGTACATGGTATTCATGGCCGCGAAGCTGCTGCCCACCGCCATGACGATGGAGACGAAGATCCCCACAAACTCGATGGGAGCGCCGGAGGCGGTTTGCAATTCGTAATACTCCTTCTCAGTGAGCGCATGCATGCCGAGCCGCTGATCGCTGCCGATATCGTTGATGAGCGCGGCAGCCGAGACAGCGTCCTTGGCCTGCACCAGCGCCGAACTGAGCACTTCGACGCGCTGCATATCGGCGCTGAGGCGATTCAGGTCGGCCCAGATTTCGCTATCCTGGGCGCCGCGCACCGCGTCGAACACGCCGACCACTTCCCAATCGCTGCGACCCACGTGGATCTTCTGCCCGATGCGCGCACCGGGATATCGCTGCGCGATGAGCTTGCCGACGACGACTTCATTGCGTCCCGGATCGAACCAGCGGCCGGTCTTCAAGTGCACGGTGGGCCGCATTTCGATACCGGACGGAGGGAGGCCGCGGACGGTGACATTGGTGCCGTTCGGATTCTCCACGCTGGCCAGGTTAATCACCGTGACGAGTTCCAGAGAGGCGAGCGGCTGCCCGTCGCGTCCGGCCGCGATGCCCGGCTTGAACTTGAGGTCCTGAAACTGAGGACGCGAGAAATTGCTGACCAGTTCGGAATCCGAACCCTGGCGCAGGATCAGCACTTTGAGCGGATCGCCGGATGCGGAGAGTGTGGCGCGCAGTCCGCTGACCAGCGAAAGGATGGCCAGCAGCACGGCCACGGTGAGAGCGATTCCGAGCGCGGTCATCAGCGTGGTGGTCTTCCGGACCACCAGGTTTCGCAGATTGTAAGCCAGGGGAATGGACATGATTAATCCGTGCTCCTCAACGCTTCAATAATGGAAATGCGCGACGCGTTCCACGCCGGCACCAGCGAACTGGCTAACCCGATGGCGGCCGCCGCGCCGATGCAAACCGACGCCACCGCGATATCGAAAACCTGCATGGTGGGCAGGAAGCCGCCGAACGGACTATGGGCCACGGCCCTCAGCAGCAGGGTGGAAATCAGATAGCCGATGGCTCCTCCGGCCACGGAAATGGCGCAGGCTTCACCCAGAATCAATTGCAGGATGGTGCCTGGCGTAAAGCCCAGCGTTTTGAGCACGCCCACTTCCCGGACGCGCTCGCGTACGGACATCGCCATGGTGTTGGCGGAGACCAGCAGGATGGTGAACATCACCGCCGCGGAAATGGCCAGCAGGAACATCTTCACGTTGCCCAGCAGCGAGAGGAACCCGACGGTGAAGGCCTGCTCCGATTCGGTCTTGGTCTGCGCGGTGGAGTTGCGGAACACCTCGTCCACGGCTTGAGCGATGCGGCTGGAGTTTTCCGGCTTATCGATCAGGATATAGAAGATGCCCACCTGGCCGCGGCGGCGTTCGGGCAGGCCCTGGTCGACATACTCTTTGTTGAGGTACATCAGTGTGCTGGCGCGCGGAGCATCGAAGATGCCGCGGATGGTGAATTCGTAATCGCCGGGATAGATGTCGCCGATGATGTGGAGTTTGTCGCCCACTTTGAAATTGAAATTGTTGGCCACGTCGCGCCCGATGACGCAGCCGGTGCGGTCGTGGATGAAGGCTTGCTTCTGGTCCTCGGGAATCTTGAATTCACTGTAAAGCGTGAAGAGTTTTTCGGGCTCCACGGCAAAGCGCGCGAACATGTTCTTGGGGTCGCGATTGTCGCGGTACGTGCCTTGGAACCAATTGGCGATCATGACTTCCCGCACCCCGGGCACGCGCTGGATGGAGTCGCGGTAGGAGAGCGGAATCGGGACCGTGAGCGAAATCTTGTTACGGACCACCAGACGGAGCGCTTCATCCGCCGGCGGATCGGCCAGATAAAAGGCGTGGAACAGGGAGATCATGACGCCCAACAGGCACATCGAGACGCCGATACTGAGAATGGTCAGAATCGTACGGCGTTTGTTGCGCCAGCAATTCTTGAGGATCAGCGGCAGGTAGCGCATGGCTTTTGGATCACTCAATTATACGGCTTCGAGTGTCCAAATGTTCCAGGCGCGGGATGCCGGGTTACCGCTCGCCGACGAAGTTCAAAGAGATCCGCGTATCGCTCTGTACGGCTTGTCCGTTCAGCATGCAGGGCCGGTAGATCCACTGCATTACGGCTTCACTGGCGGCTTTGGTGAGCAGGGGGTGACCCTTTTCGACCTTCACGGTTTTCACTCTGCCGTCCGCGCCGATGGTAGCGGTCAGCTCGACGATTCCCTTCACGCCCATCTGGCGGGCCAACTTAGGATACTCGGGCTCTTTGCGGGTGACGAGTTCAGCGGTGCGAATTTGGCCACCGGTCGCCACCGGCGTCTTGACCGCGGGGGCGGAGGGCGGCGCGGCGGCGGAGGGCGGCGCGGGAGCGACTCCACCCATGTTCAGACCGGAGATGGAACTGGGAGCCGACGCCTGGCCGAGGTTCGGATTGATGGAGGGCGCGTCCACCGCCTCGGTGGGCGTAGCCGGGCGGAGGCGCTTCACCAGCGACGCTGCGTCGAAGTTCTTGGTGGGTTTCACCAGCGTCGACGGCTTGGAGTCGTCGGCCGCGGCGGTGTCGGCAGCGGCATCGGGCGCGGCATCGGCCGAACCGGGGGTCTTGACGGGCGGGGTGACGCCGGGCTTGGTCTGTACAGCCTGCACCGGCTGGCCGCCATCGCCCATGGCCGAAGGACGCGTGCGCAGTACGCGCACCGATTCACTGATAGGGGCAGCTTTGCCGGGCCGCATCACGTCCATACGGAAACTCACGTCGGCCGTAATGGGCGAGTAGACGATGCTGCCGTTGCGCAGTTGGCCGAGATCCATGTCGTAGTTCTCATGCCGGTCGCCGTCAAAGATGGACAGGACGGCGCGCTGGGCGGTTTTGATCCCATCGGAATCGCGATTCCAGGTGAGGAGAATGTCGGTTCCGGTCCGCTCTACCCGGAGCGAGAGCGAGGGTGCACTCTGGCCGGACGTGGGGAGCGAGCCGCGGCGCAGAAACCCGGGGTACACAAAGAGTCCGGTCAGCACGAGCGCGGCGGCGGCGACAACGCCGGCGATGAGGCCGGCCTTGCTCTTGGGAGCCTTGACTTCCGGCTCGGCCACGATCGCGGCAGCGGCCGGTTCGGCCTTTTTCACTTCGGGATGGGCTACTTCAGGTTTTGCTTCAGGCTTGGCGGCGGTCTTCTCTTCGACCGGCGCGGCGGCCTTTTCCGGAGCTTTATCCTTATTGGCCTTGTCCTTTTCCTTGGACTTTTCTTTGACCGTGGGAGCAGGCTTGGGCGCTTCGGGAGGCGCGACGGCGACGGGTTCTTTGGCCGGTGGCTCCGCGGGCGGCGGCGCCGGCAGAGTCACTTCACGGCGCGAAGCGATGGGTACGATTTGCGCGCGTGCCGCCGGTTTGGGAGCGGACGGAATGGCCGTGGGGGCCAGAGTGGGAGGCGCGATGGCTGGAGCAGGCGGCGCCGGGGAAGAAGCCGCGGCGCTTTCGGGCGCTGCCGACCCACCCTTAAACATGGACAATTGCGAGGACCGGAAGGGGAATTCCAAGTAGCTGGCTTCGGCGTTAATCACGCCGTTCTCGCGGATGAAAATGCCGGCGGTGCTGGGCTTGGTGGCATACGGCCGGACTAGAAGAGCCACCTGGTAGGCTTCGCGGAACCGCGCATCCAAAAAGGAAACGTCCTCCGCATCCAGCGACAGGCCTTTTCTTGTATGACTCCGGAAGTAACCCACCACGCGGGCGCCGTTGCCGCGCTGTTGCTCCTCCAGTGCCCGTTCGAATCTGCCCATGTCCGCGTCGCTCAACCGGTACAGCGGACCACGGCTATAGTCGCACGCGATCAGCTCGAAATCGTCAATAGATACGATACTCGAGTTACTGCGAGTTACCGCACCCAGCAACAATCCTCCGATTTCCGAGCCTCTGGAAGTAAGTGAGCGAAAGCTTTCGACCACCTCCTTTTCCAGGCGGTCGATGACGGCGTAAGGCAGCGCCACGGAAATGGGCTTCTGCGCCACTTCCCATAAGTAGCCGGGTTGTGTTGAAGACTGCGGATTAACTCGTTCTGCGCGCGCAGTTGATTCGGTCATCGCCTGGGCCTCCCCGCGGACCTGTCAGATGCAGCTCCGTCTGTGGTAGAGTTTACTCGACATAAACGGACATTACTACATTTTTCGGACGTAGTTAACCAAATTCAGCAAGATCGAATCAGACAGGTTTGTCCCCTATTACCACCCGGAATCAGTAGCGCTAACTATTGTTAGTGTTACTCCGCTATCCCCGCTTATCCTAGTAATTGCATAAGCCATTCCCTATAATGGCCGCGGATGAATGGCCGAACGTGCCAGCTTTGTGGGAAGTCGCTCAGCAGGATTTGGGCGGGCAGCGGCGGTGACTTCTGCTCGCGCGAACATCGTAACCAATACCGTTTGCGCTGCGGCATGGATACGCTGCTGGAGGCCAATAAACACGCCAGCCTGATGCGGCGGCGCGACCAGCTCCGCCAATTTCCAACGGCGCAATTACAGTGCAACTCGGCGATTACCCAGCGGGCCTGTGGATGGGCTCCACTGCGGCCCGGCCATCTGGCCGTCCGGCGCATGCCGCTGCTGCCTGCTCCCGTACAATTACCACTCGCCGGCGAGGGATGCCGGTTCGTGACGCCGGCGTCCGCCCGCGGGTCGGCAGCCGAGGGCCGCTCAGCGGAAAAGGCAGGAGTCCGGATGCTCCGGCGGCCGCTGTTACTGGCGCCGCGTGTGGCTCGGAGCGCCGCCGCGATTTCCCAGGCCGGATTCACAAAGGTCCGCTTCCGTCTGACTTTGGCGGGCGGCAAGCGCCGCGGGACCTTCAATTCGGTAAACGACACAACCCGGCTGCAGGTTCCCGACGTATTTCACTCCCTGGGTGTAACTCGCACGGGAGGTCTTCGCCTGCAACTAGGCCGGGGCGTATCGCCCGCCGCGAAAGTGGGCAATCCCTTCCGGGTTTCGGCGGCTTCGGGATTCCGGCGGCCTTCCTTGAGCCTGGCGCCGTTCTCGCTGCCTGCTCCGGAATGCCAGGGGATGGCGTGGCCCGATAGCTTGCCCCTGCGCCGTCAGAGTTTCGCCGGCACGGCGGCGGCCCACGGATCTCCCGCAAAGATTCTGCAAAGCTTCCCTCTCCAGTTGTCGTTTGGCCTGGCCCTGAGCGGCGGAAGCGGTCTGCGCGGCGCTGCCGCCCTGGCGCCGCGCCAGAGGCCGCCGTACGAAAACCGTTTGAATGCGCGAGCCGCCGGCTGGACCTGGACCACGCCGGAAGAGCAACAGTTACGAGCGTTCCCAAGCATTTCTGCCGCGCAGTCCGTGAGAGGTCCAGGCTGTGTTCCGGTGAAGCTGCGGCCGGCGGCCGTCCGGACCGAGCACCGCGTAGAGCAGGCCCGTTTCCAGCCCTCCGAACAGCCCTGGATTACCGCGCCGAGTTTATGGAATGCCACTAGATAGGAAGGACCAAAGAATGAGCACAGCCGTCAGACCCGCCAAGGTTCAGAGCCTTCAGACGCGTGACGCGAAGACACCGCCGCCCGCTGCCGGAAATGGCGGACCCGCCTATCTGGCCCGTGCCGTGGCGCTTCACCTTGCCGGACAGCGCGACGAGGCGCTGAAGCAGTTGCAGCAGGCCGTGGCCGAGGGCCACTCGACCCCCGAGATCTGTCGCGCCATGGGCCACATTCAATTTGAATTGGGCGACTTCGAGCAGGCGGCGCGCAGCTACCGCACGCTCTCGCAAATGAAACCGCAGTATGCCATGGGCTGGTTCAATCTGGCCGTGAGCCAGGAGCGCATGGGCGCGTGGGACGAGGCCGCCGAGGCATTCCACAAGGCCGCCACGCTCGACCCGAAGCATACCGAAGCGCACCTGGGCCTGGGCATCTGTCACCTGCGGGTGGAAGATCCGAAGTCGGCGCTATTCTGCTTTGAACGCTGCCTGGAACTCGCCCCGGAACACGAAGACGCGCTCTTCGGCAAAGCGGCATCGATGCAATCGCTGGGCCACGGACAGGAAGCCTCGGAACTGTACCAGCGCATTCTGGAACGCAATCCCGAATCGGAAGAATCGCTCGCCAACCTGGTGTTGATCGGGCTTTCGAAAGAGGATTACGACATGGTTCGGGAGTATTCGGAGCGGCTGCTGGAACTGCGTCCCGAATCCACCGTGGCGCTGGAAGGCCTGGCGGCATGGGCCTGCGCGGCCGGCGAGCATGCCCTAACGGCGAAGTTCTGCACGCTGCTGGTTTCGAGCGTACCGACTCACTTTGAGGGCTGGTTCAATCTGGGGTTGGCGCACCAGAAATCGTCGCGTTGGGAGCCGGCGGCCGAGGCATACGAAGAGGCGCTGAAGCAGAGGCCCAACTCGGGCGAGGCGTATACCAATCTGGGAATCGTGCGCGAACAAATGGGCGAGATTGCGGCCGCGCGCGCGGCGTACGAACGGGCATTGAAGGCTACACCGGATTCACTGGCGCCACTCTGGAACATCGCGCTGCTGCTGGAGCATAGCGGCCAGATGGAAGAGGCCGAGCGCTGGTATAAGCAGGTGCTGGAAAAGGCGCCGAAGGAAGAAGAGGCGCGTTTCCGTCTGGGCTATTTGCGCTTGCAGCGCGAGGACTATCGCGGAGCCGCCGAGGCGTTTGAAGGCTGCGTGAAATACCGGCCGCAATGGCCCGAAGCCCATGCCAACCTGGCGCTAGCGTATTCGGGTCTGGGCGACCGCGACCACGCCGAACGAATCTACGAGCGCATGTTGGACGCGGATCCGAAATCCATTGACGCGCTGCGAGGTCTGGCGGCGCTGGCGATTCAGACCTCGGACGTGGAAACCGCCCTGGAGTACCACGTGCAGCTCATTAATCTGGGCGAGCGGTCGGCGGAAGTGCTGTACAATGCCGGCCTGATGTATGAGAAGGCAGGCAAGCTGGACAAGGCCGTGGGCTACTATCGCGAGGCCCTGGCGCAGCAGGCCGACATGCCGGAAGCGCTTCTGAACCTGGGCCGGCTGCTGGAATCCGGCGGAAAGAGCGACGAAGCCCGCGCCTGCTGGAGCAAGGCGCTGGAGGCCGAGCCGGCACTTGCCCAAGGCTACTTCGGTCCCGCGATCGACTAACAGGACCGATGCTCGAATTCGTCACGTGGTTTATCTGGCTGGGCATGTTCGCCATCCTGCAGCGGAGGTTTTGCCGGCGCTATCCGGGCGTCCGCTCAGCCTTTCGCAAGACGTTTGGCGTCACAGCCTTTGTGGCCGTCACTCCCGGCGTCTGGATGGCCTTCCACTCGCCGCATAGGGGCCTCGAAATCCTCAAGGCGCTCAATCATTACTTCGGATTGGGGATCTATGCGCAGACCTCGCTGCGCGCCATGATCCAGCTTCGATGGCTGGCGCTGGCGCCGATCAGCTTCCCGTTGGCAGTTCAGAAGGAACAACGGTTGATGGCCTTCATCACGTCGCTGCCGCGCATCCTCGGCAATCGCCGTCAAGGCGAGTAAACGCAAAAACGCCCCACCTTGCGGCAGGGCGTGATTTTGCGCGTGCTGAACGGAAGCTACTGACCGGCGCCCAGACCGACGTAGCACTTGTTGTCTACGGCGTTGAGGTTCCGCTGAATCAGGAAATGGCGCGGGCCGATCGTCATGTTGTAATAGGCGCCGCTGGCCATCAGGGTCTGATTCTGACCGAACGTCCAGGCGCACTTGTCGGCGTTCTCGGCGCCGCTCTTGTCGTACCAGGCATTCAGGTCGGGATCGGTGGTGGTTTCTTCCAGTTCGTGGGCCACTACGGATACCATGCCATCCACACCGGCATTGCCGTTGGGGCTGATGGTCTGCGCCGCGCAGGAATTCAGGCAGCGATTGGCATTGCCGACGAAGGAGTACTTGATGTCGGTGCCGCCCAGCGTTCCGTGAGTGTGCCAGCCGCAATAGGAACTGCAAAAGCCGCTCTTATTGATGTTGGAGGAAGTGAGTACGAAGTAGACGCCGTTCGCATCTTTCGGACCGAGCGCCCCGCTGTTGATCGCATTGCTCACGATGGTGGCGATGCCGTTATCGGAGAGCGACCCGTTTCCGGTCGCGGCGACCGTGGTTTCGGCGCCGAGCGTCACGCTGCCGCTCACCCCGGGATAGGTCGTATTGATCAGGAAGTACGGCGAATTACCCGTGTAGCTCAGATAATCGCGCACGATCTGCTGACCGGCCGGCGTATCGCTGCCGTTGTTCTGGTTCCAGTTTCCGTACCAGATCAAATAGGCTTTCGGGGCGGACATGACCGGTCCCGAGTGGTTAATGATCGGCGTGAGAGCGGCAGTCCCGCCTTTGGTGGGTTGGCCGGCGGTTTTATTCACGCCGTGAGGAACAACAGACGGGCCGCCTGCTTCGAAGGAATTGCCGGGCGTGCCCAGACCGTCCCCATTTCCATTTCCGTTGCCATTGCCGTTCTGCGCCATTGCGCCGGTGGCGCAGAGAGCCAGAGCCAGTGTCAAAATCGTAGTGCGATTACGTAGTGAGTGTAGATTCAATGTATCCCCTTCCCAGAATCCCCTTCGCGGGGGATTGGGGCTAGGATATAACATTTCGTACAATGGGGTCAATTGGGACTAGGTACCAAAAACATAGTACTACTAGGACGCAATCGTACACACCTTGGCAGGTGCGATATCATCGACAAATGCTGCGTTTTCTATCGCTTTTGTGGTTAGCCGCCGCGGCGGCGTTTGGCCAGGATCCAATTTCACCCCACTCGGCGGTGGAGCCGAAGGCGGCAAAAGCAGCCGCGTCGCTCGCCGAAAGCACGAAAAACTCAGCTCCGGAGCTTCTCACCACAGGGGAGAAATCGGATTGGAACCGGACGGCGCCGTATGCGGAAGCCGTCGAAATCTCGCGAAAACTGGAGCGAGCCTCGCGCTTCGTGAAGGTGCTCGACATCGGCAACACACCCGAGGGTCGCGCCATGATCGCGGTGGTCGTCTCCAAGGACCGCGCCTTCACCCCGGAAGCCGCGGCGCGCACCAACAAAGCCGTGATCATGATCCAAAGCGGCATCCACGCCGGTGAAATCGAAGGTAAGGACACCGTATTGATGTTGATCCGGGACATGACGGTGGGCAAGCGTTTCGCCGGCTGGCTGGACCATGCGATTTTCGTCATCATTCCGGTTTTCAACGTCGACGGCCACGAAAACGTCAGCCCGTTTCACCGTCCCAGCCAGAATGGTCCGCAAGCCACCGGTTTGCGGGCGAATGCGCAGCGGCTCAATCTGAATCGCGACTACGTGAAGGCCGACACGCCGGAGATGCATGCCTGGCTGCGCATCTTCAACACCTGGATGCCGGATTTCCTGATCGATAATCACGTCACGGACGGGTCGGACATGCAGTACGACGTCACCTGGGATATGGCGCGCAATCAGGATATCGCTGAGCCGGTGGGGTCGTGGGTGCGCGACAAATTCGTGCCGGAACTCGACAAGCGGATGGCGGCGGACGGTCACATGGTGGCGCCCTATGGAGCGCTGCGCAATATGGGCGGGAAACGCGAGTTTTTCATGGAGGTGTTTTCACCGCGCTACTCGCACCTTTACGCGGCGGTGCAGAATCGTCCGTCGCTGCTGGTGGAGACGCACAGTCTGAAGGCCGCCAAAACGCGCGCCTGGGCCAACTACGACATCATGCGCCACTCCATCGACACGATCCTGCTGGATCCGGATGGATTGCGCCGGGCCGTGCGCGAGGCCGACCGCGCGATGGCGGACCGCGCCGGAAATCGGACGGCGCCACCGGTCTACCTGGCGGGCAAGGTCAGCGAGAAGAGCCGGCCGCTGGTCTATCACGCTCTGAAGACGGAACAATACAAAAGCGAGGTGACCGGCGCCAACGTGATTCACTACACGGGCGAGCCGGACGACCTGGACACGCGCCTTCACGACCAGATCGACACTACGCTGGAGGCGCAAATGCCGCTCGGGTATCTGGTTCCGGCGGCGTGGAAGCAGGTAACCGACCTGCTGGCGCTGCACGGCGTTGAGATGGAGCGGACCACGAAGCCGCTCGAGCAGGAATTCGAAACCTACCGGTTTACGGGAACGAAGTTCGCCGCCTCGGCGGTGGAGGGTCACGTGATGGTGGATTTTGAGCCGCACCTGGTCAAGGAGCGGATTGCGATTCCCGCCGGGTCGTATTGGATTCCGCTGAAGCAGCGGCGGTCGCGGCTGATTCTCTCCATGCTGGAGCCGCAGGCGCCGGATTCGCTGGCCCGCTGGGGACTGATGGACTCGGTGTTCGAAGGACGGGGCGGAGTGGGCGAATATCTCTCGGAACCGATCGTGCGCCGCATGATGGTGGACTCGCCGGAAATGCGCAAGCAGTTCGAGGAAAAGCTGGCTGCCGACCCGAAATTCGCGGCCGACCGGCAAGCTCGTCTGGCCTGGTGGTATCAGCAGTCCAAGTATCAGCCCGAGGATAGCGGCCGGTATCCGATTGTCCGGGTCTGGGAGAAGAACTGGTAACGGCCTGGGAGGGGGCTAAACTTCCCTGCCCCACCCGCCGATAGTCTCTTCGTGAAGGTTCCAACAACTCCTAAAGGCCGGGCCGGCGGCCGCCTCCGCCGCGCTCGTGAATGCGGTTATCTGAGCGCCTCTGGCGACCAGAAACTGAGCGTGCTGCATAGTGAATGGTGCTGGCGTCTGAGGATTCCAGTGATCTGGATGGAACGGTGTTCGCCGCACTCCAAGTTCGGACGGCTGCATTTGGACCTGTTCACGACCGCCCAGGCACTGACTACCGATGGCCGCGACGCGTTGCAGGGCCTCGCCTCTCGTTTCGGGATCGTCCGGCCGGCGCGCATCTCGGCGCATGATGCGCTCTGGGACCGTGTACCCTTGGCCCAACTCGAACTGCTGGCGCGGGCGGTGTTGCGAGTGGTAACCCGTCCGGCCAACTTGCAGTTGGATCTGCCGCTGCAGGTAAAGGCGCGGGGGCCAGCCGAGTTAGTTGCCTTTCCGCAGCGGGCCACCGCGTAGAGGCCTAATGTTCCACCGCGCGGTTCAGGTCGTCAATCTGCCTCTGGAGGCAGTTGGCTGCACGCTGGTTGAATCGCGCGACGGCCCAGAAGAACGCCGAGAAGACGATCAGGATTGGCACCAGCCGCAGCCAGTCGGAAGGGTGCCTGACCTTGGCTGCCACCGATGCACCCAAAGTGACGACAAGGCCCGGGATCATAGGGCCGAGATACCAGCTCCAGACGGTGCGGAGCAGGTCTCTCTGCTTCACCAGTTCCCGCTTGTGAAACTCTAGGCAGTTTTCAAAGCCCGATTCCGGTAAATTCTTGCCCGGTGCTCCCCGTCCATTGATGCGGTAAATCATGTAGATCATCCCGGCGATTGTCAGACCGGAACCCAGGCGCATCATAGGCGAGGGGTACCACTTCAGGTAGAGGCTGAAGACGACAACGACAACCAGGGCGGCGGCGGTTTCGCGGAAATTTCTCCACTGGATGCGCCGTTGGAATTTGGCGGCTTTACGACGAATTTCTTCGATAGACATAATTAAAGGCTCCACGGGCTGGTTTTGCCAGACCGAAATCGGATCGTCCTCGCCGAAGTTACTCGACATGGCGTCCTCCTTGATGAGACTGGCGGGTCAAGAGCTGCTTAATGCGGTGAATCTTGGTCGCGACGTTTCCCGGCGAAATACCCGTGATTTCGCCGATCGAGACCGCGTCCATACCTTCCAGGTAGGAGAGGATCACCTGGCGATCCAGCGGTTTCAGTCGTTGGACCAACTCCAGAAGCCGCTCCAGGGCGCGGCTCCGATCGGCCGATTCCTCGCCAACCCGCCCGTCGGGAAGGCTATCGATGTCTTCCAGCGCGACTAGCGGAGCATTGTTCCGTCGCTGGCGCATCACATAAGAAATTGCGGCATTGTGCGCCACACGGTATACCCAGGTACGCAGCGAACAACGGCTGTCAAAACCGGCGAAGCTGCGCCAGAGGGCGATGTGAATTTCCTGGGCCAAGTCCCGGCGCCGGTCTGCATCGGCCTCGTAAACCCGCGCCAACCGCTCCATGGCGGCTCCAAACGAATCCGCCGTTTCGCGGTACAGCTCATCCTGTCCCACACCCAGATAGTCCTCTACATCGGACATTTCTTACAAACGAAACAAGCCGATAAACGCAAAAAAGCGGCGGGAGTCGAAACTCCCGCCGCCAAGTCTTGGATCGAACGCTTCTAACTTATGGTGATGGTGACCGACGTCGTACCGTGCCAACCGTTCTGGTCGGTGACGGTGAGGACGACAGTGAAGGGGCCGGAAACGGTCGGCGTACCGGATATTGATCCGGTCGAGTCGATCGTGAGTCCGGCAGGCATGGTGTTACCCGCCGCGAGCGCGTAAGTCACGGTGCCGGAACCGCCGGTGACCGTGAAGGGATTCACGGGGGTGAGCGCCGTGTTCAGAGTGGCAGGCACGGGAGCGGCCGAGATGGTCGGACTCTGGACGGCGTAGACGTACACGCCGCTGAGTTGGCTCTTCATGTTTCCAGCCGTGACCACAACCGGCAGTTTCACCGGGGTAGCGCCGGTAACGGCAGGAGTAAAGCTGGAGCCGTCCGGTGGCAGTAGCACGTTGATCTGGTACAGTCCGGTGACCGAACCGGATACCCATCCGGCGTAGGTGACAGTGGCGTCAACGTTGCCGACTTTCACGGTCGGAACGTTGGTGCCGTTAGAGATGAAGCAGGGGGCTGCCGGAGTAGCCGCCGGGAAGAGTCCGCCCTGGAGGACGAGCCCGTCGTCGGAGGTGAGTCCGGGATTCGAGTTGGTAGCAGCGAGGACAGCGGCGTTAACGAGCGGGTAATAATCGGTGGCCGCCATGCAGCTTGCGGACCAGGTCCCGGAGGTTCCGTCGCTATCGGGAATACCTAGACCCGTGACATAGAGGGAGATGGTGTCCGAGGTTGTATTGATGGCAGCCGGATTGGTGTCCTTCACCAGTTGGAAGGCAGTATCGAGAGCGGCGGCATCGCCCTGGCCGTCGCCGCTCATGGCGAAGACACCAGGATTTGTCGGGGAGACCGTCACGCTATACGGGGCGCTGGCCAGTAGCGTGCCCGCACCCACCGTACCGTAGCCAAAGCTGACCACGATATCGACTGTCGAATTGGTATAGTTCTTAACCGCTTCCGGCACCAACACGTTGATCTGGCTGTTGGTGGCGAACAGGAGCGGCGCCACAGCAATCGGCGTGGGCGAAGAGCCGTGGGTCTGGAAGGTCACTTTGAGGTTCCGGGGCGAAACCACGGCGCCATCAGGAGTGAGTTGAGTCAGGTAGCCGAGGCTGTTGGGATCCACAATCCCGAACATGATGATCGGGTTCGGATCCGCGCAGCCGGTGCCGCCGGAGATGCAGAAATTGGTGCCGAAAACACTCAGGATGTCGTAAGGGGCCACGGCGGTGAGCGCCGGCGGAGTGGCTTGAAGATAGGAGGAAGCACTGGTGACCGTCTGCACGATGGGGTTAACCCCAATGCCGATGGCGAAGTGATCCGTAGCGTTGAAACAGGCCGAGCCGCCCTGGCCCGGATTGCAGACACCGATCTGAATCGAGCCGCCCACTCCGGAGAACGGAAGGAACGGATCGGAATTGGACGGAACGGTGATGGTCAGGTAGATGGTGGTGGAGTTCTGAACCGTAGCGACGATATTGGAATCGGTAACGACCGATCCGCCGCTATAAGCCCCGACCTTGGTGGTCATCGGAGCATACGAATCGGCGACAAAGCCGGTACCGAAGATCACGACTGTGAACTGCTGGCCGGCCGTGGCGGTTGGCAGATTCGTCGGAGTGAAACTGGTGGAGTGAGCGTCGGGCGATACCACTGTCACGTTGATGGTGACCGTGATGGTAGTACCTCCACCGGTGATGACGACAGTCCCGGAGAGAGTCATGCCGGGC
>DASZMZ010000058.1:0-3440 GCA_035551455.1 Candidatus Sulfopaludibacter sp.
CTTTGGTTCTATACCCGCGCTAAATGCGGTGAAGACCGATCCTATTACGCCGCTCCGCCAAGGAGGCGCGACGGTCGGCGGCAGTAGCCGAACTGGAAGACTGCTGGTGATGGTTCAGGTGGCGCTCTCGCTGGTGCTGGTGGTGGCGGCCACGCTATTTACGGGGACGCTCCGCGATCTGAAATCACAGGCGCTGGGCTTCAATTCCAGTCATGTACTCGGAATGGCATTAATCAATCGGCCTGACGGCTATCGGGGAATCGATCAGGTGTCGTATTACCGCGATCTTTGCGAGCGGCTTGCAAAGGTTCCAGGCGTGCGCTCGGTTTCTTCGTCGTCTCTGCCGCCTGTAATGCCGCCGTTTCTTCCCGACCAGACCGTCGCGGCAGGTGATACGGCCATCGGCGCTCAGGAGATTCTGGTGGCTCCGGGCTTCTTCGAGACGATGCAGATTCCGCTCGTGGCCGGCCGCGACTTCACGTTCCACGATACGGCGCAGACACCTCGGCTCGCGGTCCTCAGCGAGAGCCTTGCACGCCGTCTGTCCGTCACGGTAGATCAGCATGTGAGTCTCGCCGGCAGGGATGTGCAGATCACGGGAATCGTCAGCGATTCGGGAGTGGGCAGCCTCCAGAAGCACAACTCGTCGCAGGTGTTTACCAGCACATTGCAACTGGAAAGCGGCCCTTCGACGCCATATTTTCTGGTGCGCGCGGCAGGAGTTCCAACCGCCATGCTCGCGCAACAACTGAGTACCGAGGTGGAGTCGATGGGTCGCGAATACCCCATCCGCATCGAGAGCATGGACCGGGCGATTGCCCGCGCCCTGGTGCAGGAGCGTTTGATGGCGTCGCTCGGCGGCGGATTCGGCGTGTTGGCACTGATCCTGGCGGTGATCGGGCTATACGGGCTGATGTCATACACGGTCGTGCGCAGGTCGCGCGACATCGGGGTTCGCCTGGCGTTAGGCGCCGATCCTCGGGGCATTGTGAGGATGGTAGTCGGAGAGGCTCTAACGCTGGTGGCGGCCGGGCTCGCCATGGGTATTCCGGCGGTATATGCCGCTTCCAAAACGGCCTCAGCGATGTTGCAAGGTCTGAATCCGCTCGGCGTCGCGCCACTGGCTATTGCGAGCGCGGTGCTGTTAGCTGCGGCACTTCTGGCCGCTGCCCTGCCGGCACACCGGGCAGCGAAGCTGGACCCTATGGCCGCACTACGGGAATAGCACAGGATTACCTTACTCTGGCAACCTGTACCAATTCCAGAGCCGAGCGGAGCTAGGCCGTCGCAGGCCTGGAGGCCTGCGAGAGCGCCGGCGCTACTGGAGCAGTTGCGGTAGGATCTCGCCGGCGGGGCCGTGGAGGGCGCAGTCCACGATGTTCGATACTGCGCTGGACTCCGTATTGATCTCGATCACTTTGGCTCCGGCGTGCCTGGCAAAAGGGACCAGCCCGGCGGCGGGATAGACTTGCGCCGAGGTGCCGATCACCAGGAAGACGGCGGCGGAAGACGCGGCATGCTCGGCCTCCTTCATCATGCCTTCCGGCATCGGCTCGCCGAACCAGACCACTCCGGGACGCGCCAGTCCCCCGCAGGCGCAGTGGGGAGGCAGCTTGGGTAGAGGGGCGCGGCGGTCGGGCCAGTTGGCGCCGCACGCGGTACAGCGCATGCGCCAGATATCGCCGTGCAGCTTGAGGATCTTGCCGCTGCCGGCCATGTCGTGGAGCCCGTCGACATTCTGTGTGATCAGGGTGAAGTTGGCGATCTTGATTTCGAGCTTGACCAGGGCGCGGTGAGCGGGGTTGGGCTGGGCCTTCTTGATGATCTCGCGGCGCCAGTTGTACCACTCCCAGACCAGGCGCGGATCGCGCGCGAAAGCCTCCGGCGTGGCCAGTTCCTCAGGCTTGAAAGTCTTCCAGAGTCCGTCCTCTCCGCGAAACGTCGGGACTCCGCTTTCAGCGGAAATTCCGGCTCCGGTGAGTACGGCAAGAGAGCCGGCTTCGGCCAGCAGTTGGCGCGCTTTCTCCAGGTTGTCCAAGCTTCCAGTTTACAGGTGGAGCAGCTTTTCGAGAATCTCGAGCTGCCGCTCGGCCTTGGTGGAAAAGTCCTTGGCCGCGTTCAGGTCATGCGCGTTGAGCGCTTCGCCGGCTCCGGTGAGGTAGGTCTCCATCAAGCCGGCGGGTCCGGTGTACTGGCCGCCGATGTTGTAGCCCTGCGCGGCTTGCGAGCGGCGCAGACTTTCCATGCTGCTGCGGACGGTGGCGGCCCGATTGTTCATCAGCGCCAGGGATTCGCGCACCTTCTGCAGTTCGGCGCGGCTGGGTCCGGGATCCGGCGCGGGCGCCGACGCGACGGGCTGCGGCTGAGGCGGTGGCGCGGCGGCTTGAACGGGTTGCTGCTGAGGCGTCTGCACCGGCTGTTGCTGCTGCATTGGTTGCGAAATCGCAGGATGCTGCGCCGCCGTTTGTGTGGGCCGCGGCTTGACGGTCGCGGGCGCCGGATCGGCCGGCTTCACGGCAGGCTTATCGACAGGCTGATCGACAGGCTTCTCCGCAACAATCGGTTGCTCCGTCGCCGGCGTCGGGACTGCGACCGGCGGCGTAACCGGGGCGGGATTGGTTGCGGCGACTTGCGTTGGAGGCACCGCGGCCTTACTCCCTTTCCAAGGGGCCAACTGGACCAGCGCAAGCAGCGCGCCGACCGCGGCCACCGCACCGATCGCCATCCACAGACCGCGCTTGCTTTTTGCGGGAGCGGCGGCCGCTGCCCTCGGCATGGGAAGCGTGGGTCCCGGTTGTACCGGCGCGGCTTGCGCTACGGGAACCGGCTGCGGAGCCGCCACTACTGCTCCCAACGCATTGCGGAACGCGCCCGCCGTCTGGAACCGGCCGTCCGGGGACTTCGCCACCGACATCAGGATCACGTCGTTCAAACCCTGCGGCATCCGCGGATCCAGCGTGATCGGCGGTACCGGCATCTTCTCCAGATGCGCCGACATGATGGCGAACTGGCTGTCGCCATCGAAGGGCCGTTTGCCGGTGACCAGTTCATAGAGGGACACGCCCACCGAGTAGAGGTCGGCGCGCGCATCCAGATTGGAGGCTCCCTGGATCTGTTCCGGCGACATGTAGTAGAGCGAGCCCATGGTGGTGCCGGTCATGGTCAGCTTGTGGTCGCTGGAGGCTTTGGCGATGCCGAAGTCCATGAGTTTGACCACGCCATTGGTGGTCAGCATCATGTTGGCCGGCTTGATGTCGCGGTGGATCACCCCGTTCTGGTGGGCGAACTCCAGCGCGCTTAAGACCTGACGGATGCACTCGACCGCTT
Organism: Candidatus Sulfopaludibacter sp.; assembly: GCA_035551455.1. GTDB lineage: Bacteria > Acidobacteriota > Terriglobia > Bryobacterales > Bryobacteraceae > Sulfopaludibacter. Next base: position 3,328 of record DASZMZ010000058.1, read on the forward strand.
CAGGCACAGGCAGAGGACCCTCTTTGAGCCGCTGCTCCAGCGTGATGCCGTCCACAAACTCCATCAGCATGAGAAGCTGATTGTCCTGCCGCACCGCCGTATGCAATTGGGCG
>DASZMZ010000059.1:0-7263 GCA_035551455.1 Candidatus Sulfopaludibacter sp.
AAACCAATCGTCCCGGCCCATGGGTAGGTGCATTCGGAACCATAATATCAATATCATCCGTCCTCCGTTTCTTCCTCAGCAACCGAACTGCGCAGTGGGACAGACGATCGCCTTTCGTCGTCTGTCTCCTTTTTCTTCGTCGGCGTTGTTGGAACAAATGGCTTACATTGACATTCAATCCACAGAGAATCAAAATCCAGTCACACGTTTCGCAAATTCTTTTCACTCTGTCCTCTCAATCACTTAACGGATTTTCAGCCCTGGTTCTCCCCCTTGCCATGTTTGAATGAAATCAGGAAGGAGCTGAGTCACTATGTGCCCCAAGCTAATCCAAATCGAAGATAAAGCCGCGTTGCCTGATCGCCGCATCATCAACGCTTACCGTCACGGCCTGACCGGCCAAGTCATGATGTTCACCAAACCCGAACAGGAGGCCTACAACAAACACTGCAAAGCCCTGCTCGAATCCCTGGCCCCCGTCGGAGGACTCGAAACGTCCTTCGCCCAAGCCATCGCCGATGACGCCTGGCGTCTCTCCCGCGCCGCGTCCATCGAAAATACCCTCCTCGGCATCGGCCTGAACACCAAAGAGGACCCCTACGCCAAACAGCCCCCGCAGGTCTCCGACGCCTTTCTCCAGTCCCTCGCCTGGGTCAAGAACGTCAAAAACTTCAACCTCCTGACCCTCTACGAAAGCCGCCTCCACCGCAAGATGGAAAAGAATCTCGACCTCCTCCGCAAGGAACAAGCCATTCGCCTAGCCGCCGAGAAACTCAAACCCCAGAAAACAAAACGAGAGGCCCCCGAATACCCCGACGAAATCCTGCTTCCCGATTTTGATTTTTCAACCCGTAAAATCGACCCCGAAATCCGCCAGTAGCCGTCAAAAACCCTGGCTAAACAACGTCCACCGCTGCTGATCTTTGACAATTGAATTTCCTCGGCCGCTCCTTACGCGACAAGTGCATGAAGCGCTGCCGCGAACCAGGAAAATAGGCGAAAAGAGGCCTAAAATATGCTAGAATTCTGCAGTCCTAATCGCTTATGCTCTGCCGAATTTTACTGTTCGCTGCGCTCCCGCTCGCCGCACAAGAGTTGAGTCTGGAACAGGCTCTCTCGCAAGCCTCTGAAAACAACCGCACACTGGCTGCATCACGCCTGGAAGTGAAGAAAAGCGATTTGGAAATCGAGGTGGCGCGCACCTACCGCCTGCCGACATTGAAGTTTAATTTGTATGAGGCGCAACTTCTGCATCCCGTGAATATCGATTTTCCCGCAGGAATTTGGGGGGTATATCCTGCAACTGGTCCGATTCCCGCGCAGAATACTTCGGTCACCACGCCCCGTCATCCCATTACTTTAGTCGGCGCCGATTTTTCGCAGCCAATTTCTTTTCTCCATAGGATTGGTGTGGGAATTCACCTGAAAGAAACCGAGAGTAATGCCGCCCGAGAAAGGCTGCGCGCCGTCGAACAGTCCGTTGCCAGTGAAGTTCGTAAGGCTTACTACAGGATTCTCCAGACAGAGAGCGCACTGGCGGCCAATGAGAACACCATCAAGACCCTGCGCGAACTCAGCCGGGTGGCGGCGGAGAATGCGGCGCAGCGAGTCGTCTTGAAGTCGGAGGAATTGGAGATGAAGGCGCGGCTCGCCAAATCCGAGTACGATTCGGCATCGCTACAATTGGGTCTGGCCACGCAGAAAGAGCAGTTGAACGATCTCATGGGACGCGACGCGCGGACCGAGTTCTCAGTGCGGACCTTGGCTGCGCCCTCGCTGGATGCGGCAGACCTGGCGGCGGCGCGGACCCAGGCGCTGGCGCAGCGTCCCGAAATTCGCGAGGCGAAGTTGAAGGTCACCGAAGCGCAGCAGGACCGTTCCCTCAAGAAGTCCGAATACACGCCGGAAGTCAGCTTCGATCTCTCGTATATGTCGACGTTCCGCATCAACGGCGCGCCGCAGAATATCGCCGCCGCGGGCTTCACGGTGAAGTGGGATATCCTGGACTGGGGCCGGCGGAAGAAGGAATTGGGCATCAAGAGTTTCACCATCGACCAGGCGCGCATCGCGGTGCAAAATATCGAGAGCCAGGTGCTGATGGAAGTCGAAGGCCATTACCGCAAGCTGGATGAGAGCCGCCAGTTATTGCGCGTCATGCAGATGGCCCAGGAAACGGCGCGCGAGAAAGTGCGCGTGGCCACGGAGCGGTATTCCACCGCGTCGGTGCTGCTGAAGGATCTGCTGGAAGCCCAGGCGTCGATGTCCGACGCGGACTACCAGTATCAACAGGCGTTGTCCTCTTACTTGACGGCTCACGCCGATTTCGAAAAGGCCATGGGAAACCAGTAAAAGGCTCATGACTCTGGACGATGTTGCTGTAATCCGCAGGCTGGACTTCTTCGAATCGCTCGACGACAAGTTGGTGAAGCGCATCGCCCAGCAGTGTTTCGACCGCGAGTTTGCGTCCGGCGATTTCATCATCCGTCAGGGCGAACCCGGGCTGGGCGTTTACTTCATCACCACCGGCAAAGTCAAAGTGGAGATCGAAAATCAGGGTAGCCGCGTCACCGTTGCCGAGCTCGGGGCGGGCGATTGCGTGGGCGAACTGGCAATCGTGGACGATCGGGCTCGGTCGGCGCACGTGGTCTGTCTGGAAAACACCAAGTGCCTGCTGCTCACGCGCGACGGCTTTTCGAAGCTCATGAACAAGCATCCGCAACTGGCCATTCAGATGGTGAAGGCCCTGGTGGCCCGGCTGCGCGCCACCAATGCGAAAGTCAGCCAGGCGCAGGCGCCGGCCGCGACCCTTGAGCCTGCCCACGCCATGGAGACTCCGGCAACGAACGGAATCATTTCGATGCTGCCGGACACCGGTGAAATCACGCGGGTGTATGCGACCACGAAAAGCTCGATTCAGAAGATGCTGGTGGGCGTCTTCGCGCCGCTCTATGTGGCGCGGGCGATGACGCGATTCTCCATGGCGGTGATTGGCTGTCCCGTGACGGTGCAGGCCGAACCCGGCGTTTGGGCCACCACCGTGGATGATGTCAAGGTCTGCATCTTCCCCTCCTGTGAGGATCGGACCCTGCGCCTGCAGGCGTTCGGTGACGGCGAAGTCTCGGTGACCGTGCTCCGTCCGGCGGAATCCGGCGCGGCGCGGCTGAGCCGCCGCATACGGCGTGACGAGCACTGGCGGCTGCACATCCCGCGTGGTAGTAGCATTTGGATGGAGGTCCCGAGTGGCGAAGCAGTCGACGCTGCTGATTCCCGGTGACGCGGCCCTGTTGTACGAGGTGTTGACCGACTACGCACGGCTGCCCGAGTGGCTGCCTCAAGTGACCGCCGCGAAATTGCTGGCGCGCGAGGGCGACCTTGTCCTGGCCGAGCTCGAACTGGCCGGCGGCGAGGCTACCCGCGTCAGCATGGAGTGCATCCACAGCAAGGATAAAGAGGTTTCGTGGCTTCCGGTGGAGGAGGAGATACCCATCACCGGGATCCAATGGGGCTTGGAGCCCGCGGCGGGCGGCCAGTGTAGCGTGTCGTTGCGCGTGGAGCGTCCCGTCTCGGTGGCGCGCTTCTCGTCCGCGTGGCGGAGTCTCATGGAGCCGGCCGAGTGTCTGGAAGCGCTGAAGAATCACGTGGAGATTTTTCTGCCGGACGGTATTCTGGCCCAGTCCGGCTGCGAGAGAGTCCTCGAAATTGTGGAGACGGACCAGGGCATGATCTGCTGGCTGCGCGGCCGGAAATACAAGATGGTGCCGGTGACGGATTCGGCAAATGATTAAGGCCGTCATCAATGTGGATGCGCCGCGGCAGCAGGTGTTTTCGGCGCTGGCGGGCTTTGCGCAGTACGCTGAGTGGGTGCCATCCTGCGAACAATGCGAGGTCCTGGCAGTGAATGGAAGCCTCACGGACGTGCGCGTGGTGATGAACAGCGCCAAGCGCATCGACGTGGGGCTCCGGTTTGAAGCATCGCCCACGCAGTTGCTGAAATTCTGGATGATCAAAGGCACCGACATCAAACGGTACGCCGGAACGTACCGCCTGATGGATGCCGCCGATCAGAAGGGAACCGTGGTGATCGCCGAATTGGATGTGGACGCCGGCTTCATGGCGCCGCGCTTCCTGGTGGACGGCATGACCAGCCGGGCGCTGCGCGACACCGGCGAGGCGCTCAAGAAATTCGTGCGCACCATGTCGGCAACCGAGACGGTGGCCGCCCAGGGAACGGTCGATGGTGATCTCGCCATCCGTCGCAAGCCGCTCGTGCGCATCGTGAAGACTCCGCTCGGCTACCGGACGTGGCTGTTCGGCCAGTATTCCACCACGGAAACCAAGGGGAAGTAGCGCGTGACGATCTTCTGTGGCAAAGGCGGCACGGGGCGCACATCGATCTCCTTCGCGCTCGGTCTGAGCTATGCGATGCGCGGCTTGCGCACGGTGATCGTCACCTCGCATCCGCTAACGGAAGTCTCGTCGGTGGTTTCACTGGCAGGCTTGCAGCAGGCCCACCCGGTGGCGGCGGCGAATCTGTTTGTGGTGCGGATCGACCCGATCGAGGTGCTGAACAATACGGTGCGGCAGAAGCTTCCCTCGGCGCTGCTGGTGAAGGCGGTGCTGTCGAGCAAGGTGTATCAGAGCCTGGTGGAAGTGGCGCCGGGGTTGAAGGAGATCGCCTTTCTCAACCGCTTGCGGCAGCTCTCCGAGGACCAAAAAGAGAGCGGCCAGAAATTCGACCGGCTGGTGTGGGACGCCCCGGCGACCGGCCACTTTTTACAGATGCTGCGCGTCTCGCGAAATTTCGACACGTATCTGTCGGGGCCGTTCGCGCTCCTGGGCGCACAAATCACCAGGCTGTTCTCCGATGCCGCGCGCTTCTCCGTAATTCCGGTGGCCACGCTGGAAGAGATGGCAGTGCAGGAGACTGTCGAGCTCTGCCAGCAGTTGCAGGAACTGGGGATTGGAACGCGCGATGTGATCTGCAATCTGACGTCGCCGCTGGCCGCATCGGAAGAGCCGCTGGATGCCGTATTCGCGAAACTGGCGGGTAGCGAGGCGGATGTGAAGTTTCTGCGCGGCCGCATCGAAATCGAAAGGCTGCAGTTGCGGACGTTGCGCGATTCGGTGAAGTCCTCGATGCACCTGGTGCGCCGGAAAACTTCGTGGAGCAGCGATCTGGATCTGCTGTTCGAACTGGCCGGGCAGGTGGCTCCGGCGGCGGGCGAAGCGTTATGAAGATCCGCATTTTCGTCGGGTCGGGCGGGGTAGGGAAGACGTCGGTGGCGGCCGCCGCGGGTCTGAAGGCGGCCATGGAAGGCGCGCGATGCCTCGTGTTGACCATCGATCCGGCGGCCCGGCTGAAGACGGCGCTCTCCATGGGCACGGCGGGCGAGCATCGCAGAGTGGCGCTGGAAGGCGTGGCGGCGAAGGGCGAATTGTGGGTGGCGCAACTGGACACCCGGGTATCGCTGGAGCAACTGGCGCGGCGCTTCGCCACTCCGGAACAGCTCGAGATTCTGTTGCCGCACGCGATCTTTCATGCCCTCGGGTCGATGGCCGGCATGCAGGAGTTGATGGCCATTGCGGTGATTGGCGAGGCGGCCCGGCAGAAGTACGACACCATCGTCGTTGACACTGCGCCCTCGCGCCATGCGCTGGAGTTTTTGGATAAGCCCGAGTTCTTCGTGCGGCTGGTGACAACGCCGCTGGTCAAGTTGGTGGGCCGGACGTATCACTGGTGGGAGAAGTCCAGCGTCTCTCGATTGGGTCGCGTGGGTCTGGAATTGTACCGTCAGGTGGAGAAACTGGTGGGCGCGCAATTGACCCGCGACGTGCTGGAATTCTTCTCGGCGTTCCAGGGTGTGGCCGAGGGATACGCGCGAGAGACCGGAAAAACGCTGGAAGCTCTGCGCGATCCGCGGACCACGGCCTTCACGATTGTGAGCAGCCCCTTCAAGGCTCGCGCCGACGCGGCCTGGTTCTGGGCGGAATTGCACAAACGCAAATTCGCCATCGAGCGCCTCGTGGTGAATCGCGTCTGGCCGAAGTTGCAGTTGGCGGGCGACGCGCGGGGTCTGATCGAGTGGTACGGCGACGTCAGCGCGGCGCAGGAGAAATCGTGGGACGCAGTGAAGCGGGAGTTCGGGGCCAAGATTCCCCGGCTGCTCGCGCTGCCCGAGTTGCCGACGGACGTCGACGGCTTGCCCGCGCTACAACGGATCGCCGGGGGACTGGACGGTTGAAATGGGCAGCCCTGCAATTCCCCTGCTGACGCCGGAATGGGTGGACGCGCGGTTTCACGCTTTGCAAGTGCAGCCATCGATTGCGTATTTCTATTTCCCGCTGCCCGCGGGCGGTGATACGGTCCGCTATCTGCGCACGCTCTTGACGGAGGACGAGACGGCGCGCGCCGCCCGGTACATCCGGCTGGAGGATCGCGAGCGCAGCGTGGCCAGTCGCGGAGCGCTGCGCCATCTGTTGGGCGCCGGAGTGAAGTTGGTGCAGACACCGCTCGGGCGGCCGGTGTTGGCAGAGGGCGGCGTCGGCGAGTTCAACGTGTCGCACTCGGGCGCGCACTTGCTGATCGGCATGAATCCGCAGGGCCGCGTGGGTGTCGACGTCGAGGAATCGCGGCCGGGCGACAGCGAGTTTCTGCTCACTACGATGACGGATCGGGAGCGGCGCATGGACGGGCGTCTGGACGCTGCCGATCGCCACTGGTTCCGGCACCTACTGTGGACGCGCAAAGAAGCTGCCTCGAAAGCGGTAGGCCTCGGGCTGCACCAGGATCCGGCCACGCTGGATGTGCTGGATGAAACGGTTGCGGGTCTGCGGCTACATTCGTTCGCACTGGGAACGGCGGCCGCCGCGATTGCGGACGAGGGCCCGGGTCCGCGGCAGTTCTTTCGCGTGAAGTGGTAAAAAAGGGCTATTGACGGCCAGGCCCGCTAGTGTTACTAATTATAACGCTAGAATGTTTAACAGAAAAAAGCATCTCACCCAATTGGAGCAACTGCTCATGGACTACGTGTGGGCGCACCCGGACTGCACGGCCGAGTCTTGCCGCGAAGGGGTGGAGGCGGAGCGTGTGCTGAAGGACTCCACCATCCGGACCATCCTGCGCAAACTCGAAGAGAAGGGGTACGTGTCTCACCAGGTGGACGGACGCACCTTTGTGTATCGTCCCGCGGAGTCGAAGCGGAATGTGGCGGCGCAGGCGGTGCAGCAGTTGATCGATCGTTTCTGCGGCGGGTCGGTGGAAGA